>NZ_JBVIAY010000017.1:62402-207850 GCF_055573695.1 Streptomyces sp. NPDC030143
CCCGCGCTCGAAGGCCACGATCTCCAGTTCCCCGGGCCCTTTCAGCCGGCGGGCCTGGGGGGGGGGGGGGGGGGGGGGGGGGGTCCCCCCCCCCCCCCCCCCCCCCCCCCGGTGGAGATTCCGCTGGGCGAGCGGCTCGCCGACCTGCTGACGCGGCTGAAGGTGCCGGCCGAGGACCACGACGAGATCGCCGAGGCCGTCCGGCTGGTGACCGAGCCGGGATCGGGATGGCGGTGGCTCCTGGAACGTACGGTCGAGGCCGCGCGTGCCCGGATGGGCACGGACGTCCCCGTGCCGACCGGGCCCGCCCTGGACGGTCACGGCCTCGCCGGGCGGTGGTTCTACGTCGTCGCCTGCCTCGCCGTCGTGCCGGACGTGTGCGCGTTGCACACCGCGATGGGGGCGTCCGAGGACACCTCCTGGGCGAGCCTCGGCATTCTCGGCGAGAAGCTCGCCGTGCGGCGACGGTCGTCCGACGGCGACACCGGCGGCGGGCGGAGCGGCCTTCCGCCCGTCCCTCACGAGTACGTGATGCCCGTGTTCTCCGGGCGCCGTTACCGGCTCGGCGGGCTCGACTGCCTCGCCGGGAACGAGGGGGTGGACGTGCGGGTGCCCTACGGGGCGGATCCGCTCCCGACGGAGTTCGGGATGCCGTGGGCCTCGGACGTGCACTACTTCTTCCGTCGGCTCCCCAGGCGGTACGGCGACGGCGTGCGGTTCGGGTACACGGGCATCTCCCTCTACGTGCACAGCTGGATCACCGACCCGGATCTCGCGGAGTACCTGCCCGAGGAGCACCCGTTCCGCCGGTTCGTGCGCAGGTCCAACTACCACACCTACGGGTGGGGCGTCGGTCACCGGGTCGTGCCGGGCGGTGGCGGGCTGACGACCGGTGACCAGGACGCCGTCGAGTACACCTTCGGCCGCACGGTGTCGGACATGGACTCGGCGTTGCGGCTGGTGCCGGCCTCGGAGCTGCAGGAGATCGTCGTGCGGCACCTGCGCAGCGGCCGCCACTGGGCGACCGAAGGGTGCGGAGAGGTGATCTGGGACTACTCGCCCCACCGGAGGAAGGACGCGATCGACTGGTAGGCGTACGTGCGTGCGCGGTCGGTCCGGAGGGCGGGGCGGCTGCCTGCCTCTGCCCCTACCGGGTCATGTGCGGGTCGCCAGTTCCGCCTTGCCGAACAGCAGGGCGTAGCCCGGCGGGAGTCGGTCGAGGACCCGGTCGATCAGGTCGTCGCCGACCAGTGACGGCAGGACGCCGAGGACCGAGCTGACGTCCCAGCGGGCCGTGGCCGGGGTGGCGCCGTCGATGCGGGCCGCCACCGATTCCACGAACTCCCGCGCCGACTGGGGGCGGACGGCCGGGATCCGGGACGCGAGCACCCGGGCCGCCTCGGTCGGGAGCGCCCGGGCGAGGGCGACGCGTTCGTCGCCGGTGACGTGGCCGCCCAGGGCGGACAGGACGGTGCGGGTGACGCGTTCGGCCTCCGTGGTGGTCGGGTACCGGCCTGCGTCCTTCACCGACTCGATCAGCTCGGACCAGCCGCCGGTGCCGGCGGCATCGGGCACGCGCTTCGTCTGCGGGCCGGGGATCAGGGTCCTCGCCGTCTGCGGGATGGACGTCACGGTCGTCATCGTCAGGGCTTCTCCTCTGGGGCTGGGACGGGTCGGGGCTGGGTCCGAGGCCGGGTGCGGGCCGGGGTGGGGGGCCGGTCCGCACCCCGCCCCGGAAACGTGTGAGGGGGTAGGGGCCGGTCGTTCAGGACGGGCGGGGGGCGGGGGCGGGGGCCTGGTCGTTCGGGACGGGGGCCCGGGCCGGTTGTCCCGGGCCGGGGCGGACGGGGTCGGGCGCGGCCCGCGTGCCGGGAGGGGGACGCCGGGGTGCGGACCGCGCGGTCGGGCACCGGGGGCGGGGGTGGAGCCGGGGGGGCGGGGCCGGGGGCCGGGGTCCATCGCCGCGTGTCGCGTGTGGTCGACGTCGTGCGAGGGCTCAGAGCCCGGCCGCCCGGTTACCCGGTCACCCGGTCACCCGGTCACCCGGCTTCAGCCGCTCAACTGCTTGCGCCCGCGGTCGCCCCCGGAGATCTGGATGCGGCGGGGCTTGGCCTGTTCGGCCACGGGGATGCGCAGCGTCAGGACGCCGGCCTCGTACGAGGCGTCGATGCGGTCCGTGTCGAGGGTCTCGCCGAGGAACAGCTGGCGGGTGAAGGTGCCCGTCGGGCGCTCGGCGACGACGAGTTCCGCGCCCTCGGGGGCGGGGGAACGGCGTTCGGCGCGGACATTGAGGACGTTGCGTTCGACGTCCAGCTCGATCGTCTCGGGGTCGATGCCGGGGAGGTCGAAGTGGACGAGGAAGTCGTCCCCCGACCGGTAGGCGTCCATCGGCATCGCGGCGAGACGACCGCGGCCGGTTTCCGTCGGACCGAAGACCTGCTGCGCGAGGCGGTCGAATTCGCGGAACGGGTCGGTACGCATGAGCATCACAGTCCACTCCTCTCATCAGGCTCTGTGTGCGATGCCCTACGACTTCTTATATAGCTCGGACGAGGAAAGTTGACAACCTTCGACTCAGGTCAGTGGTTCTGCCTGGTCCGGGTCGTAGCCTCGGAGTCACGTACGGACGGCTTCGTGGTGACGTGGAGGCAGATGATGTCGAAGATTCCCGGTTCGGTGATCGCCGCGGGCGGGCTCGTCGGCGGGTACGGCGTCGCCCGCTGGAGCGGGAAGCGACAGCTCGGCGGGGCCGTCCTGGCCGTCGCGGGGGCGGCTGCCGCGCAGCAGTGGCGGCAGCGGGCGGGCGGGAAGGCCGCGGGCGCGCTGACCGCGGCGTACGTCGCCGCTTTCGCCGGGTCGCATCCGCTGGCCAGGAAGGTGGGCGCCTGGCCGTCGGTGTTCGGGGTCGCGGGAGCGGTGGCGCTGGTGTCGTGGGCGGTGGCCGACCGGCGCGGCTGATCCCCGGGAGGCGGCGCCGGCGGGGGCGGGGCCCGCACCAGCCGGCTTCAGCCCCGGTTCGAGCCCTGGGGGAACGGCTGGGACCCGGGTCCGCCGTAGGGGTCGTACCCGTACGGCGACGGGTGCCGCGGACCCGTCACGTACGTCGGCCCGGGCGGGTACGCCGGCCCCGTCCCGTACTCCGGATCAGGCCCGTACTCCGGATCAGGCCCGTACTGCGGATCAGGCCCGTACTGCGGTTCCGGCGCGTAGGTCGGCTCCGGCGGGTACACGGGCCGCGGAGCGTACGTCGACTCCGGTGTGCCGCCCCGCCCCAGTGCCGACCGCCACGTCACTCCGTACAGCCGCCTCAGCCGCCACACCTCCCACGCCGACAGGGCCGTCACCGACAGGGGGCCGCCCAGCAGGAAGGTGTAGAGGACGAGCGGTGGGGCGGCCACTTCGGGGCCGTCGAAGAGGCTGAGGACGAACAGGGACCACACGAGGAACGGTGAGATCAGCGCGGGCAGCAGTTCGTGGACGTCGCCGACGCGGAAGCAGGAGTTGAGCGCGAGGGCCGCGGCGCCCAGGGTGAAGAGCGCCGTCAGGGCCAGGGCGAGCGCGAGGACGAGCATGGCGAGGACGAACACCAGGAACGACGCCAGCCAGGCGAGGTTGCCCGCCTCCCGGATGTCCTCCCACGGGATGATCTCCGCTCGCAGGAGCTTCAGCATCAGCAGGCCGCCGCCCCCGCACAGGGCCACGCCGAGCACGATGGTGCCGAGCGCGGTACCCGGGCCGGTGAGGCGCCGGGTGTAGACGCCACGGAGCGAGGGGTCGGCCATGCCGATGAAGACGCTCAGGGCGATCAGTCCGGCGACGAGGGCGATCCCGCAGCCGGCCACCACGTCCAGCACCTTGCCCAGCAGGATCTGGTCGCCGCTCTCGGCCAGCGGGTAGGCGAACAGCATCCACACCGATGCCACGACCCCGGCCCAGGTGCGACCGGACTGGAGCCGTTGGACGACCGGGTCCTCGACGCGTCCGGGGCGGGACGCGGCCGCCACCGCCGCGGCGACGGCGAACGGGCTGGGTGCGGAGCGCAGCACGCTCGACAGACCTGGGCGGCGGGTGTTCACGGTGACGTCTCCCCCGAGTACGTGACGGTGGTTCACGTGTGCGCACGTGCCACGGCGGGACACCTTATCCGATCTTCATACGAAGATCAGGTGTCCGTCCGTCCCGACCGGAACGCCCGCCGGTACCCCTGCGGGCTCGTGCCCACCACCCTGCGGAAGCGCTCCCGGAACGCCGTGGGTGAGCCGAACCCGACCTGGGCGGCGATGCGTTCGACCGGGTGCGCCGTCGTCTCCAGCAGGTGCTGGGCCCGCCGTACCCGCGCCCGGTGCAGCCACTGCAAGGGCGTCGTCCCGGTCTGATCGCGGAAGCGGCGGTTGAGGGTACGGGTGCTCATGCCCGCCCGTGCGGCGATCTGATCCAGTGTGAGATCGCGCGCAATGGTCCTCGAGCCAGGACAGCAGCGGCTCCAGGGTGGCCCCGGCCGGTGCGGGCGGCAGGTCGTGGACGATGAACTGGGCCTGCCCGCCCTCCCGTTCCAGCGGCATGACGGACATGCGGGCGGCCTGCGCGGCGACGGCGGACCCGTGGTCCTTGCGGATCATGTGCAGGCACATGTCGAGGGCCGCGGCGGCCCCGGCCGAAGTGAGGAACTGGCCGTTGTCGACGTAGAGGACGTTCGGGTCGACGGTCACCCTCGGGTAGCGCTCGGCGAGGTCGCGGGCGGCGATCCAGTGGGTGGTGGCGCGCAGGCCGTCCAGCAGGCCCGTGGCGGCGAACAGGTACGCGCCGACGCAGATCGAGGCGATGCGGGTGCCGTTCGCCGCCGCCGCGCACAGGGCCTCGGCGACCCCGGCCGGCAGCGGGTCGGGCGGCTCCTCGACGCCGGGCAGGATGATCGTGTCGGCCTCCGCGAGGGCCTCCAGCCCGTACGGCGCCCGCACGGTGAACGCCCCTGCGCTGACCTCTCCCGACGCCGACGGCGAGCAGACCCGCACCCGGTACGCCTCCCGGCCGTCGGGCAGCCGCGCCCAGCCGAAGGCGTCGATCGGGGCGGACAGGTCGAACGGCACGACGCGGTCCAGGGCGAGTACGGCGACGGTGTGCATGGCGAAAGCGTAGGTGGGCGACGGATTCCCGCCCACCGTGCCTCCGGCGCCGTTCGCCGTGGCGCAGGGGGGCGGCGGGCCGCGTTGGGTTGGGCAGGTTGGCGGGCCGCGCGGACCGGGCGGGTCGGGCAGGTCGGCGGGCCGCGCGGGTTGGGTGGGCTGGGCGGGCCACGTGGGTTGGGCAGGTTGGCGGGCCGCGCGGACCGGGCGGGTCGGGCAGGTCGGCGGGCCGCGCGGGTTGGGTGGGCTGGGCGGGCCACGTGGGTTGGGCAGGTTGGCGGGCCGCGCGGACCGGGCGGGTTGGCGGACCGCGCGGGCCGCGCGCACCGGGCGGGTTGGGAAGGCCGCGCGGACTGGGCGGGCTGGGCAGGTTGGGCAGGCTGGACGGGGGCACGGACGGGCGGGTTGGCGGACTGGGCGGGCCGGGCCGGTGGGGCGGGCCGGGCCGGTGGGGCAGGCTGGGCGGCCGCGCGGACCGGGCAGGCCGGGCCGGTTGGGCAGGCTGGGCGGCCGCGCGGGTTGGCGAGAATCCGTCGGGCCCTGGCATTGCCGCCACTTCTGCGGGGGTGCGCGGGCCGCCTACCGTCCCTTCGTGACCAAGTTCCTCCTTGCCGTCCACGTCCTGGCCGCGATCGTCGCGATCGGTCCCGTCACCGTCGCCGCCAGCATGTTCCCGCCCGCCGCCCGGCGCGCCCTGGCCGCACCCGACGACGAGCGGGCCACCGAGACCGTACGGCTGCTGCACCGCATCTGCCGGGTGTACGCGGGCGTCGGCATCGCGGTCCCCGTCTTCGGGTTCTTCACGGCGGGCGCGATGGGCGTGATGGGCGACGCCTGGCTGGTCGTGTCGATCGCGCTGACCGTGCTGGCGGCGCTCGTCCTCGTCGTCCTCGTGCTGCCCCGGCAGGAGACCCTCGCCGAGGGGACGGGGACGCGGGAGACGACGGTGCGACTCGCCATGTTCACCGGGGTGTTCAACCTGCTCTGGGCGACGGTGACGGTGCTGATGATCGTGCGGCCCGGGTCGACGACCGGAGCGTAGGGTCGCCCGCGCGGGCGGGCGCCCGGCGGGCCGGACGCGCGCGGGTTTTCGTTATCGACACGGGTCCTGCCGCGTCTCCCCCGCATGCATGTGACTCGACCTCGACAGACTCGACAGTTCAGCCGCCGCAGCGTGCTCAGGGCAGCGAGCGTGGCGGCCGGCGGGGCCGCGGTGGGTGCCGGGACCGCGGTGGGTGCCGGGACCGCGGTGGGCGCCGGGACCGCCGCGGCCGCCGCCGGCGGTTACGTCCACCCCGGCCTGCTGCACACCCGGGCCGACCTGGAGCGGATGGCCGCGAAGGTGAAGGCGGGCGCCGCGCCCCACACCGCCGGGTACGCCAGGCTCACCGCCAACCGGCACGCGCAGAGCGGCTGGACGGCGCGTCCGCAGGCGACCGTGTACCGGGGGTCGGGCACACCCGAGAACTACCGGATCCTCTACAACGACATCCACGCCGCCTACCAGAACGCCCTGCGCTACCACGTCGGCGGCGACAGCGCCCACGCGGACACGGCCGTGGCGATCCTCAACGCCTGGTCGGCGAAGCTCACCTCGCTCCAGGGGTCCGCCGACCGGTTCCTCGCGGCCGGACTGTACGGCTACCAGTTCGCGAACGCCGCCGAACTCGTCCGCGACCACGACGACTTCGACCTCGCCCGCTTCCGGACGATGCTGACGGGCGTCTTCGCCCCGCTGAGCGAAAGCTTCCTGACGCACCACAACAACGCCGTCGTCACCAACTACTGGCCCAACTGGGACCTCACCGCGCTGGCCTGCGTCCTCGCCGTCGGCATCTTCTGCGACGACGACGCGCGGGTGGAGCGGGCCGTGGAGTACTTCAAGAACGGCGCCGGCCTCGGCTCGGTCAGGAACGCCATCCCCGTCGTCCACCCCGACGGTCTCGGCGAGTGGCTGGAGGCCGGCCGCGACCAGGGGCACGCGCTGCTCGGCGTCGGCCTCATGGGCACCGTCTGCGAAATGGCCTGGAACCAGGGCATCGACCTGTACGGCCACGACGACAGCCGCTTCCTCAAGGGCGCCCAGTACGTGGCCAAGTGGAGCCTCGGCGGGGAAGTCGCGTACACCGCCAACACCCGCAGGAAAGGCGCCGTGGGCGGCTGGTCGGGAAGCGAGACCGCCGCCGACGCGGCCACCGTCGACCCGACGATGACCCGCCCCATCTGGGCGATGATCGCCAACCACTACACCGGACGCCGCGGGCTGTCCGCCCCGTACCTCACCCGCGTCGCCGCCAAGGCCGCCCCCGAGGGCGGCGGCGGGGACTACGGCCCCAACAGCGGCGGCTACGACCAGCTCGGCTTCGGAACGCTGGCCTTCACCCGGGACAGAGCGGCCGCGGGTAAGGGAGGAGCGCCGTCCACGAGGTCGTCGGCTCCGGGCGCCGGCTCCGGCCCGGCGTCCACCGCGAGCCCGTCGGCCGCCGCCTCCGCCTCCCCCGGAACGGCCGGAACGGCACCCACCCCGGCCGGCGGGGACGACGGCGACCTCGCCTCCACCGGTCCCACCGACGTCGTCGCCTGGACCGCCGCCACCGGCATCACCGCCCTCGCGGGCGGCCTGCTGCTGCTGCGCCGGAGGGGACGACAGGGGGGCGGGGCACACGCCAAGTAGCGGGCCCGGCTGCCCGGGGCGGCCTCGGCAAGGAGCCGCCCCAGCCGCGAAGGCGGGCCCAGAGGCCCAGACGGCCGAGCAGGAAGCCGCCCCAGCGGCCCAGTCCCTCCGGTGACCCCGGACCTCAGGCCCCGCCTCAGCGCACCGCGTCCGGCCGAGGCCGGGCCGGTGCCGGGGCGGGGAACCGCGGAGGCCCGGCCCCGGCACCGCGGCGGCTCGGGGAGGTCCCGGTCCGCGGGCCCGAACGGGTGCGGCCCCCGGCCCCCGGGCGGAAGGCCGTCACGCCGTCGCCGTCTTCGGGTCCTGGGGCCCCTGGGGGCCCTCGGGGTCCTGCGGGCCGCGGCCGGTGCCGGAACCCCGCGCGCCGGCGGTCGTCACGGCCCGTGCCTTCGTCGCCGCCGCCGTCAGAGGCCTGGCGATGTCCTCCAGGGAGCGTCGCTCGGCGTTCACGGCGAGCGCGGCGGCGACCAGACCGGCGACGCACATCAGCGCGGCGCCGATCTGGAACGCCAGCACCGTGTCGCCGACCCGGCCCGTGCCGGTGAGGTCGGCGAACAGCAGGGGGCCGCTGATGCCGCCGGCGGCGGTGCCGAGGGCGTAGAAGAAGGCGATGGACATCGCGCGGGTCTCCATCGGGAAGATCTCGGAGACCGTGAGGTAGGCGCTGGAGGCGCCCGCCGAGGCGAAGAAGAGGACCGCGCACCAGCAGGCCGTCAGCGTGGACGCGCTCAGCGACCCGCGGTCGAACAGCCAGGCCGTGCCGAACAGCAGCAGCCCGGAGAGCAGGTACGTCGAGGAGATCATCACCCGGCGGCCGACCGTGTCGAACAGCTTGCCCAGCAGCAGCGGACCGAAGAAGTTGCCGAGGGCGATGACGGCGAAGTAGTAGCCGGTGTCGCCGCTCGGCACGTCGAAGAACGTCGTCAGGATCGCGCCGAAACCGAAGGTGATCGCGTTGTAGAGGAAGGCCTGGCCGATGAAGAGGGAGAAGCCGAGGACCGCGCGCCGGCGGTAGTCGGAGAAGACCGTGCGGCCGATCTCGACGAACGACACGCCGCGCCGCTGGTGGATGGTGAGCTCACCCTCCGCCGCCGGCAGCCGCTCGCCCTTCTCCTGCTCGATCTTCCGCTCGATGGAGGAGACGATCTCCTCCGCCTCCTCGTCGCGCCCGTGGATCAGCAGCCAACGCGGGCTCTCCGGGACGTGTCGCCGTACGACGAGGATCACCAGGGCGAGGACGGCGCCCAGCGCGAACGTCAGCCGCCAGCCCACGTTCGCGGCGAAGACGTCGGTGTCCAGCGCGACGATCGACAGCAGCGAGCCGCCGACCGCGCCCAGCCAGAAACTGCCGTTGATCATGAGGTCGACGCGGCCCCGGTACTGCGCCGGGATGAGCTCGTCGATCGCGGAGTTGATCGCCGCGTACTCGCCGCCGATGCCGAAGCCGGTGAGGAAGCGGAAGAGCAGGAACCACCAGGTGTCGAAGGAGATCGCGGTCAGGGCGGTCGCCGCCAGATACACCGCGAGCGTGATCATGAAGAGTTTTTTACGCCCCCAGCGGTCGGTCAGCCGGCCCCAGAACAGGGCGCCGAGACAGGCGCCCGCCACATAGAGCGCGGCCGCGATGCCGGTGACCTGCCCGGAGGTGATCGGCAGGCCGCTGCCGGGCTCCGAGAGCCGGCTCGCGATGTTGCCGACGACCGTGACCTCCAGGCCGTCCAGGATCCAGACGGTGCCGAGACCGATCACGATCGTCCAGTGCCAGCGCGACCAGGGAAGCCGGTCGAGCCGGGCGGGGATGCTGGTGGTGATGGTGCGACCGGCCCCGGCCGGAACACTCGCGGTACTCATGGGCTCCCTCCTCGTCGGATGACCCGGGGCCGGGTTCCCCGAGGAGGGGCGGCTACGCCCCCAGCCCCCGCGCCACCGTGTAGATCAACAGCCCGGCCAGCGATCCCACCACCGTGCCGTTGATCCGGATGAACTGCAGGTCGCGCCCGATGTTCGCCTCGATCTTGCGGGTGGTGTGCTCGGCATCCCAGCCGGCCACCGTGTCGGTGATGAGAGAGGTGATCTCACCGCGGTACGTCGTCACGACGTGCACCGCCGCGCCCTCGACCCAGCTGTCGACCTTGTCCTGGACCTTCCGCTCGCCGGCCATCCGGGTGCCCAGCGACAGCAGGGCGGCCCGCACCCGCAGCCGCAGCTCGCTGCGCTCGTCCTCCGCCGCCGACACGATCATGGAGCGGACGGCGGACCACGTGGAGGCGATGAGGTCCTGGACCTCGCCGCGCCCCAGCACCTCTCCCTTCAGCCGCTCCACCCGCGCGCGCGTGTCCGTGTCGGACTGAAGGTCGGAGGCGAAGTCGGTGAGGAACCGGTCCAGGGCGCCCCGGGCCGGGTGGGAGGGCATGTCCCGCATCTCCGCGCAGAACCGCAGCAGCTCCTTGTAGACGCGCTCGCCCACCTTCCGGTCGACGAAACGGGGCGTCCAGCCGGGCGCCCCGCCCTGCACCGCGTCCATCACCGAGTCGGCGTGCAGCACCAGCCAGTCGTGGGCCCGGGTCACCACCAGGTCGACGAACCGCTTGTGGCCGCCGTCGGCGACGACCCGCTCCAGCATCTTGCCGATGCCCGGCGCGATCTCCTGCGCCTCGGCCCGCCGGGTGATCGCCTCGCCGACCACCGCCTGCACGTCGGAGTCGCGCAGCACCGTCAGCGCGCCCCGCAGGGCCGTCGCCAGCTCCGCCGTCACCCGGTCGGCGTGCTCCGGCTCGGCCAGCCATGCGCCCAGACGGGTGCCGATGCCGACCGCGCGCAGCCGCTCCCGCACCACGTCCTCGGAGAGGAAGTTCTCGCCGACGAACTCCCCCAGGGAGACCCCCAGCTGGTCCTTCTTCTTCGGGATGATCGCCGTGTGCGGGATGGGCAGGCCCAGGGGGTGGCGGAAGAGGGCCGTGACCGCGAACCAGTCGGCGAGCGCGCCGACCATGCCCGCCTCGGCCGCCGCCGCCACATAGCCCGCCCAGGGGCCCGCGCCCCGGTGGGAGGCCCACTCGGCGAGGACGTACACCACGGCCACGAACAGCAGCAGCCCGGTCGCGGTGAGCTTCATCTGCCGCACTCCGCGCCGGCGCTCCTCGTCGGCGGCGCTGAACACGTTCATCGCCCGTGCCGCGGCCCGTGGCCTCTCATCCGTCTGCGTACGTCGGTCCATCCGCTCCACCCGTCCCGTCCCCCGTGTCCCACACGTCGACATTCTCCCTTCCTGACCTACTCCCGGAACAAAACAAGAGTTCCCGGCGTCTCTTGGTCGGGGGAGCTCGTCGGCGAACTCCTGCTCGATCTTCATGGTCCTTCCGGAGCGTCGTCGCTCCCTCGTCCGAGGAGAACCGCACCCGCATGACCCCAAGGCATCATGGTTATGCCCCGTTGTCGGCGATCGTCGCCGCGGTGATCGCCCTGTCGGCGGCCATCTACGTCGGGGTCGACGCCTTCGCCGACGACGACGACGGCCTGCCCGCCACCGCCGCGCCGAGCGCGCCCCGCGACACCGCCACGCCCGCCGCACCCGTAGCGCCCGCCGCCGGCGGCGTCTGGGTCGGCACCTGGGGCGCCTCCCCCGCGGGCGGCGAACCGCACACCGAGACCACCGGCATGGCGGGCCGCACCGTGCGCAACGTCGTCCACACCAGCGTCGGCGGTACGAGTGCCCGTGTCACACTGTCCAACCTCTACGGCACCCGCCCGCTCACCGTCACCGCCGCCACCCTCGCCGTCGCGGCGGACGACGACAGCCCCGTCCCCGCCCCCGACAGCCTGCGCCGGCTCACCTTCGGCGGGGGCACCACCGTCGTCGTCCCGCCCGGCGGGCAGACCGTCAGCGACGCCGTCCCCCTCGCCCTGCCGGGCGACTCCGACGTCCTGGTCAGCACCTACACCCCCTCCTCCTCCGGCCCCGTCACCCACCACCCGCGCGCCCGCCAGACCAGTTACGTCGCCGACGGCGAGCACACCGGCGACCTGACCGGCACCCCCTACACCGGGCGCAGCGACACCTGGCGGTACCTGACCGCGCTGGACGTCCTCAGCGACGAGGCCGAGGGCACCCTCGTCGCCTTCGGCGACTCCCTCACCGACGGCATCACCTCCACCGCCGACACCGAGCGCCGCTGGCCCGACGTCCTGTCCGACCGGCTGCGCGCCGCCGCCTCCCCGGGACGGGACACCCCCCGCTACGGCATCGTCAACGAGGGCATGAGCGGCAACCAGGTCCTCGCCCACGGACAGGACCGTCCCCTCGCCACCCCCAGCGGCCTCAGCCGCTTCGAACGGGACGTCCTCGGCCGTCCGAACGTCAAGGTCGTCGTCATCGACCTCGGCATCAACGACATCCTCCGCAACCCCGCGCTCACCGGCCCGGAGGCCGTCCTCGCCGGCCTGCGCACCCTCGTCGACCGCGCGCACGCCCACGGCATCAAGGTCGTCGGCACCACCCTGATGCCCTTCCGCGGCTTCGCAGACCACACCGACGCCCGCGAGGAGATACGGCAGCGGATCAACGCGGCGCTGCGCTCGGGAACCGTCTTCGACGAACTCGCCGACGTCGACCAGGCCCTGCGCGACCCCCACGACCCCCGCCGGCTCGACCCCGACGCCGACTCCGGCGACCACCTGCACCCCAACGACCGCGGCTACCGGCGCATGGCCGGGACGATCGGCCTGGAGCAGCTGGAGGGAGACGCCCCGGCGAGCCTGTGACCGCGCCCGGCCGCTCGCAGCCGGGTGTCGTCGATGAACCCGGCGCGCCGGGCGGCCTCAGTGCCCCAGGTGACGGCCCTTGTGCCCGCCGCCCTCGGGCAGCTCCCGCATCCTCGCCTTGCGCTCCGCCTTCGCCCGGCGCTCCTCCTCCCGCACCCGCCTGCGCTCCAGCTTCGCGAGCCGGCGCTCCTCGCGCGTCAGCTTCCGCTCGACGCCCACCCCGCCCCAGAAGGCGAACCCGGTCACCACCACGCGCGGCGCCCCCGGGTCGCCCGGCACGCCCGTTCCACCGTCGTCGAAGCCGCCCATCACGCCGATGCCGCGCACCACGACCTCGACGCCCGGCGGCACCACGACGTTCACCCCACCCATGATCGCCACACAGGTGAGCACGACCTCGCCGTCGGCGAAGTTCGCCTCGCGCAGGTCCAGCTCCCCGCCGCCGCAGAGGGCGAAGCAGGAGAAGCGCCGGGGCACGGTCCAGCGCCCCTTGCGCTGGAAACCGGACATCACGGCCACCGCCCAGGACGACGTCCCCTCGCCGCCCACGATCCGCCCGGCCCAACCCCCCGTGCCCTGCGGCTCCTCGAGCAGCGACAGGCCGGGCTGCGGCGGCGTCACGCCCGGCACCGGCAGGTCCCGGGTGAGCGGCGTCAGCTCGCCGTAGGTCCGCGCCCGGTACGCCGCCTCCAGCCGCTCCTCGAACTCCGCCATGTCGAGCCGGCCCTCGGCGAGGGCGTCCCGCAGGACCTCGGCGACCCGTTCGCGATCGGCGTCGGAGGCGCGGAGGTCCGGGACTGCGTCGTCGGTCATACCCGGCAGCCTACGAGCACACCCCACCCCGGGGCCACGGAGAAGCCGCCCCGTTCGCGGCCGTTCGGCCGTTCACAAGGCCGCGTCGCGGGCCCGCTCCGCGTACATCTTCGCGATCACGGCCTCGATGTCCGGCTCCCGCACCGACAGGTCCACCAGCGGGTACTCGGCCGCGATCCGCGCCACCAGCGGCGCCGCCGACTGCGACGCCGGGAACGCCAGCCACTGGCGCGGGCCCTCCACCCGGACCACGCGGGCCGAGGCCCCCGCCTCGATCGGCGGGAGCTCGCGCTCCAGGTCCACCACCAGCGTCCGCTCGCCGTCCCCCGCCTCGTGCAGCCCGGCGAGGGAGCCGTCGTACACCAGACGGCCGTGGTCGATGACCATCACCCGGGAGCACAGCTGCTCGATGTCCTGGAGGTCGTGGGTGGTGAGCAGCACCGTGGTGCCGCGTTCGGCGTTGAGCTCGCGCAGGAACTCCCGCACCCGCGCCTTGGAGACGATGTCGAGGCCGATCGTCGGCTCGTCCAGGTAGAGGACGTCCGGATCGTGCAACAGGGCCGCCGCGATGTCACCGCGCATGCGCTGACCGAGCGACAGCTGCCGTACGGGAACGTCCAACAGCTCGCCCAGATCGAGGAGTTCGACGAGCCGGTCGAGGTTCTCGCGGTAACGGGCGTCCGGAATGCGGTACATGCGGTGCATCAGCCGGTAGGAGTCGATCAGCGGCAGGTCCCACCACAGCGTCGTGCGCTGCCCGAACACCACCCCGATGCGGTGCGCGAGACGCGTCCGCTCCCTCGAGGGGTCGATCCCGGCCACCCGCAGCCGGCCGCCGCTCGGGGTGAGGATGCCCGTCAGCATCTTGATCGTCGTCGACTTGCCCGCGCCGTTCGGCCCGATGTAGCCGACCACCTCGCCGCGCGCCACGGTGAAGGAGATCGAGTCGACCGCCCGCACCCGCCGCCGCTCACGTTTCAGCAGGCCGGCCTTCTTCCGCACGTCGAAGACCTTCTCGACGCGGTCCAGCTCGATGAAGTTGTCGCTGCTCATGTCCTCAACTCCCCGTACTCCGGTACGACCTCAGCCCGGCCCGCCACGCCAGCCCGGCGAGCGCACAGCAGACCACCGCCACCAGCGGCGGGGCGAACGCCGCCCACTGCGGCAGGGCCAGCGGATAGGGCCGGTCCAACACGTAGGCGGCCGGAACCCAGTTGACGAAGGCCAGCGGCAGCACGAACGTCACCGAACGCACCAGTTCCTTGCCGAACACGGTCGGCGGATACTGCAACAGCGTCTGACCGCCGTAGGTGAAGGCGCTGCGCACCTCCGCCGCGTCCTGCGCGAGGAACTGGAACGCCGCGCCCGCGATCATCAGCGCGCAGAAGATCGCCCCGCCGCTGAGCAGCATCACCGGCATCAGCAGCACCTTGAGCGCGGTCCACTGCACCTCCAGCTCGGCCAGCGCGTAGCCCAGCACCAGCCCTCCCTGGATGATCCGGCCCATGCGGCGCAGCGCGAACCGGTCCGCGGCGACCTGGGCCAGCACCGGCGCCGGCCGCACCAGCAGCGTGTCCAGCGTGCCGTCGCGCACCCGCGGGCCCAGCCGGCCCGCCGAGCCCAGGGCCAGGTCGGCGAGGCCGAAGGCGGTCGCGGACAGGCCGTACAGGAAGGCGATCTCGGGCAGCGTGTACCCGCCGAGCACGTCGACGCGGGAGAACATCAGCAGGATCGCGACGAAGTCGAGGCCGGTCACCAGCAGCCCGCCGAGCACGGTCATCGCGAAGGACAGCCGGTAGGTCATGGTGGAGCGGATCCACATGCCGGCGATCAGCCGATAGGCCCGCAGTCCCTCCAGCACGCGACTCCTCCCGAGCGCCCGGTGCTCGACGGTCCGGTGCCCGACGGTCCGGTGCCCGACGGTCCGGTGCCCGACGGTCCGGTGCTCGTCGGCCCGGTGCTCGTCGGTCCGGGCCCCGGCGGTCCATGCCCCGGCGGTCCGGTGCTCGACGCCGCGGCTCTCCCCAGCCCCGTTCTCACCCACCCTGGACCACCACCCGCCGGGTCGCCGCCGCCTGGACGAGCCGGCCCGCTGTCAACAGCACCACCGCCCACAGCGCCTGGAAGGCGTACGTGCCCAGGGGGTCGCCCTCCCCCATCAGGATGTCCGCCGGCATCTGGAGCATCGCCGCCCACGGCAGCGCGCGCACCACCTCGCCGAGCTCCCCGGGGAAGACGTTCAGCGGCAGCACCATGCCCGTGCAGAACATCCCCGTGATGATCAGCATCTGGAGCGCGCCCGTGCCGTCCAGCAGCCAGAACCCGCTCAGCGCCACCAGATACCGGATCGCGAAGCTCACCACCATCGCCAGCGCCACCGCGACCAGGAACGCGAGCCAGACCAACGGATCGTGCGACACCGCCGTCGGGAACACCAGCATCCCGAACACGAACGGGATCACCCCCCGCCCCAGCAACTGGAACAGCGAACGCCCCAGGTCACCGGCGAGCCACCACAGCTGCAGGTCGGCCGGCCGGTACAGGTCGATCGCCACGTCGCCGGTGCGGATGCGTTCCATCAGCTCGCTCTCGAAACCACCGCCCTGCATCGCGAGCGTCGCGAACAACGCCTGCCCCAGCCACACGTACGTCACGGCCTGCGCCTGGTCGTAGCCCCCGAGCTGCGGCCGCTCGTCCCACAACGCCAGGTACGTGTAGACGAGGATCAGGCCGAAAACGGTGTTGGTGAACACCCCCGCGGCCGTGGCCGCACGGTAGGTCGCGTACCTTCTGAAACCGCCCGCGGCCACGGCCGCGTACAACCGCACCGAACCCACCGCACCCGTCCTCCCTGGTCTGCTCGACACCAAAGCGCAGGAGCCTAGTGCGCGGGCACACGCGCGTGCCACGTGTTTTCCGCCCTTCCCGCGACACCCCCGGATCACGGCGGACGACACCGAAGCGTGTCCGACGCGTGATGGAAGACGTGCCGATTGCCGGGAACGGAACGCTTGGTGCGAGAGTCTTCAACAGAGGGCGCAGAAGGCGTACGAGGCGTACGGGAACGTACGACGCGAAACAGGAGTCCGAGCAGCACATGAGCGACCAGCCGCAGGAGCCGACCGAGGGCTCGGTGCCCACAGAACCCGGGGCGGCCGAGCCGACCGGGGGCAAGAAGCCGAAGCGGCCCAAGCGCACGGGCTGGCGCAGGCTGTTCCCGACCTGGCGCATGGTGCTCGGCGCCCTCCTGCTCTGCGCCCTGCTCGCAGGCGGCCTGTTCTTCCTCGGCTACTCGATGGTGAAGATCCCGCCCGCCAACGCCCTCGCCACCAAGCAGAGCAACGTCTACCTCTACGCGGACGGCACCGAGATCGCCCGCGACGGCGAGGTCAACCGGGAGAACGTCACCCTCGCGCAGATGTCCAAGGCCGCCCAGCACGCCGTGCTCGCCGCCGAGGACCGCGACTTCTACACCGAGTCCGCCGTCGACCCCAAGGCGATGGTCCGCGCCGGCTGGAACACCGCGATGGGCAAGGGCAAGCAGTCCGGCTCCACCATCACCCAGCAGTACGTGAAGAACTACTACCTCGCACAGGAGCAGACCGTCACCCGCAAGGTGAAGGAGTTCTTCATCTCGATCAAGCTGGACCGCGAGCAGAGCAAGGACAAGATCCTCGAGGGCTACCTCAACACCAGCTACTTCGGCCGCAACGCCTACGGCATCCAGGCCGCCGCCCAGGCCTACTACGGCATCGACGCCGCCGAGCTCACCGCCCCCCAGGGCGCCTACCTCGCCGCCCTGCTGAACGCGCCCAGCGAGTACGACGTCGTCGCCCACCCGGAGAACCAGAAGGCCGCCGAGGCCCGCTGGAACTACGTCCTGGACGGCATGGTCACCAAGGGCTGGCTGAGCGAGTCCGAGCGCACCGGCATGAAGTTCCCCACCCCGCGCGAGACCAGCGGCGCCGACACCGGCATGTCCGGTCAGCGCGGCTACATCGTGCGCGCGATCAAGGACTACCTGATCAAGAACCGGGTCGTCGACGAGGCCTCCCTCGACTCCGGCGGCTACCGGATCACCACGACCCTGGAGAAGAAGAAGCAGGACGCCTTCGTCGACGCCGTCGACGACCAGCTGATGGCCAAGCTCGACAAGAAGAACCGCAAGGTCGACACCTACGTCCGCGCGGGCGGCGCCGCCGTCGACCCCAAGACCGGCAAGGTCCTCGCGATGTACGGCGGCATCGACTACGTCAAGCAGTACACGAACAACGCCACCCGCCGGGACTTCCAGGTCGGCTCCACCTTCAAGCCGTTCGTGTTCACCTCGGCCGTCGAGAACGGCTCCGAGACCCAGGACGGCCGGCGGATCACCCCGAACACCATCTACGACGGCACCAACAAGCGCCCGGTGCAGGGCTGGAACAGCGGCTACGACCCCGCCAACGAGGACGACTACTCCTACGGCGACATCACCGTGCGGGAGGCCACCGACAAGTCGGTGAACTCGGTGTACGCGCAGATGGCCGTCGACGTCGGCCCCGAGAAGGTCCGGCAGACCGCAATCGAGCTGGGCCTGCCCACCGACACCCCCGAGCTCCAGCCGTACCCGTCGATCGCGCTCGGCGTGGCCACCGCGAGCGTCCTGGACATGGCGGAGGCCTACGCGACCCTCGCCAACCACGGCGAGCACGGCACGTACACCATGATCGAGAAGATCACCAAGGACGGCGCGGACGTCATCGACCTGCCCCAGCGCAAGTCCTCGCAGGTCATCAGCCGTGAGGCCGCCGACACCACGACCTCGGTCCTGCGCAGCGTCGTGCAGAACGGCACCGCGACCGCGGCGCTGGAGGCGGGCCGCCCCGCCGCCGGCAAGACCGGCACCGCCGAGGAGGACACCGCCGCCTGGTTCGCCGGCTACACCCCCGACCTCGCCACGGTCGTCGCCGTGATGGGCCAGGACCCGGTCACCGCCGCCCACAAGTCGCTGTACGGCGCGATGGGCCTGCCCCGCATGAACGGCGGCGGCGCGCCCACCGAGATCTGGGCCCAGTTCATGAAGGAGGCCCTGAAGGACACCCCGCCCACCGACTTCAGCCTCCAGCTCCAGACAGGCTCCGAGGAGACGGCGTACCCGTCCTCCGAGCCGTCGCAGGAGCAGCCCAGCCAGAGCCCGGAGGAGGACCCCACGGCCACCGGCGGCCCCGGCTCCCAGTCGCCCGGCCGGTCCCAGGGCCAGACCCAGGGGCAGACCGACGGCGGGACGAGCACGGGCGGCACGACGACCGGCGGAACGACGAACGGCACCACCACCGGGGGGACGGCCGACGGCGGCACGACGACGGGCGGAACGACCGACGGCGGCACCTCCGGCGACACCACCACCGGCGGCGGCTCGACGGGCGACAGCTCCGGCGGCGACACCTCCGGCGACACCACGAACGGCGGCTCGACGGGCCTGCCGACGAGCGGCGGCACGGGCCCGCAGCTCACAGGCCGCCGCCCGGTCGGCCCGTAGGCCCCGTCGAGCGCGGGGGCGCGTCGTCCTTGCCTGTCATCCCGGTACGGCGCGTCTCGTCGGGCTCCTCACCACCTGACGAAGAACGACGAAAAGGGCTGGCGACCACGGTCACCAGCCCTTGCTCGCCTTCGCTTCAGAGGTAGAGCCCGGTCGAGTCCTCGGACCCTTCGAACCGGTCGGCCGCCACGGCGTGCAGATCGCGCTCCCGCATCAGCACGTACGCGACGCCCCGCACCTCCACCTCCGCCCGGTCCTCCGGATCGAAGAGGACCCGGTCCCCCGGCTCCACGGTCCGTACGTTCTGCCCCACCGCGACGACCTCCGCCCAGGCCAGCCGACGGCCCACGGCCGCCGTCGCCGGGATCAGGATGCCGCCGCCGGACCGTCGCTCGCCCTCGCTCGTGTCCTGCCGGACGAGGACGCGGTCGTGCAGCATCCGGATCGGAAGCTTGTCGTGCTGCTCGTTCCTGTTACCGCTCACGGCATCGAACCTACCTGCCTCAGCCGGACGGGCACCCCGCCGGGTCAGCCCTTACGACGCCGGGTACCCAGGGCCAGCAGCCCCACGAGCCCGACCACGACGAGGGCGACCGGCACGACCCGCTCCAGGCGGGGCGCGCCCTCCTCGTCCACGAACTGCGCCCTCACATCGCTCACAGCCCGGTTGACCTGGACATAGGCCCTCCCGAGCGTGTGGTCGACATTGGCGACGACCTTGGCCTTGGCGTCCCCGACGATCGTCTTCGGGTGCACCCGCACCCCGATCTCGTCGAGCGTCTCGGCCAGCACTTCACGGCGGCGCCTGATGTCCGCCTCGATCTGCGCCGGGGTTCTGGTGTCCGACGTGTCCGCCACGGTGAGGCCCTTTCGGAGTGAGCCGACGTTCCTGCTTGTTCTGGACAGTCTGTCAGTTCCCCGTGCGGCCGCACTGTCAGGACCCCCGGTTACGCTGGTGCGATGAGCGAGCGACTCCAGCCCGGGGACGTGGCCCCCGCCTTCACCCTCCCCGACGCCGACGGCAACGAGGTGTCCCTGTCGGACCACAAGGGCCGCAAGGTCATCGTCTACTTCTACCCGGCGGCGCTGACCCCCGGCTGCACCAAGCAGGCCTGCGACTTCACCGACAACCTCGACCTGCTGGCCGGCGCCGGGTACGACGTGATCGGCATCTCCCCGGACAGCCCCGAGAAGCTGGGCAAGTTCCGCGAGAAGGAGTCCTTGCAGGTCACCCTCCTGGCCGACCCCGACAAGAAGGTCCTCGACGCCTACGGCGCCTTCGGCGAGAAGAAAAACTACGGCAAGACGTACCTGGGCGTCATCCGCTCCACGATCGTCGTGGACGAGCAGGGCAAGGTCGAACGGGCCCTCTACAACGTCCGCGCCACCGGCCACGTCGCCAAGATCATCAAGGACCTGGGGATCTGACCTCCCACCCCCCCCGGAGCGGCCCGCACCGGCACCCGGCCCGGGCCGCTCCACACGTCCCGGCGGTTCAGCGTGACGCCCGGACGGACGGTTCGTTACTCCGTACGAGCCACGAACAGGTGGCCGGAAACGGAGGGGACCGATGGGGACGGACGCGTACAGCAGGGAAAGACTCGCGCCGGAGGTCGCCGGAGCGCGCAACTGGACCGATCTGATGCGGCGGCTCGGCCTCTCCACGAGTGGAGGTCAACGGCGCGTCCTGCAGGAGCAGGTGAGGCGCCACGGATTGGACACGAGTCACTTCGTGAGGCGCAGTCCGTGGCGCAAGTACCCCGACAGCGCCCTCGCGGAAGCCGCCGCCTCCTCCTCGTCGCTGCGCGAAGTGGCCCTGAAACTGGGTGCCACCCCCGCCACGGGAACGCTCTCCCACATCCGCCGCCGCATCATCGCGGCGGGCATCGACGTCACCCACTTCCCCGGGATGGACCGCCCCGAACCGGACCTGCCGTTCAGCGCGGAGGAACTGCGGACAGCCGCGGCCGCGGCAACGAGCGTGCGCGGTCTGGCCCGTGCGCTGGGCGTTCCCGACGACAGTCGTTCACGCGCGACGCTCGGCCGCCTGCTGACGCGCCAGGGTGTCGACATCAGTCACTTCTCCCATCGCCGCGCCACGATCCCCGAGGACCGGCTGAGAAGCCTGGTAAGGGTCTCCACCAGCTACGCCGACGTCATGCGGGGTCTGGGGCTGGCCGTCACCGACACCAACCACCGGCGCGTACGTCGCGCCGCTTCCCGCCTCGGTCTCGACACCAGCCACTTCAAGCGCCAGTCCTGGGGGCGGCCGGAACGCCCGGCGCCCCCGTCGACCGCCCATCGGGTGCTGGTCGTCCTGCCGGAACACGCCGGTCGAACGAACAGGACCCAGTTGCACCGAGCTCTCGTCGAGGTCGGAGAGCCCTACGCATGTGCGGAGTGCGGCAACACCGGTGAATGGCGCGGGCGCCCGATCACCTTGCAGATCGACCATGTCAACGGGGACTGGAGGGACAACCGCCGGGAGAACCTGCGCTACCTCTGCCCCAATTGCCATGCGCTCACGGAGACCTGGTGCCGGCGGAAGAAGACCGACCTGCTCGCCTGCTGACCTCCCGCCCCCGTACACTGAGTGCCGCCGGTCGGACAGGATGACCGTTTATGAGCGGCCGTGATGGAATTTGGCAGTCATGCTGGGTTTAGGTCCCAGTGGGTTCACACCCGTGTGGGTTCGAGTCCCACCGGCCGCACGCAGACGAGGGGCCGTCCGCCAGGGCGGCCCCTTCGCACGTCTCAGCCCAGCAGCTCCCGCACCACCGGCACCAACGCCCGGAACGCCTTGCCCCGGTGGCTGATCGCGTTCTTCTCCTGCGCCGTGAGCTCCGCGCAGGTGCGCCTCTCTCCCTCCGGCTGGAGGATCGGGTCGTAGCCGAAGCCGTTCGTGCCGGCGGGGGCATGGCGCAGGACGCCCCTCAGGTGTCCTTCGACGACGCGCTCGGTGCCGTCGGGCAGGGCGAGGGCGGCCGCGCAGGCGAAGTGCGCGCCGCGGTGTTCGTCGGCGATGTCGGCGAGCTGGGCGAGGAGGAGGTCGAGGTTGGCCTTGTCGTCGCCGTGGCGGCCGGACCAGCGGGCCGAGAGGATGCCGGGGGCGCCGCCGAGGACGTCGACGCAGAGGCCGGAGTCGTCGGCGACGGCGGGCAGGCCGGTCGCCTGGGCCAGGGCGTGGGCCTTGAGCAGGGCGTTCTCGGCGAAGGTGACGCCGGTTTCCTTGACGTCGGGGACGTCGGGGTAGGCGTCCGCGCCGACGAGGTCGTGGGGCAGGCCTGCGTCGGCGAGGATCGACCTGAGTTCGGTGATCTTCCCGGCGTTGCGGGTGGCGAGGATCAGGCGGGTCATGGCCCCCAGTATCGCGGGGGCCGGGACCCGTCCGTCACGGGGTGCAGACCTTCGTCAGTTCGCCGGCGGCGTCGGTGACCGGGTTGAGGTCGGGTGTGGTGTCGCCCTTGTCGACGGACGTGCGGACGTTGGCGACGGCGTCGCGCAGGTCGTCCACCGCCTTGTTGACGTCGGTGTTGTCGGTCCGGTCGCCGATCTTGTCGAGGTTCTTCTCGATGGAGGTGAGGGACTCGTCGAGCTGTGTCGGGTCGTTCGCGGCGTTCTCCACGGCCTGCTGGAGGTCGGTGACGCTGTCGGCGATGGCGTCGGCGGTGCTGACGCAGTCGAGCGCCTTGTTGACGGCGTCGCAGCCGGTGGTCGTCAGGCCGACGGTCAGGGCGACGGCGGCCGTGGCGGCGGCGATGGCGGTGCGGCGGCCCCGGCGTCGTACTCGGCTCGCGGACATGGCTGTGTTCCTCCCCTAGTGCAGGCCCTGGGGCCCCCGTGGTTCGGCGGTGGCGCTGTGCCGTGGTGCGTGCCGCCGTGTACTGCCCAAGACGCCGTCGCGGGCGGCGGGGTTGCCGTGTGTGCCGCCCGTCTTTGGGACGCCCTTTACTTTTCCAGGACCGTATCAAGTGCCGCGCGCTGGAGTGCGGCCAGTTCGGTGCAGCCGGAAACGGCGAGGTCGAGCAGGGAGTTGAGTTCGTCGCGGGCGAACGGCTCGGCCTCGGCGGTGCCCTGGACCTCGACGAAGCGGCCGTCGCCGGTGCAGACGACGTTCATGTCGGTCTCGGCGCGGACGTCCTCCTCGTAGCGGAGGTCGAGGAGCGGGACGCCGTCGACGATGCCGACGGAGACGGCGCTCACGGTGCCGGTCAGCGGTTGGCGGCCGGCTTTGACGAGTTTCCTGCCGCGGGCCCAGGTGACGGCGTCGGCGAGGGCGACGTACGCGCCGGTGATGGCGGCGGTGCGGGTGCCGCCGTCGGCCTGGAGGACGTCGCAGTCGAGGACGATCGTGTTCTCGCCGAGGGCCTTGTAGTCGATGACGGCGCGCAGGGAGCGGCCGATGAGGCGGCTGATCTCGTGGGTGCGGCCGCCGATCTTGCCGCGGACGGACTCGCGGTCGCCGCGGGTGTTGGTGGCGCGGGGCAGCATGGAGTACTCCGCGGTGACCCAACCTTCGCCGCTGCCCTTGCGCCAGCGGGGGACGCCTTCGGTGACGGAGGCCGTGCAGAAGACCTTGGTGTCGCCGAAGGAGACGAGGACGGAGCCTTCGGCGTGCTTGCTCCAGCCGCGTTCCAGGGTGACCGGGCGGAGTTGTTCGGGGGTGCGGCCGTCGATTCGAGACATGCGCTGAGCCTAGTCGTGCGTGAGGGGCTCCTCCTTCGGGGGAGGAGCCCCTCACGGGTGGGCTCGCGGTGGGTGTCCGGGGCTCACATCATGTCTTCGATCTCCGCGGCGATGGGGTCGGCGTCGGTGCCGATGACGACCTGGACGGCGGTGCCCATCTTGACGACGCCGTGGGCGCCGGCGGCCTTGAGCGCGGCCTCGTCGACGAGTGCGGCGTCGACGACCTCGGTGCGCAGCCGGGTGATGCAGCCCTCGACCTCTTCGATGTTGTCGATGCCACCGAGCCCGGCGACGATCTTCTCAGCCTTGCTGGCCATGTCCTTCTCCCTGAATCCCTGACTGCTTTGTGGCAGTAACCCACAGTTGGCTCAACTTTGCGAGCGATCGCGCCGGATGTACCGAAAGATGACGTCACAGCAACGAAATCGTCCGTAGCTGGTCTACACCACCTGACAGGCGGTCGCCAAACCATGAGTGCCGAGAGCGCCGACACCACGGTCAGTCCCGCGCGCGCCCGTTGGAACGCGTTGTTCCAGGGTCTGCAGAAGATGGGCCGCAGTCTGCAACTGCCGATCGCGGTGCTGCCGGCCGCGGGCATCCTCAACCGGCTCGGCCAGCCGGACGTGTTCGGGGACGACGGGCTGGGCTGGACGGACGTCTCCAAGGTGATGGCCGGGGCGGGCGGTGCGCTGCTCAACGCCGAGCTGGGGCTGCCGCTGTTGTTCTGCGTGGGTGTGGCCATCGGGATGGCGAAGAAGGCGGACGGGTCGACGGCGCTGGCGGCGGTGGCGGGGTTCCTCGTCTACTACACCGTCCTGCGGCAGTTCCCGGAGGACTGTCCCTCGGGGTCGACGGCGATCCCGAACATCGGCTGTCAGGCGACGGTGGACCAGACGGTGGTGGCGTTCACGTACCAGAATCCGGGGGTGTTCGGCGGGATCGTGATGGGGTTGCTGTCAGCGTTCTTCTGGCAGCGGTACCACCGGACGAAGCTGGTGGACTGGCTGGGGTTCTTCAACGGGCGGCGGCTGGTGCCGATCATCATGTCGTTCGTCGCGATCGCGTTCGCCGCGCTGTGCCTGTGGGTCTGGCCGCCGATCGGGGACGGGCTGGAGAGTTTCAGCGACTGGCTGGACGGCCTGGACGCCTGGGGTGCGGGTGTCTTCGGTGTCGCCAACCGCGCGTTGCTGGTGATCGGGCTGCACCAGTTCCTGAACGTGCCCATCTGGTTCCAGTTCGGCAGCTACACCAAGCCGGACGGTCAGGTGGTGCACGGCGACATCAACATGTTCCTGGCGGGCGACCCGGACGCGGGTCAGTTCACCTCGGGCTTCTTCCCGATCATGATGTTCGCGCTGCCGGCGGCTGCGCTCGCGATCACGCACTGCGCGCGGCCGGGTCGCCGCAAGGAGGTCGGCGGTCTGATGCTGTCGGTGGCGCTGACGTCGTTGGTCACCGGTATCACCGAGCCGATCGAGTACTCGTTCCTGTTCGTGGCGCCTCTGCTGTACGCGGTGCACGCGCTGCTGACGGGGGTGTCGATGGCGGTGACCTGGGGGCTCGGGGTGCACGACGGGTTCAGTTTCTCGGCCGGGCTGATCGACTACGTCATCAACTGGAACCTGGCGACCAGGCCGTGGGCGATCATTCCGATCGGCCTGTGCTTCGCCCTCCTCTATTACGTGATCTTCCGTTTCGCGATCTCCAGGTTCGACCTGAAGACGCCGGGGCGTGAGCCGGAGGAGGAGCGGGAGGACGTCACGAAGGCCTGAGGGGTGCGGGGCGGGCGGAAACGGCCGCTGAGCGTAGCCCTCCGGTTGCAGTTCTGACGGGTTACTTATATCGCCTTCATCGTGCTACAACATGGTCTACACCACTGAGTGGTGTAGACCACCACCCGATGGAGGAAGTCTATGAGCACCGCCACCTCGCCAACGGCGGCCCCCACGAAGAAGTGGGGATCCGGCCTGATCCAGGGCCTTCAGAAGGTCGGCCGCAGCCTCCAGCTGCCCATCGCCGTGCTGCCGGCGGCGGGCCTGCTCCTGCGGTTCGGTCAGGCCGACGTGTTCGGCAAGGACGGTCTCGGCTGGGACAAGGTCGCGGCCGTGTTCGCCACCGCGGGCGGCGCGATCTTCGACAACCTCCCGATGCTGTTCTGCATCGGTGTCGCGATCGGCTTCGCCAAGAAGGCGGACGGCTCGACCGCGCTGGCCGCCCTGGTCGGCTTCCTGGTCTACAGCAACGTCCTGAAGGCGTTCCCGGTCACCGAGGCCAAGGTCCAGGCCGGCGCGGACATAGCCGCGACGTACAACAACCCCGGCGTCCTCGGCGGCATCGTCATGGGTCTGCTGTCCGCCGTCCTGTGGCAGCGGTTCCACCGCACCAGGCTGGTGGACTGGCTGGGCTTCTTCAACGGCCGCCGTCTGGTGCCGATCATCATGGCCTTCGTCGGCACGCTCATGGGCGTCTTCTTCGGGCTGGTCTGGGAGCCGATCGGTGAGGTCATCTCCGACTTCGGCGAGTGGATGACCGGTCTCGGCGCCTTCGGCGCGGCGCTCTTCGGCCTCATCAACCGCGCGCTGATCCCGATCGGCATGCACCAGTTCGTCAACACCGTCTCGTGGTTCCAGCTCGGCGACTTCAAGGACGCGGCGGGCGAGATCGTCCACGGCGACCTGAACCGCTTCTTCGCCGGGGACCCGACCGCGGGTCAGTTCATGTCCGGCTTCTTCCCGATCATGATGTTCGGTCTGCCGGCCGCCGCGATCGCGATCGCCCACGCCGCCCGCCCCGAGCGCCGCAAGGCCGTGATGGGCATGATGGTCTCGCTGGCGCTGACCTCCTTCGTGACCGGCGTGACCGAGCCGATCGAATTCTCGTTCATGTTCATCGCGCCGGTGCTGTACGCGATCCACGCGATCCTGACCGCCGTCTCCATGGCGGTCACCTGGGCGCTCGGCGTCCACGCGGGCTTCACCTTCTCCGCGGGCGTCATCGACTACGGGCTGAACTGGAACCTGGCCACCAAACCCTGGCTGATCATCCCCATCGGCCTGGTCTTCGCGGCGATCTACTACGCGGTGTTCCGCTTCGCGATCGTCAAGTTCAACCTCCCCACCCCGGGCCGCGAGCCCGAGGAGGAGGTCGAGGACCTCACGAAGGCCTAGGAACTCCGGAGCTCTGAGGGCTCCGCACGGCACGACGAAGGCCCCCGGAGCCCTGAACCGCTCCGGGGGCCTTCGTCGTGCCGCGGCCGTCAGATCTCGTACGACGTCCTGGGCACCGCCAGCTCCACCGGCCCGTCGTACACCGCCCGCGCGTCCGCGAGGTTGACCTGCGGGTCGGTCCACGGGGGGATGTGGGTCAGGACCAGGCGGCGGGCGTTCGCCCGGGCCGCCGTCTGCCCCGCCTCGCGCCCGTTGAGGTGCAGGTCGGGGATGTTCTCCTTGCCGTGCGTGAAGGCCGCCTCGCACAGGAACAGGTCGGCGTCGCGGGCGAGTTCGTCGAGGGCCGTGCTGACGCCGGTGTCGCCGGAGTAGGTCAGCGTCCTCCCGCCGTGCTCGACGCGGATGCCGTACGCCTCCACCGGGTGGGCCACGCGTTCGGTGTGCACCGTGAAGGGGCCGATGTCGAAGGTGGAGGGTTTGACCGTGTGGAAGTCGAAGACCTCGCTCATGGACGAGGCCGAGGGGGTGTCGGCGTAGGCCGTGGTGAGGCGGTGCTCGGTGCCCTCCGGTCCGTAGACCGGGATGGGGTCGCAGCGTCCGCCGTCGTGGCGGTAGTAGCGGGCCACGAAGTAGGCGCACATGTCGATGCAGTGGTCGGCGTGCAGATGACTCAGGAAGATCGCGTCGAGGTCGTAGAGACCGCAGTGGCGCTGCAGTTCGCCCAGGGCGCCGTTGCCCAGGTCGAGGAGCAGCCGGAAGCCGTCGGCCTCTACGAGGTAGCTCGAGCAGGCCGATTCCGCGGACGGGAACGACCCCGAGCAGCCGACGACGGTGAGCTTCATGAAGAGAAACCTCCGCTGGCGGGAACCGAAGGAGACGGAACACCGGGAAACAGATCGTGGAACGAACGGTCGGTCAAGGAGCGAGGGGGTCGTGCGGTCCGTCGAGCGTAAGGCGCAAAACGTCCGGTCGCTCCTCCGCCAGGGGCCGTTGTGGGCGAACTCACCTGTGCTGTCACCGGTTCGGCTGGTCACGGGGCGCTTGTGGCGCGCACGAGGGCGCGCGGTGCGGGAGGGCGCCGGTACCGTCGTCCTCATGGACATGTCCTGGTGGTCGGCGTTGGCCGTGGTGGTGCTGCTGGCGCTCGTCGCCGCGCTCGTCGACGGCCACGGGCGCGGTCGGCGTCCGGGCGGCGGTGGTCGGCGTCCGGGCGGTCGGCGTCCGGCCGGGGGCAGGACGCGGCCGCCCGGTCGGCCGGGGCGCCGTCCGGGCGCGGCGGGGCGGCCTCGGCCGGCGGAGATCTGGTGGGCGAAGGTGCCCTACGAGGACGGGCCGGGCGCGAAGGACCGGCCGTGTCTGGTGCTGGTGGTGCGCGGGGACCGGGCGACCGTCGTCAAGATCACCAGCAGGTACCACGGTGAGCGGCCCGGGGTGATCGCGTTGCCGCCGGGCGCCGTCGGGGACGCGCGGGGGCGGACCAGTTTCCTGGAGACGGACGAGCTGCGGCAGGTCCCGGTCGGGGAGTTCCGGCGCCGGGTGGGTGTGGTGGACCCGGTCCTGTGGGACCAGGTCCGTCACCTGGCGGCGTAGCGCTCCGTGGGGTTCACGCCCAGAGCTGGCCCTGGAGCGTCTCGATGGCCTCCTCCGTCGTGGCGGCCGTGTACACGCCCGTCGACAGGTACTTCCAGCCGCCGTCGGCGACGACGAACACGATGTCCGCGCTCTCGCCCGCTTTGAGCGCCTTCTTTCCGACGCCGATCGCGGCGTGCAGCGCGGCGCCCGTGGAGACGCCCGCGAAGATGCCCTCCTGCTGGAGCAGCTCGCGGGTGCGGGTGACGGCGTCCGCCGAGCCGACCGAGAAGCGGGTGGTGAGGACGGAGGCGTCGTACAGCTCCGGGACGAAGCCCTCGTCGAGGTTGCGCAGGCCGTAGACCAGGTCGTCGTAGCGCGGTTCGGCGGCGACGATCTTGACGTCCGGCTTGTGTTCGCGCAGGTAGCGGCCGACGCCCATGAGGGTGCCGGTGGTGCCGAGGCCCGCGACGAAGTGGGTGACGGAGGGCAGGTCGGCGAGGATCTCCGGGCCGGTCGTGGCGTAGTGGGCGCCGGCGTTGTCCGGGTTGCCGTACTGGTAGAGCATCACCCAGTCGGGGTGCTCGGCGGCCAGTTCCTTGGCGACGCGAACGGCGGTGTTGGAGCCGCCCGCGGCCGGGCTGGAGATGATCTGCGCGCCCCACATGCCGAGCAGGTCCCGGCGTTCCTGCGAGGTGTTCTCGGGCATCACGCACACCATGCGGTAGCCCTTGAGCTTGGCGGCCATGGCGAGGGAGATGCCGGTGTTGCCGCTGGTCGGCTCGAGGATGGTGCAGCCGGGGGTGAGGCGGCCGTCCTTCTCCGCCTGTTCGATCATGTGCAGGGCCGGGCGGTCCTTGACCGAGCCGGTGGGGTTGCGGTCCTCCAGCTTGGCCCAGATACGGACGTCGGCGGACGGCGACAGCCGCGGCAGGCGCACCAAGGGGGTGTTGCCCACCGCGGCCAGCGGGGAGTCGTAACGCATGGGGGTCGACGGCCGATCAGGCCATGCCGCCGGCCACGGCCGGCAGGATCGTCACGGTGTCGCCGTCGGCCAGCTTGGTGTTGATGCCGTCGACGAAACGGACGTCCTCGTCGTTCAGGTACACGTTGACGAAGCGGCGCAGCCGGCCGTCGTCCACGATGCGGGCATGGATGCCCGCGTGCCGGGTCTCGAGGTCGGTGAACAGGTCGGCGAGGGTCTCACCACTGCCCTCCACCGCCTTCTGACCGTCGGTGTACTGGCGGAGGATGGTGGGGATGCGGACCTCGATGGCCATGGCTCAGGGCTCCTGTCGGGAGTGGTCAGGTCGGTAAGCGCGCGGCAGCGCTGGTACGGCGGGGTGGTGCGGTGCGCCGCGGCTCACGGGCCGTACGGCGGCAGGGGCAGCGTCAACAGATGGCGCTGGCGAGCCTGCACAGGTCGACGTGCAGCCGCGCCACGAGCAGCATGCCCGGCGTCCTGTCGCTCACGTCGTTCACAACCATGGGCTCATCGTATCGATTCCCGGACGGGCCCCCCGAGTGTGATCCCACATGGTGGACGCGATCCGGCCGAGTGGTGAGACGAGGCTCTTCAGGCGGGTCGTCACGCGGACCGGCGCCGGACCAGCCGGGTGGGCACGACCACCGGGGTCGCGGCGGTGGGGGCCTCGAACAGCAGCCGGGCCATCAGGCGGCCCATCCCCTCCACGTCCTGGTGGACGGTGGTCAGCGGCGGGTCGGTGGACTCGGCGATGGACGTCAGGTCGTCGAACCCGACGACGGCCACGTCCTCGGGCACCCGGCGGCCGTGCTCGCGCAGGGTCTGCAGCGCGCCCGAGGCCATGAAGTCGGAGGCGACGAAGACGGCGTCCAGGTCGGGGCGGCGGTCCAGCAGCGCGGCCATGGCGTCGGCGCCGCCCTGCCGGCTGTAGTCGGCCTTCTGCACGAGGTCGGCGGGCGCGTCGGGGAGGGCGTCGCGGTAGCCGGCGAGGCGGTCGGCGGCGGAGTTCTCCTGGTCGTAGGGGCCGGTGACGGTCGCGATGCGGTGGCGGCCCAGGGCGATCAGGTGGCGCACGGCCAGCCGGGCTCCGCCGCGGTTGTCGCCGTCGACCCAGGTGTGGCCGGGCGGGGCGGCGCGGTCGCCGGGGAGGGGGCGGCCGCCGAAGACGGCGGGGATGTCGAGCCGGTCGATCATCTCGTGGAGCCGGTCGCCGGGGCGCAGCGGGAACAGCACGGCGCCGTCGACATGGCCGCCGCCGAGGTAGTCGGCCACGCGCGCGTGGTCGTCGGGTTCCTCCAGGAAGAGCAGGACGGCCTGGGCTCCGTGTGCGGCGAGTTCCCGGCGCACCCCGTGTAACAGGAGGTCGAAGAACGGGTCGAGGAAGAGACGGCCGTGCGGCGGGGTCGCCACGACCGCGACGGCGTGGGTGCGCCGGGTGACCAGCTGGCGGGCGGCCTGGTTGGGGACGTAGCCCAGCGCGCCGATCACGTCCCGGACCCGCTCGACGACCTCCGCGCTGACCCGCCCCTCGCCGTTGACCACCCGCGAGACCGTGGACCTCGACACGCCCGCCTGCCGGGCGACGTCTTCGAGCGTGGGGCGCCGTGCGTTCGTACGTTGCGTCAACACCGTCTCCTCGGGAGCGAGTTGTGAATGCGCTTTCGGGGAAACGGTAGACGCAGTGTGCGGCGGGCGCCCGGATCAGTACGCCTCGACGACCTGTACGTCCTCCTCCGTCACGACGCCCTCGACGATCCGGAACGAGCGGAACTGGAACTCGCCCCCGCCGTCGGTGTCGGCGGTGGAGACCAGGACGTAGTGGGCGCCGGGCTCGTTGGCGTAGGAGATGTCGGTGCGCGAGGGGTAGGCCTCGGTGGCGGTGTGGGAGTGGTAGATGACCACCGGCTCCTCGTCGCGGTCGTCCATCTCCCGGTAGAGCTTGAGCAGGTCGCCGGAGTCGAACTCGTAGAACGTGGGCGACATGGCCGCGTTCAGCATCGGGATGAAACGCTCGGGGCGGTCGGAACCCGCCGGGCCCGCGACGACGCCGCACGCCTCGTCGGGGTGGTCCTTGCGCGCGTGCGCGACGATCCGGTCGACGAGGTCCTGGGTGATGGTCAGCATGGTCGCCAGGATAAGCAGAGGGGCCGTCCCGTACCGAGGTGCGGTACGGGACGGCCCACATGGCGGACGTCCTGAGCGGCGGCCGGAGGGGGCGCCACGAGTGCTCCCTCCGGCCGGACGTCCTGTTGCGGTGGTCAGCCCGCCTTCGCCGGCTCCGCGTCGCGGCGCCGGGTGACCTCGGGGTTGCGGGACTTCAGCACGGCCCAGCCGATCGCGAGGGCGGCGGCCCAGCCGGCCATGACGTACAGGCAGACGCGCGAGTCGGCGTCGTAGGCGATGAGGCCGGTGACGAAGAGCAGGAACGCGATGGCGACGTAGGAGCACTTCGCGCCGCCCGGCGCCGGGAAGGACGAGGCCGGCAGGCGGCCCGCGTCGACCGCGCGGCGGTAGAGGACGTGGCTGATCAGGATCATCAGCCAGGTCCAGATGCCGGCCGCGGTGGCGACGGAGGTGACGTAGCCGAAGGCCTTCTCCGGGACGACGTAGTTGAGGACCACGCCGATGCCCATGAAGAGGACGGAGACGAAGATGCCGAGGGCGGGCGTCTTGGTCGACGACAGCTTGCGGAAGGCGGCGGGGGCCTCACCGCTGTCGGCCAGGTTCCGCAGCATGCGGCCGGTGGAGTACATGCCGGAGTTGCAGGAGGACAGGGCCGCGGTGAGCACGACGAAGTTGACGATGGCCGCGCCCGCCGGGATGCCGATCTTGGCGAAGGCGGCGACGAAGGGGCTCACGCCCGGCGCGAACTCGGTCCACTTCACCACGCACAGGATGACGGTGAGCGCGCCGACGTAGAACAGCGCGATGCGCCACGGGAGCGTGTTGATGGCCTTGGGAAGCGTCTTCTCCGGGTTCTCCGACTCGCCGGCCGTGACGCCGACCAGTTCGACGGCGAGGTAGGCGAACATGACGCCCTGGAGGGTCATCAGCGAGGAGCCGATGCCCTTGGGGAAGAAGCCGTCGAAGGCCCACAGGTTGGAGACGGCGGCGGTGTCGCCGGCGGCGCTGAAGCCGAAGGTGAGGACGCCCAGGCCGATGACGATCATGCCGATCAGGGCGGTGACCTTGACCATCGAGAACCAGAACTCCAGCTCGCCGAAGAGCTTCACGGAGATCAGGTTGACCCCGAAGAGGATCACCAGGAACACCAGGGCCGTCACCCACTGGGGAATGGCCGGGAACCAGTAGTTGACGTAGATCGCGGCGGCCGTCAGCTCGGCCATGCCGGTGACGACCCACATCAGCCAGTACGTCCAGCCGGTGAAGTAGCCGAAGAACGGGCCGAGGAACTCGCGGGAGTACTCCGCGAAGGAGCCCGAGACCGGCCGGTACAGCAGGAGCTCGCCGAGCGCCCGCATGATGAAGAAGATGATCACGCCCGCGAGGGCGTACATGAAGATGAGGCTGGGTCCGGCCTTGGCGATGTTCGCCCCGGCTCCCAGGAACAGGCCGACGCCGATGGCGCCGCCGATCGCGATCATCTGGACCTGGCGGCTTCCGAGGCCGCGCTCGTATCCCTCTTCGGAGGTCTTCTCCGTGTCGACCTGTGCGGAGGTCATGTGTGTGGTGCGCCTTTCTCCATGCCGACCCGGGCCTTCGTCGGCCTCGGATCGGGTCTCGATCCCCCCGGATTGCTGGAGCTGTGCCTGGCCGGCGATCCGCCGGCTCGGTGGCGCACCCGGCCGAACATACGGGTGGTGTTCGCCGGGCGGTCGTGAAGATCTATCACGCCCGCCATAGTGATCGCCGGGCGCGGCTGTGGCGCATCACACAAGGAGAAGCGGTCAAACGAGACACAAAAGGGACACAGTCGGCCGTGCCGGTGACGCGATCGTTATCCGGATTTGAGCGTCCGCTGAGCGAACACAGAACCCTCACATATCAGCCCATGAGCGTGGAGACGAGGGTCTCCTGGAGGCCGCCCAGCCACAGGTACGCCATCACCATCGGCTTGCGCGGGTCCTCGTCCGGCAGCCGGTAGAGGAGGTCGGTGTCGTCCTCGTCGACGATGTCCAGCCGGGTGCCGATCGCCAGCCGCAGGTCGTTGAGCGCGCCGAGCCACTGCCGGGACTGCCCCGGCGTGAGCTCCAGCAGGGCGGTGTCCTCGTCCTGCGGGGTGAGCGCGTCGAGGGAGCGCACCACCGCGAGGGCGTTGTCGCGCTTGCCGGCCCGCAAATCGTTCTCCGTGTAGCGGCGGAACTCCGCCGAGTACGACCGCCGCTCCTCCGCCTCGCGGGGGCCCGGGGTCGCCTCCGGGTCGGTGTAGGCGTCGGGGAAGAGCCGTTTGAGGACCGGGTCGGAGGGCGGTTCGCTCGGCCCCTCGGCGAACAGCTCGGCGAGCGGGTCGTCGGGGGCGTCCTCGGCGGGACCGGGGCCGACCAGCTCCAGCAGCTGCACGGCCAGCGAGCGGATGATGGAGATCTCGACGGTGTCGAGCGCGACGGCCGCGCCGCCGCCGGGGAGCGGTTCGAAGTGTCCGGGCATCAGTGGGGTGACTACTTCCGATCCTGCTGGAGGGTGGCCCACAGGCCGTAGCCGTGCATCGCCTGCACGTCGCGTTCCATCTCCTCGCGGGAACCGCTGGAGACGACCGCGCGGCCCTTGTGGTGGACGTCGAGCATGAGCTTGGTGGCCTTGTCCTTCGGGTAGCCGAAGTACGTCTGGAAGACGTACGTCACGTAGCTCATCAGGTTGACCGGGTCGTTGTGGACGATCGTGACCCAGGGGACGTCCGGCTCGGGTACGGCGAAGACCTCCTCCGCCGACTCGGTGCGTTCGATCTCTACGGGAGCGGGTGACGTCACACAGCCCATGCTGCCACGGCTCACCGAAATCGTCACACCGACGAAAAGGGAGTACGATGCATCGTCATGAACACTGCGGACCTTGGGTTGCCGGTCGACGTGCCCTCGACGGCACTGTTCACCGACCAGTACGAGTTGACGATGTTGCAGGCCGCGCTGAAGGCGGGCACCGCCGGACGGCGCAGCGTGTTCGAGGTGTTCACCCGACGGCTGCCCGAGGGGCGGCGCTACGGCGTGGTGGCCGGCACCGGGCGTGTCCTGGACGCCGTGGAGAACTTCCGTTTCGACGCGGGCGTCCTGGGCTTCCTGCGCGAGCGGGGGATCGTCGACGAGGAGACGCTCGACTGGCTGGGCACGTACCGCTTCTCGGGTGACATCTGGGGCTATCCGGAGGGCGAGGTGTACTTCCCGGGCTCGCCGGTCATGCGGGTCGAGGGCTCCTTCGCCGAGTGCGTCCTCCTGGAGACCGTGATCCTGTCCATCCTCAACCACGACTCCGCGATCGCGGCCGCCGCCTCCCGGATGGCCTCGGCCGCCGGGGAGCGCCCGCTGATCGAGATGGGCGCCCGCCGCACCCACGAGCTGGCCGCCGTCGCCGCCTCCCGCGCCGCCTACGTCGGCGGCTTCAGCACCACCTCCGACCTCGCGGCGGGCTTCCGCTACGGCATTCCGACCGTCGGCACCTCCGCCCACGCCTTCACCCTGCTGCACGACACCGAACGCGACGCCTTCCGGGCGCAGGTCGACTCCCTGGGCGGGCACACGACCCTCCTCGTGGACACCTACGACGTCGCCGAGGCCGTCCGCACCGCGGTGGAGGTGGCCGGGCCCGAGCTCGGTGCGGTGCGCATCGACTCCGGCGACCTGCTGCTGGTCGCGCACCGGGTGCGCCAGCAGCTCGACGAGCTGGGCGCCACCGACACCAGGATCATCGTGACCTCCGACCTCGACGAGTACGCCATCGCCTCGCTGGCCGCGGCCCCCGTGGACGCGTACGGCGTCGGCACCCAGCTGGTGACCGGCTCCGGGCACCCGACCTGCTCCATGGTCTACAAGCTGGTGGCCCGCGCCGAGTCCGCCGAGCCGAAGGCGCCGCTGGTGCCGGTGGCGAAGAAGTCCTCGGGCGGCAAGACCTCGGTCGGCGGCCGCAAGTGGGCCGCGCGACGCCTGGACGCCGAAGGGGTCGCGGAGGCCGAGGTCGTCGGCACGGGCCCGGTCCCCGCCGAGCTGGCCGGCCGGCAGCTGCTGGTCGAGCTGGTCAGGGGCGGCGAGACGGTCGCCCGCGAGCCCCTGGACGTCGTCCGCGACCGCCACCTGGCGGCCCGCGCCAATCTGCCGCTGTCCGCGACACAGCTCTCCCGCGGGGAACCCGTCATCCCGACGGAGTACGTACAGGGACGGTCGGGTAGCTAGGGGGTGTTTCGAAGTCCCTGTACAGCACCCACGGCGCCCGGCACGCCCTCGCGCCGCACCGGCCGAAAGCACGAGTACATCCGGTACGAGCGCCTTCGTCCGGCACGCCGAGAGCACGCACGCACCGGACACCGCGGGCACCGCACAGGACTTCCGACGCACCCGCTGGGGGACTGCCGGCCCCGGCCGGTTTCTCCGCCGGAGCCACCGGCCGGGGGACGCCCCCTCCCCCAGCGCCGCCGAAGTCTCTACGCTCAATTACTTCACCCACAGTCGAAGGACACCCACCATGCGCCGCGCCTTGATCGTCGTAGACGTGCAGAACGACTTCTGCGAGGGGGGCAGCCTCGCGGTGGCCGGGGGTGCCGACGTGGCCGCCGCGATCACCGAGCTGATCGGGCAGGCCCCCGCCGGGTACCGGCATGTCGTGGCCACCCGCGACCACCACATCGCACCCGGCGGACACTTCGCCGACAACCCCGACTTCGTCCACTCCTGGCCCGCGCACTGCGTCGCGGGCACCGAGGGCGTGGGCTTCCACCCGAACTTCGCGCCGGCGGTCGCCTCCGGCTCGATCGACGCCGTCTTCGACAAGGGCGCCTACTCGGCCGCGTACAGCGGCTTCGAGGGCACCGACGAGAACGGCGTCACGCTGGGCGACTGGCTGCGCGCCCGGGAGATCGACGAGGTGGACGTCGTCGGCATCGCCACCGACCACTGCGTGCGGGCCACCGCGCTGGACGCGGCCCGCGAGGGCTTCCGCACGCACGTCCTGCTCGACCTGACCGCCGGAGTGACCCGCGAGAGCACCGAGCGGGCGCTGGAGGAGCTGCGGGCCGCGGGCGTGGAGCTGTCCGGCAAGCCGGTCGTCAACCGGTAGTGCCGGGGGCCTGCGTGGCCGCCGCCGGGCGGCGCAGCAGGGCGCGGATCGGGTGCCACAGCTCCGGGACCGCCGGGACGGTGTTGCCGGGCGCGGTGCGCCAGACGAGACCGTCCGGGTGGTGCAGGACCGCCGTGATCTCGTCCGGGCTGGGCGGGGCCGCGTTGCCCCGCAGGTAGACGGCGCGCAGGCCCAGGTTGCGGAGCCTGGTCAGGGCTCGGGCGCGGTTCTGGGCGAGGACGAGGACGCGCACGGCGGCCGCTCCGTCGGCGGCGGGACTGGGCAGGTTCAGCGCGACCACCACCGAGCCGTTGGGCAGCTTGCAGAAACCTCCTGCGGCCATGCGGTCACACCCCCGTGTGTATCGGTGTCAATAAGAAAAGCACAGGAGGCACCTAAACACGATCGGCGGCGACCCGCCAGTGGGTCACCGCCGATACGCATTTGACCTGCGGAAACGTCGTCTACTTGAGCGACGGTCCGACCTTGACCGTGATCGTCGAGCCGCTCAGGGGCTCGTTGACGATCTTGATCGAGGTGTTGGTGTCAGTGATCCTGACGCCGGCGAGGGGGATCGACTCGTCGTAGTAGTCCGACAGGCTGTCGTCGAAGAACGGGACGCCCGGACGGGCCTTGATCTTCGTGGCGACGTCGTCCTTGTGCAGCGTGATCGCGTCCGTCGGCCACCAGCTGAACGTGGAGTCGAAGGCCTGGATGCGGTTGCGCATCGGCGTGCCGTCGGCCCACTTCAGCGCGGTCGGGTGGGAGTCGATCGGCAGGATCAGACCCTCGCCCGGGTGCTGGCTGGTGTTGTCGTCCGCCTGGGAGGTGTCCCACTTCCAGATCAGCAGACCGTTCTGGTACGGGTAGTGCTCCACCCACTCCGGACGGGTCGTGGAGAAGCCGTAGTTGTACGGGCCGACCTTGAGGGTCTTGTCGTACGACACGTACTGGCGGTTCTCCGCGATGTAGAACTGCTCGTAGTCGTCCGTGATGGCCGCGCCGATGCGGGAGAAGCCGTTCGCCGTCCAGGCCGCGTCCGCGCTCTCCGCGTTGTCGGAGAACAGGGGCGCGCCGTCGGCCGTCACGGTGATCTGGTCGGCCGCGAAGCCCTTCTGTGCCACGCCGCCGTCGGTGGCGTAGCGGAAGCGCAGGGTGACCTTCTTGCCCGCGTAGGCGTCCAGCGGGAAGGTCAGCTTCTGGTAGGCGTCGACCGTGCCGGTCAGGGCGGGCTTGCCGCTGCCGTCGCGCGGGACGGCGCTGCCGTCGGCGAGCTTGCCGTCGATCGGCGTGAAGGTGGCGCCGTCGTCGGTGGACACCTCGGTGTAGAGGAAGTCGTAGTCCGTCTCGATGTCCCACCAGCCGTCCAGCGTCAGCGCCGCCGACGACTTGCCGGTCAGGTCGACCGAACGGGTGAGCGTGTTGCGCAGGTCGTCACCGCTGCCGCTCCACCACTGGGTGGCGCCCTGGGCCGGGACGACGACGTCGGTGCTGACCGTCTTCTTCGGCAGCTCGACGATCAGGGCCTGCGCGTTCTTGGTGTTGTACTCCGCCAGACCCAGCTTGTGGGTGGACTTCACGCCCGCCTTGGCGACGTCGTAGTCGAGCCAGCCGAGCTGGAGCTTGTCCCAGGCGTTCATGTCGCCGGGCAGGTCGCCGATGGAGTCCTTGCCGGTGCCGAGCCAGGAACCGGAGGACATCAGCGTCCAGAAGCCGGTGGAGTTCTCGCCGCCGCCGGAGGTGTCGTACTCGTCGGGCAGGCCGAGGTCGTGGCCGTACTCGTGGGCGAAGACGCCGAGGCCGCCGTTCTCCGGCTGGATGGTGTAGTCGCCGACCCAGATGCCGGTGTCGCCGATCTGGGCGCCGCCGAGCTTGTTGGTGTCGGGGCCGGTGGAGCCGGCGTCGGTGCCGAAGGCGTACCAGCGGTGCGCCCAGATGGCGTCCGCGCCCTGGGCGCCGCCGCCCGCGGACTCGTCCTCACCGGCGTGCACGATCTGGAAGTGGTCGATGTAGCCGTCGGACTCGTTGAAGTCGCCGTCGCCGTCGAAGTCGTAGCGGTCCCACTGGTCGAACTCGGCGAGCTCCGCCTTGATCTCGGCGCTGTCGGCGCCGGCGGCCTTGCGCTCGGCGACCCAGGCGTTGACGCCGTCCTGCACGGCGTACCAGGCGCCGGTGGCGGCGTCGTTGGAGCCGTAACGGGCCTCGTTGTAGGGGACCTTGACCCAGTCGGTGACCTCGCCGTCGACCGAGTAGCGGCCCGAGGACTGCTTCTCGTAGTACTTCTTCAGCGACTCGACGCCGGGGCCGGTGCCGAAGTAGAGGTCCTCGAAGTGCTTCTGGTCGTAGTCCGCCTGCCAGGCGGTGCTGTTGTTCTGCTTGCGGTCCGGCTGGGCTATCCGGTTGTGCAGCGGGCCGGGGGTGCCGCCGTAACGCGGGTCGACCTGGTCGCCGAACTCGACCAGGATCGTGAAGATCTTGTCGGTCTTCTCGCGGCCGAGCTCGACGTACTTGCTGTCGCCCCTGCGGCTGTCCAGCTCGACGACCTTCGAACCCTCACGGTTCGTCACGGTCGCCTCGCCGGTGATGACCTGCTTGAGGGCCTCCTCGCGCTGGGCCTCCTGCCTCTTGCTGAGCGGCCCGTCGAAGTCGTGTTCGTGGACCTCGGCCGGCTGCGGGTCCTGCCGGTCCACCGCCGGAGCCTTCGCCGACGGGTTGTCGGCGGCCTGGGCCACGGCGAACGTCGAGAACGTCGCCGAGGCCGCCGCGAGGGCGACGACCGTGGCGGCCGTCCTGAACGTCCAGGATCTACTGGTCACTTGATGCCTCCCCCACGCGTCCTGCCACGCGGAGAGGGATCCATGTCAAGGGAAGTCCGCGTGCGGTTATACGCGTGTAGTCAAGTGACGTCATTTGACTACTGGTTGAGAAGAAAAGACAGACCTTGACTTGAGCAGGACAACTGCATTATTGGGAGTCGATGTTCGTATTGCGGACGCATGAACGTCACTTGACGGGCGCGCAGACCTGTCCGGGGAGTGGACAGCATGACTCCGTGCGCCCCCTGTGCACCGGCACCGTGGGTTAGGTCACGCTTACTGCTCGTTCCCCTCGGGCATGCAGCCGAATAGAGTCGAGATCGCCCCCGTTCCCGAGGACACGATTGCCATGCCTCGTCCGACTGTCGCACAGCTCACATACGGTTCCTGCACCGTCATCCTCTCGGCGCTCGCCATGCTGCTGCTGTCGCAGACCGGTTCGGGCCCCGTGATCGGGGTCATCGCCGTCACCGCGGTCGCCCTCGGCGTACTGGTCGCCCTGAGGCTGCCGGTGCCCCGGCGCACCCCCGTCGTCGTGGCCCGCTCCGGTCCGGTCTCGCCCGTGCCCGTCCCGGTCGCCGCGGCGCCCGAGCCGGTCCGGGAACCGTCGGCCCCCTGAACGACGCGGTACAGGGCCCGTGCCGGGCACCCGGCACGGGCCCTGAGCCGCGCGCGCTGCCGGGGCGTCAGCCGGTGCTGACCACCACCGTCTTGGCCGCCTTGTCGTGCAGGCCCTGCTTGTACGGCTTGTCGAAGAAGCTCCAGCCGCCGCAGATCGCCGTCCACAGACAGGCGCAGCAGAACGCGAACGGCACCCACAGCACCAGGGCGCGCACCAGCGAGGTCTGCATCGACGGGGTGGAGCCGTTGTCGAGGTCGGCCACCCGCATGCCCAGCCACTTCTTGCCGAGCGTCTGCCCGCCCCGTGCGGTCATCAAGGTGTCGTAGCCGATGTAGAGGACGGCGGCGACGAGGGACTGTGCGAAGGACTTGCCCACCTCGATCCGGTCACCGTCCATGGTGTACTCGTTGACACGGAAGGCCCAGGTCAGCAGCCAGACGACGACCGCGACCATGATCATGTCGATGATGCGGGCGAGGGTGCGCCTGCCGCTGTCGGCGAGCGGCGGCATGCCGGCGAGCGGGTCGGAGGGGTAACCGCCGTACGGGTCGCCCCCGTACGGGCCGCCCGGGCCGCCGCCCCCGTACGGCGGGGGCTGTCCACCGGGACCGCCGCCGGGCGGCCTGTCGTACGGGGAGCCCGGCGGGCCCTGCGCGCCCTGCCCCGGACCGTACGGGGGCTGCTGCGGGGGCTGCTTCCTGAACGGGTCGTCCTCCGGCGGCTCGCCGCCGGAACCGGGGGGCGGTTGGGTCGTCATGGCCCGAGTCGACCGCGAACGCCCGCGCCGCGCATCCGGCGAGCGGCCGTCCGGGGTACGCCGACGGACGGGCCCCTCGCCGTACGGGCGAGCGGCCGGTCAGCCCGCGACGAACGTGTGCGCGGCCTTGTCGTGCCAGCACTGCCGCCACGGCTTGTCGAACAGGCACCACAGGACACCCAGCACGCCGACGGCGAGCAGACCGGGCACGCTGTAGACGAGCCAGCGGCGCAGGGCGGCGCCGAAGGACGGCGGTTCGTGGCCCTCGATGTCCCGCACCTCCAGGCCGAACAGCTTCTTGCCCAGCGTGCGGCCCCACCTGGCGGTCGGCAGTGCCTCGTAGACGATCCCGAAGACCAGCAGTACGGCGAGGACGATGCCGAGGTAGGCGGACGTCGTGCCGTCCAGCAGCCAGACGGTGACGGTTTCCCCGGTGAGCTTCGCCGCGTCGATCTTGCCGTTGACGTGCGCCACGGCCCGGGTGCCGAGGGGGACGGCGGCGGCGGAGGTCACGGCGGCGAGGACGAGGGTGTCGACGAGGCGCGCCGCCAGCCGCTTGCCGAGCCCCGCCGGACGGGCCGCCGCCTGCCGCCGCGCGGCGGCCTGGAAGACGTCGTCCACCGGCGGTTTCCAGGGAGCGACGGGCTGGTCCTCCCCGCCCGCCTCCGCCAGCCGGTGCACCTGCTGGGCCCAGGAGGGCTGCCCCCCACCGAGACCGGTGCTCATCGGGGCTCCGCCGGGCTGCGGGCCGGTGGACTGCGCGGGCAGGCCCGGGGCGGACGCCTGGGCGGGTCCCGGCGGGGCGGGGACGGGGGCCGCCTGGGCTGCCGCCGCCCGCTCGGCGGCGGCCTTGCCCGCCCCGAAGCCGGCCTTGGCGGGGGCGGGGGCGGACCCCGCGGAGGGCTGCGGGGCGGGGGCGACACCGCCGACGGCGGGGGCGGGAGCGTGCGGGGCCACACCGCCCACGGCCGGGGCGGGAGCGTGGGGGGCGAAGGCGGGTCCTCCGACACCTGCGGCGGATCCGGCTCCGGCACCGCCTCCCACCCCGGTCGCGGCTGCGGCGGGGCCCTGCGCGCCGAACGCGGTACCGGCACCGGCCGCTCCCTGCGGGCCGTAGCCCGCCGCGCCGGCGCCCGGAACAGCACCGCCCGACCCGCCGGCGCCCGACCCGCCCGCCGGGCCGAAGCCCGCCGCGCCGGCGCCCGGAGCAGCACCGCCCTCGGCCGGGTCACCGGCGGGTGTCGCCGGGGTGTCGGTGCGCGGGCGGAAGGTCATCGTCCCCGGGTCGGAGGTGTCGGCGGGGGCCGCGGCTCCGGCCGTCGGACGGCGGAAGACGAACGTGCCGTCGGGCGCCGGTTGCGCGGGCGGGATCGTCGCCGTCCCCTCCGTGCTCGCCGCGCGGCCGTCCGGCGGGGCCGCCGGGAGTCTCGGGTCCGCGCCCTGCGGGGCGCCCCAGGAGACCCTGCGGTCCTGGTCGCCGCCGAAGCCGGACTGATGGGAGCGGTCGGCGCCCCACGCCGGGGCGGGCTCGGACCGGTCGTCGAAGCGCTCGGCCGGGGCCGGGTCCTCGTCGAAGAAGTGCGGGCCGGTCTCCTCCACCGCGGGGACGGCCGCGGGCGCCGGGTCCGAGAGCGGCTCGCCGTCGGACGGCGCCGGTCGGCTGGTGCCCGGCACCCAGGAGGCGCCGTTCCAGTACCGGACGTATCCAGGGATGGACGGGTCCGGGTAATACCCTTCGCGGGGCCTGTCGTCGCCGGGGGCCGGGGTTGGGGCGCTCATGTCCGTCGTCCCGTATCTGCTCGGGGGTGGGATGGGGGCCTCCACATCTATCAGACGAGCGCAACCCCCACCGCAACTCCCGCCGGACCCGCCCCTTTCCGGGCAACCCCGTGCACGCCCTTCACACGTTCGGACCGGCCGGGACGAACCCGGTGAGAAATTTCTCCCGACCCGCGTAACGCTCGGGCCCCGCCCCGCTCTCCCCTGCGTACGGACCCTCCGTACACAACCGGCCCCGACCAGGAGCAAGAGGAGAACGGACATGCACCCCACCGTGGTGGAACGCGAACTGGAGCTGCGGCTCGTCCTGTCGCCGGAGCACGGCGTCCCGGTCCCGGCCCGGCTCGCCTACCGCAGCGACGACCCCTTCGCCGTGCACGTGACCTTCCACGTCACCTCCGAGCACCCCGTCACCTGGACGTTCGCCCGAGAGCTCCTGGTGGAGGGGGTGTTCCGGCCGTGCGGGCAGGGGGACGTGCGGGTGTGGCCGACGAAGGTGGACGGGCGCAGCGTCGTGCTGATGGGGCTGAGTTCACCCGACGGCGACGCCCTGCTCGAGGCGCCGGCCGCGCAGGTCTCGGCCTGGCTGGAGCGGACGCTGCGGGTGGTCGCCCCGGGCACCGAGGGCGAGCAGCTCGGCATCGACGACGCGCTGGCCGATCTGCTCCACCGTGAGAGGGGGGCGTGAGCCGCCGTCGGGGTGCCGGGACCGCGGGAGGGGCCGGGGTCAGAAGAGCTTGCCGGGGTTGAGGATGCCCAGCGGGTCGAAGGCCTGTTTGACGGCCCGCTGCATCTCCAGGTTGACCGGGCCGATCTCGCGCGCCAGCCACTCCTTCTTCAGCAGGCCCACGCCGTGCTCCCCGGTGATCGTGCCGCCGAGTTCCAGGCCGAGCGCCATGACCGCGTCGAAGGACTCGCGGGCCCGCCGGCACTCGTCGCGGTCCTGGGCGTCGAAGCAGACCGTCGGATGGGTGTTGCCGTCACCGGCGTGGGCGACGACGCCGATGGTGAGCCGGTACTTCTCGGCGATGCGCTCGACGCCCTCGATCATGTCGCCGAGCCGGGAGCGGGGCACGCACACGTCGTCGATCATCGTCGTGCCCTTGACGGCGTCCAGGGCGACGAGCGACGACCGGCGGGCCTGCAGCAACAGCTCGGACTCGGCCGCGTCCTCCGCCGGGACGACCTGGGTGGCGCCGGCGGCCTCGCACAGCGCGGCGACCGCGGCCAGGTCGGCGGCAGGATCCGGGGTGTCGAACGCGGCGAGCAGCAGCGCCTCGGTGGTCTCGGGCAGGCCCATGCGGGTCAGGGCGTTGACGGCCTTCACCGTCGTACGGTCCATGAGTTCGAGGAGGGACGGCACATGGCCGCCCTCCATGATCCGGCAGACGGCGTCGCAGGCGGCGGCGCCGGAGGCGAACTCCGCCGCCAGGACGAGCTGCGCGGGCGGCTGCGGCTTCAGCGCCAGGACCGCGCGGACGACGATGCCGAGCGAGCCCTCGGAGCCGACGAAGAGGCGGGTGAGGTCGTACCCGGCAACGCCCTTCGCGGTGCGGCGGCCGGTGGACATCAGCCTGCCGTCGGCGAGGACGACGTCCAGACCCAGGACGTACTCGGCGGTCACCCCGTACTTCACGCAGCACAGGCCGCCGGAGGCGGTGCCGATGTTGCCGCCGATCGTGCACATCTCCCAGCTGGAGGGGTCCGGCGGGTAGCACAGGCCGTGTTCGCCGACCGCGCGGGAGAGCGTCGCGTTGACGACGCCCGGTTCCACGACGGCGATGCGGTCGACCGGGTTGATCTCCAGGATGCGGTCCATCTTCGTCAGGGACAGCACGATGCAGCCGTCGGAGGCGTTGGCGGCGCCCGACAGGCCGGTGCGGGCGCCCTGCGGGACGACCGGGACGCGCAGCGCGGTCGCGACGCGCATGACGTGCCGGACGTCCTCGGCCGTGCGGGGCAGGACGACCACGGCGGGTGTGCCGGCCGGGCAGAAGCCGGCCATGTCGTGGGCGTAGGAGGCCGTGACGTCGGGGTCGGTGAGGATCACCTCGGCGGGCAGGCCGTCGCGCAGCCGGTCCACAAGGTTGCCGGTCACCTCGTCGCGCGGGGCTTCGATACGGCTCATGATCACAGCGTCGCACCCGGGGCCATCGGTGTGAACCCCGTCTGCGGCACCCGGCCCATACCGGCCCCCGGTCGTCGTGCTGACGCACAGTGAGCGCCATGGAGAGCGCCGTGGAGACCGAAGCCGCCCCCGAGCGACCGCTGCGGGAGGGGGACGCCCGCGCGCGGCTGCGCCGGCGGGTGCTCGTCGGTTCGCTGGCCGGCTGCCTGGTGCTGGGCGGGGTGCTGCTGTGCCTGCCCGGTGAGCCGGCCGGGCGGCGGGCGGCCGCGCCGGCCCCGGGGGCGCAGGCGCACGCGGCGGTCCGTTCGGGGGTGGCGGCCGCCCTGCCCGACCTGGCGGTGCTGATCGAGGCGAAGGAGGCGCGCGTACGGGAGCATCCGCGGGACGCGCGCTCCTGGGCGGTCCTCGGCGCGGCCTACCTCGAGCAGGGCCGGCGCACCGCCGACGCCGCCGGCCGCTACCCGAGGGCCGAGCGGGCGCTGCGCACCTCGCTGGAGGTCCGGCCGCGGGGCAACGCCCGGGCCCTGGACGGGCTGGCCGCGCTGGCCGTGGCGCGCCGGGACTTCCGGGCGGCGCGGACCTGGGCGGAGGCCGCGCGCGAGGCGGAGCCGAAGCGGTGGGCGACCTACCCGCAGCTGATCGACGCGTACACGGGTCTCGGCGACCTCAAGAGGGCCCGGGCCGCCCTGGACCGGCTGATGGAGCTGCGCACCGGGTCGGTGGTGCTGGCGCGGGCGGCGGCCGTCTATCGGGACCGGGGCTGGCGCGAGGACGCGGCGGCCCTGCTGGCCGACGCGGTGGCCGGGGCGTCCACGCCCGCCGAGCGGGCCGCGTGGCTGGAGCGGGCCGGGCAGCTGGCCTTCGAGCGCGGCGACCGCGAGGTGGCCCTGCGGCATTTCCAGGAGGCGGTGCGTCTCGACCCCGACCAGCGGGCCGCGCAGGCCGGGCAGGGGCGGGCGCTGGCGGCGCTCGGGCGGACGTCGGAGGCGGTGACCGTCTACCGGATGGCGCTCGCCCGGCAGCCGCTGCCGGGGTACGCGCTGGAGCTGGGCGAGCTGTACGAGTCGCTGGGGCTGACCCGGCCGGCGAGGGTGCAGTACGACCTGCTGCGGGAGCGGGTGCGGCGGGACGGGACCGGCGGGGTCGACGGTGCGCTGCTGCTGGGCCGCTTCGAGGCGGACCACGGGGATCCGCAGGCGGCGGTGCGGCGGCTGAGCACCGAGTGGCGGCGGCAGCCGGGCGTCGAGGTGGCCGACGCGCTGGGGTGGGTGCTGCACCGGGCGGGGCGGTCCCGGGAGGGGCTGCGGTACGCCGTGATCGCCACCGACAAGGAGCACGAGGGGACGGTGCGCAGTGCGCCGTTCGCCTACCACCGGGGGATGATCGAGCGGCAGCTGGGGCGGACCGGGCCGGCCCGGCGGTATCTGCGGGAGGCGCTGCGGATCAACCCGTACTTCTCGCCGCTGCACGCGCCGACGGCCCGCGCGGCGCTGGCGGCGCTGGGCGAGCCGTCGGTGGACGACGTCCCGGAGGAGCTGTCGTGAGGCGGCGTCGGTTCCGGGGTTCCTAGAGGTTGCCGCGCTTGGCCTGCTCGCGCTCGATCGCCTCGAACAGGGCCTTGAAGTTGCCCTTGCCGAAGCCCATGGAGCCGTGCCGTTCGATCAGCTCGAAGAAGACGGTCGGGCGGTCCTGGACCGGCTTGGTGAAGATCTGCAGCAGGTAGCCGTCCTCGTCGCGGTCGGCGAGGATCTTCAGCTCGCGCAGGGTCTCCAGGGGGACGCGGGTGTCGCCGACCCACTCGCCGAGGGTGTCGTAGTAGGAGTCGGGGGTGTCCAGGAACCGGACGCCGGCCGCGCGCATGGTGCGGACCGTCTGCACGATGTCGTTGGTGTTCAGCGCGATGTGCTGGACGCCCGCGCCGCCGTAGAACTCCAGGTACTCGTCGATCTGCGACTTCTTCTTGGCGACGGCGGGCTCGTTGATCGGGAACTTGACCTTGAGGGTGCCGTCCGCGACGACCTTCGACATCAGCGCGCTGTACTCGGTGGCGATGTCGTCGCCCACGAACTCCTTCATGTTCGTGAAGCCCATGACCTTGTTGTAGAACTCCACCCACTCGTTCATGCGGCCGAGTTCCACGTTGCCGACGCAGTGGTCGATCGCCTGGAAGGTGCGCTGGGCGGGCGGCTCGACCATGGGCTGCGCGGCCACGAACCCCGGCAGGTAGGGGCCGTCGTAGCCGGAGCGGTCGACGAGCGTGTGGCGGGTCTCGCCGTACGTGGCGATCGCGGCCAGCACCACCGTGCCGTGCTCGTCCTTCAGCTCGTACGGCTCGGCGACCGAGCGGGCGCCGTGCTCGATCGCGTAGGCGTACGCGGCGCGGGCGTCCGGGACCTCGACGGCGAGGTCGATCACGCCGTCGCCGTGCTCGGCCACGTGCCGGGCGAGGAAGTGGCCCCAGGTGGTGGACGGCTTGATCACCGAGGTGAACACGAAGCGGGCGGAGCCGTTCTCCAGCACGTAGCTCGCGGTCTCGCGGCTGCCGTTCTCCGGTCCGGAGTAGGCGACCAGCCGCATGCCGAAGGCGGTGGAGTAGTAGTGCGCCGCCTGCTTGGCGTTGCCCACGGCGAAGACGACCGCGTCCATTCCCTTGACCGGGAAGGGGTCGGCCTGCCGGGCGGTGTCGGGAGTGTGGTGTGTGGTCTGCGTCATGGACAAGAGCCTCACCCCGTCCCGCAAGGTGCGCAATAGTTGTCGCATCAGCTGAGCAGTCTGCTCAGTGGTACGGCGGTTTCGGCGGGCTTTCTGTACAGGCTGACCATCGGGGAGGCGGGCATGGCGATCGATCGTCTGGACGGCCGGATCATCGTGCTGCTGGCGCGGGAACCGCGCATCGGGGTGCTGGAGATGTCACGGCGGCTGGGCGTGGCCCGGGGCACCGTGCAGGCACGGCTGGACCGGCTTCAGTCGAACGGAGTCATCCGCGGATTCGGTCCCGAGGTGGATCCGGCGGCGCTCGGCTACCCCGTCACCGCCTTCGCCACGCTCCAGATCCGGCAGGGCCAAGGGGCCGACGTGCGGGCCCACTTGGCGACCGTGCCCGAGGTGCTGGAACTGCACACCACGACCGGCACCGGGGACATGATGTGCCGGCTGGTGGCCCGCTCCAATGCCGATCTCCAACGGGTCATCGACCGGGTCGTCGGTTTTGATGGCATCGTCCGGGCCTCCACCGCGATCGTGATGGAGAACCCCGTTCCCCTGCGGATCATCCCGCTGGTGGAGCAGGCGGCGGAGGACCGGGAGGGACCTGGCCACGACGTGGGGTGAGGCGTGTGAGCTTCTGGGAGTACCTGGCCGACCGTCACCAGCACCTGCTCACCGAAGCCTGCCAGCACGCCGGCACCGTCTTGCGGTGCCTGGTGGTGGCGACCGTCCTCGGGGTGTGCGTCGGGCTCGTCACCTACCGCAGCGAACGGGCGGGCGACCTCGCCGGCCTCGCCGCCTCCACGTTCCTGACCGTCCCGTCGTTGGCCGCGATCGGTCTGCTGATCCCGGTGGTGGGGCTGGGCGTGGCGCCCACGGTGATCGCGCTGACGCTGTACGGGCTGCTGCCGATCGTGCGGAACACGATCGTCGGGCTGCGGGGCGTCGACCCCGCCCTGGTGGACGCGGCGCGCGGCATCGGCATGTCGCGCAGGGCCCGGCTGTTGCGGGTCGAGCTGCCGCTGGCGTGGCCGCCGATCCTCACCGGCATCCGCGTCTCCACCCGGATGCTGATGGGCATCGCGGCCGTCGCCGCCTACGCCTTCGGGCCCGGCCTCGGCAACGAGATCTTCCGCGGCATCGCCTCGCCGGGCAGTGCGAACGCCCTCAACCAGGTGCTCGCGGGAACGCTCGGGATCATCGTGCTGGCCCTGCTGTTCGACGCCGCGTACGTCCTGATCGGACGGCTGACCATCCCCAGGGGGATCCGTGTCTGAGGCCCTCCGCGCCGAGTCCCACGGCGCCACGATCGAGCTGGAGAGCCTCACCAAGCGCTATCCGGGCGACCCGCGGCCGGCCGTGGAGGACGTCAGCCTGGAGGTCAGGGCGGGCGAGACGGTCGTCCTCGTCGGACCTTCGGGCTGCGGCAAGTCCACCACCCTGAAGATGATCAACCGGCTGATCGAGCCGAGCGCCGGCCGCATCCGCATCGACGGCGCGGACGTCACCGGCATCGACCCGGTGAAGCTGCGCCGCACGGTCGGCTACGCCGTCCAGTCCTGCGGGCTCTTCCCGCACATGACCGTCGCGCAGAACATCGCCCTGGTGCCGCAGATGATCGGCTGGTCCAGGACGCGGATCCGGGACCGGGTGGAGGAGATGCTCGACCTGGTCGGGCTGGACCCCGGCGAGTTCCACGGCCGGTATCCGCGCCAGCTCTCCGGCGGCCAGCAGCAACGCGTCGGCGTGGCCCGGGCGCTCGCCGCCGACCCGCCGGTGCTGTTGATGGACGAGCCGTTCGGCGCGGTCGACCCGGTCACCCGCGACCACCTCCAGGACGAGCTGATCCGGCTCCGGCGCGAGCCGCGCAGGACGATCGTGTTCGTCACCCACGACTTCGACGAGGCGATCAAGCTGGGCGACCGGATCGCCGTGCTGCGCGAGCGTTCGCGCATCGCCCAGTTCGACACCCCGGAGGCGATCCTCACCCGTCCGGCCGACGACTTCGTCTCCGGGTTGGTGGGCGCGGGAGCCGCGCTGAAGCGGCTGAACCTCACCCGGGTGCGGGACGTCGGCGTCACCGACTGTCCGACGGTGAGCGTCGACGACTCCCTCCAGCGCATCTTCGACCGGCTGCGCTCCAGCGGGACGAACGGGATCCTGCTGCTGGACGGGCGGTCCCGGCCCCACAGGTGGCTGCGGCGCGGAGACCTGGTGCGGGCCGGGGGCTCGCTGGCCCGAGCGGGCACGCCCGTGCACGACACGGTGACCCTCGACGCCACTCTGCGCGATGCGCTGGAAGCGGTCCTCGGCGACGACGCCGGGCGGGTCGCGGTCACCGGGCGGCGCGGCGAGTACACCGGGGTCCTCGACCTGGAGACGCTGGTGAACTCCGTGCACGAACTGCTGAAGGCCGACCGCGTGGAGGCGCTGGAGGCGCGGCGCGCACGGGAGAGGACCCGGGCCGCGCAGCCGCACGCCGATCGCGAGGGGCGGGGCGGGGAGGCGACGGCGTGAGCGTCCTCGCACTGGACGGACGGCCGGCCGAGGACGCGGAGGACGCACCCCCGGCCGCGCCGCCCGCTCCCCCGCGCCGCCGCATCGGCTGGCCGAAACTGACCCTCGTGCCCGCGTTCCTGGTCGCGCTGCTGCTCGCGACCCTGCTGTGGTTCCGGCAGGCGGACCTGGACACCGTCTCCGAGAGCGCGCTGGCCCACGGGCAGGTGTCCAAGGCCCTGTGGCAGCACGTCGAGCTGACGGTGATCCCGACCTTCTTCGTGCTGATCACCGCCGTCCCGCTGGGCGTCCTGCTGACCCGGCCGGCCCTCCGCAGGGCCACCCCCGTCGTGCTGACCCTGGCCGGCGCGGGCCGGGCCGCCCCCGCCATCGGTCTGCTCGCGCTGCTGGTGATCTGGCTGGGCACCGGCCGCGCGGCGGCCATGCTCGCCATCACCGCCTACGCCGTCCTGCCGGTGCTCTGCCACACCGTCGCGGGTCTGAGGGCGAACGACCCGACGCTGCTGGAGGCGGCCCGCGGGATCGGCATGTCCCCGCTCGGCGTGCTCACCCGCGTGGAACTGCCGCTGGCGGTCCCGCTCGTCCTGGCCGGTCTCCGCTCGGTGCTCGTCCTGAACGTCGGCACCGCCACCCTGGCGGCCTTCGGCGGGGGCGGCGGGCTCGGCGTGCTGATCACCGCCGGCATCACCGGCCGGCGTATGCCGGTGCTGGTGCTGGGCTCCGTCCTGACCGTGGCTCTGGCGCTGCTGGTCGACTGGCTGGCCTCGCTGGCCGAGGCGCTGCTGCGGCCGCGCGGACTGGAGGCGGGGCGGTGAGAAGGACGCCGCTGCGGTGCGCCGGTCGAGTTCGCCCACCGCGCGGACGGGCTTCCCGGCATGCGGAGCGCGACGGCATGCACCTGCCGGCGGGACGGATCACGCGCAGAGGGACACGTGAGGGGCTCGCCGTCAGCAGGAGGGCACGGTGCCCTTGCCGGTCCCCAGCGCGACCAGGGAGTCGACGGCGCCCTTGAGCGTGCCGACCGGGATCAGTCGCAGGCCCTTCGGCAGCTCGGACCGGGCGTCGGAGCACTCGTCCTTCGGCACCAGGAAGACGGTCGCGCCGTCCCGGCGGGCGGCCTGCGTCTTCAGGGCGACGCCGCCGACCGCGCCGACCCTGCCGGCCGCGTCGATGGTGCCCGTGCCGGCGATGCTGCGGCCGCCCGTGAGGTCGCCGCCGCTGCCGTCGCCGTGGAGCTTGTCGATGATCCCCAGCGAGAACAGCAGGCCCGCGCTGGGCCCACCGACGTCGGCGAGCCGCAGCGTCACGTTGATGCCGTCGTCGGTGCGGCCGAGGTAGGTCAGAGCGGCCACGGTCGCGGCGTCCTGGGACTTCTTCATCTGCTCGGTGTTGTGCCGCTCGATCTCCTCGGTGTCTTCGCCGCTCGGGTAGACCGAGTCCCGCGGCAGCACCGCCCGGTCGGTGCGGAACCAGCCGTCGACGACGTCGTCCAGCGAGACCGGGGTGTCCGGGCCGGTCGCCTCGATCGTCGTCATCCGCAGTTGTCCCGTGGTCGTGCGGGTGGGCGCACCGGAGATCGTGATGACGGGCGTGCCCTTGTTCTCCCCGAGGACGTTCGCGGTCATCCCGGGCTGCGCCACGGAGAACGGCAGCGGCGCCAGCCCGGCGGCGGCGAGCAGCGCCACGAACGGGACGGCGGAGAGGGCGAGCGCCTGGGGACGCGTGAGGCGAGAGAGCACGGGGTCAATCTAACGTGCGGGATGACGGCGCCCCGAAGCTGAGTGCGGCTACGGGCACGGAGCTGAGGAGCGGCCGCGGGCACGGGGAGACCGGCCACCGCCCCGAAGCCGAGGAGCGGCCGCGGGGACGGGGACCGGCCGCGCGGCTCCCCGTGCACGGGAGGTGCCGTTCTCCGCCGCCGGGAGGTGCCGGGTGGGCCGGGCTCGCGGATGCCCGCGCCCCTGAGGTGCCGGGTGGGGGGTCTCGCCGACCTCCACGGGCCCTCAGATGCCGGGTGGCCGGTGGCCGACCCCCGCGGGGCTCGCGGATCTCCGCGCCCCTGATATGCCAGGTGACCGGGCGCGCGAATCCGCCGCGCCCTGAGGTGCCGGGTGGGCCGGGCTCGCGGATGCCCGCGCCCCTGAGGTGCCGGGTGGAAGGTCTCGCCGATCTCCACGGGCCCTCAGATGCCGGGTGGCCGGTGGCCGACCCCCGCGGGGCTCGCGGATCTCCGCGCCCCTGATGTGCCAGGTGACCGGGCGCGCGAATCCGCCGCGCCCTGAGGTGCCGGGTGACCGGGCGCGCGAATCCGCCACGCCCCTGACGTGCCAGGTGACCCGGCGCGCGAATCCGCCGCGCCCTACGTGCCGGGTGGCCGCCGCGTCGTTCTCCGCGGGTCTCGCGCATGCCCGCCTCTGACGTGCTGCGCCGCAACCCCCTCGGGCCCGGTGTCAGCGCAGTGCTTCCGCGACCTCCCGCGCCGCGTCCACCACCCGCTGCCCCACCCTCTCCGGTACGGCGTCGGCCAGCATCACCACGCCCACGCTCCCCTCGACCCCGGTCACCCCGAGCAGCGGTGCCGCAGCCCCGCTCGCCCCCGCCTCCAGTTCGCCGTGCGTGAGCGTGTACCCCGGGTCCGCCAGCGACCGCTGCCGGGCCGCGAGGATCGCCTTGCCCGCCGCCCCCCGGTCCAGCGGGTGCCGGAACCCCGCCCGGTACGCCACGTGGTAGTCCGTCCAGGTCGGTTCGACGACGGCGACGGCCAGCGCCTCCGCCCCGTCCACCAGCGTCAGGTGCGCGGTCGCGCCGATGTCCTCGGCCAGCGACCGCAGCGCCGGCAGCGCGGCCTCCCGGACCAGCGGATGCACCTGGCGGCCGAGCCTGAGCACGCCCAGCCCGACACGGGCTCGCCCGCCCAGGTCACGGCGGACGAGGGCGTGCTGCTCCAGCGTGGCGAGCAACCGGTACACGACGGTCCGGTTCACTCCGAGTTTGTTGGACAGTTCGGTGACGGTCAGCCCATGGTCCGTGTCGGCCAGCAGCTTGAGGACCCGCAGTCCCCGGTCGAGCGTCTGGGAGGTCTCCGCGGTCACGACGCCCACTCCTTAGTGGTGAGGTCGGCGGCCTCCTGGCGGCGGATGCGTCACCGAGTCCCGTCAGTGACGCGCTTCAGAGGCCGCCGATCGGCAGAGGGGCCCGGCGTGTCCGGGCCCAGTCGCTTCACGGCTGCGCTCCGCGGCGGCGCTGCCACGGGGCGTGTGCGTAGCGGGACAGTAGCGAAGCAGGTTCGCTGAGCGGAAGGCTCCGTCCAGAATCCGGTCAGTGGCCGGGAGGGAGTACTTGCTTTTGTCCCGATACATACGGCGCACGACGCACCGGCCCGCCGCGGGCACGCCCCCGGGGGAGGAGCCCGCGGCCCGTCACTTCATGCGGGTGGCCCACTCCTGCACCTTGGCGATCCGCTGCCGCAGCTGTCCCGCCGTCGCCTCCGCGCTCGGCGGCCCCCCGCACACCCGCCGCAGCTCGGTGTGGATCACCCCGTGCGGCTTGCCGCTCTGGTGGACGTACGCGCCGACCATCGTGTTGAGCTGCCGGCGCAGCTCCATCATCTCCTTGTGCGAGACGACCGGCCGCCGTTCCGCGGGCAGCTCCAGCAGGTCGGCCTCGGCGTCCGGCTTCTTCTTGCTGTGCGCGATCTGCTTCGCCTGCCGCTTCTGCAACAGCAGCTGCACCTGCTCGGGCTCCAGCAGCCCCGGGATGCCGAGGTAGTCCTGCTCCTCCTCGCTGCCCGGGTGGGCCTGCATACCGAACTCGGCGCCGTTGTACATCACCCGGTCGAAGACGGCGTCGGACTCCAGCGCCTCGAAGGGCAGCATGTCCTGCTCGCCGGTGTCCTCGTCCTGCTCCCGGTTCGCCTCGTCCATCTCCTTCTCGGACTCGGCGTACGGGTCCTCCTCGCCCTCCTTCTTGGGCTTGTCGAGGACGTGGTCGCGCTCGCGCTCCATCTCGTTGGCGAAACCCAGCAGGTCGGGCACGGTCGGCAGGAACACCGAGGCGGTCTCGCCGCGCCGCCGGGACCGTACGAAACGCCCGACGGCCTGCGCGAAGAACAGCGGCGTGGAGATCGTCGTCGCGTACACCCCGACCGCGAGCCGGGGCACGTCGACGCCCTCGGACACCATGCGGACCGCGACCATCCAGCGGTCGGTGCTGTTGCTGAACTCGTCGATGCGGTTCGAGGCGCCGGCGTCGTCGGAGAGGACGAGCGTCGCCTTCGTCCCGGTGATCTCGCGGATCAGCTTGGCGTAGGCGCGCGCCGAGTCCTGGTCGGAGGCGATGACCAGCGCCCCCGCGTCCGGAATCGCCTTCCGGACCTCGGTGAGCCGCTGGTCGGCGGCGCGCAGCACGCTCGGCATCCACTCGCCGCGCGGGTCCAGCGCCGTGCGCCAGGCCTGGCTGATCGCGTCCTTGGTCATCGGCTCGCCGAGCCGGGCGGCGATCTCGTCGCCGGCCTTGGTCCGCCAGCGCATGTTGCCGCTGTAGGAGAGGAAGATGACGGGCCGGACGACGTGGTCGGCCAGCGCGTTGCCGTACCCGTAGGTGTAGTCGGCGGCGGACCGCCGGATCCCGTCGTTCCCCTCCTCGTACGTCACGAAGGGGATCGGGTTGGTGTCGGACCGGAACGGCGTACCGGTGAGCGCCAGCCGCCGGGTCGCCGGCTCGAACGCCTCCAGGCAGGCCTCGCCCCACGACTTGGAGTCACCGGCGTGGTGGATCTCGTCGAGAATGACGAGCGTCTTGCGCTGCTCGCTGCGGTTGCGGTGCAGCATCGGCCGCACGCCGACGCCCGCGTACGTCACGGCGACACCGTGGTAGTCCTTGCTGAGCGGGCCCGCGCTGTACTCGGGGTCCAGCCGGATCCCTATCCGGGCCGCCGCCTCCGCCCACTGTTTCTTCAGGTGCTCGGTCGGCGCGACCACGGTCACCTGCTGTACGACGTGGTGGTGCAGCAGCCAGGAGGCGAGCGTCAGCGCGAAGGTCGTCTTGCCGGCGCCGGGCGTGGCGACGGCGAGGAAGTCACGCGGCTGCTCCTGGATGTACTTCTCCATCGCCCCCTGCTGCCAGGCGCGCAGCTTGCTGGCGGTGCCCCACGGCGCACGGCCGGGGAAGGCGGGAGACAGATGGTGCGAGGACGAAGCGGCGGTAGTAGTCACGGTCTCCGGTTCGGGGGTCGGGCGGCTCGGGTCACGGCTACGTATGACAACCGGGCCACCCTACCGGCGGCGCGGACCCGCGAACGCGCGGACGAGGCCGGGTCGGCGGCGGGTGGGACCGAGGTCACAGCCGGGCGCGGCCGCCCGGCTGTCACGGAGCCGGGGAACCGGGCACGACACCCGGCTCGGCGCCGCCCGGTGCGCGGGTCACCGCTCGCGCAGCCGGGTCGTCACCCACGCCCCCACCAGCGCCACCCCCGCCATCGGCAGGAAGACGGCGGCGAATGCGGCCGGATGCGAGCCGGAGGCCTCCGTCGCCGCGTGTGTCACGGTGCCGCCGCCCAGGGTGGCGAAGGCCGCGCCGCCCGCCGCCAGCAGCAGGACGTTGGACAGCGCGTCGGAGATCTGGAGGGCTGCGGAGTTCGTGCCGGCCTCCCGCGGGGCGGACAGCTGGAGCAGCAGCACACTGCTGGAGGAGATCACCAGCCCCATACCGAAACACCCGAAGGCCCAGGCGACGGCCACCGTCCAGACGGGCACGGAGTCGATCAGCACGCTGGGCGCGAGGGCGATCGCGGCCGCCACCAGCACCATCCCGGCGGTCATCAGCCGCTCCCGGTGCGGCTCCACACGCGGCCGGGACTGCACCCAGGACCCCAGCGCCCAGGTGAGTCCACCGGCGGCGAGCGAGAACCCGGCGAGCGTCGGGCTCAGGCCCCGCTGCGTGACGAGCATCAGCGGCACGAAGGACTCGGCGGCGATGAAGGAGCCCGCGGCGACCCCGCGCAACAGCACGACCGACGGCAGTCCCCGCGCCGCCCGGTAGGTGCCGCGCGGCAGCAGCCCGAGCACGGCCGGCACGAGCAGCGCGACCCCCGCGGCGGCGGGCAGCAGCGACAGCGGGCGCAGGTCCTGGGCGCCGTACTGGAGCAGCCCGGCGCCCAGGGAGATCGCGAGGGCGAGCCGGATGCGGCGCCGGTCGAAGGAGGCGGCCCCCGCGCCGGTGTCCACCGGCCCGCCCGCCCGCCGCCGGATCTGCGGCAGCGCGAGCGCCAACGGCAGCACGACCAGCACCGGGATGCCGACGAACACCCACCGCCACCCCAGGTGCTCGGTCACCGCGCCCGAGGCGAGCGGCCCGACGACGGACGGCACGACCCAGCTCGCCGCGAACGCCGCCATGATCGCCGGCCGCAGCCGCTCCGGGTACGCCCGACCGACCACGACGTACAGGGCGACGATGACGAGTCCTCCGCCGAGCCCCTGCACGGCCCGCCCGAGGATGAACAGCCACATCGTCCCGGCGGTCCCGGACAGCAGCAGCCCGGCGGCGAACGCGGCCATCCCGCAGCTCAGCGCCCCGAGCGGGCCGCGCCGGTCCGACCACTGGCCGGCCAGCACCATGCCGAACAGGCTGGTCGTGAAGTACCCGGAGAACGCGAAGGCGTACAGCCCCACCCCGTCCAGTTCCCGAGCCGCCACCGGCATCGCCGTCCCGACGGCGGTCGCCTCGAAGGCGATCAGCAGCACGACGGAGACGATCCCGATGCTCAGTGCCCTGTAGGTCCGCCCGAGGACGGTCTCGTCGGAGGGCTGAGTGATCTTCCCGGAGAGGTCCGCGACACCGGTGTCGCGCGGTTCGAGAGCGGCCATGCCCGCCAGAGTAAGGCCCACAGGGGACTTTGACCCCTGTCGGAGGACGGCCTCCGGCCTGGTCCCTTGGTCGTAGGCCCCCGTTCGTGAACGGCGTATGGCAGTCCCGTTGCACCCCGCCCGCCACCCTTGAGCCCCACTCCCCCGGCGCCCTACGGTCGACTCACCAGGTTCGGACCGGTCGAACAGCCCGGAACGACCCAACACGGCCGTGTGCCCGAGTGGTTGAGGGACTCGCCTGCAAAGCGAGTAACGCGGGTTCGATTCCCGCCACGGCCTCTACCTGGCGCGACCGGGCGGAACGAGGAGGGCGGCACCCCTGGAAGGGCGCCGCCCTTCCGCCTGTCCGTCTCAGTTCCCGTCTCAGTTCGCCGGTACGAGCTGGATGACCGGGTGTTGCTTGGCCGCCGTCTGCCGCAACTCGGGATCCGTCAGCCGCTGCCAGAAGATCGGCGGGGCGCGGTCCTCGAGCTCGCGCAGGGATTTGCCCAGGGGCGAAGTCTCACTCTCCACAAGATCGGTACCGGGGTTGCTGGTTCAGCCCGGGCCCAGCCTGCGGTTACGGGGCGACAGCTCGAGGACCCCGAGGCGGCGAACGGCGGCACGTGTCAGGGCGGAGACAACGGGGATCCGTTGGACGGGAACCCGCACCCCGTCACGGGGCGGCCGGCTCGCAGGTGGTCGTGGAGGAAGCGAGCCGGGCCGTGAGCGTCGCCTACGCGTACAACCCGCCCCCGGCCTCGTCCTCGAACACCCCCGGCCAGTACCGCCATCCGTCGTCGCCGGGGAGGGTCGGGGTCGGGTCGCAGGACAGGGGGTCGAGGGCGGCGAGGGTGCGGGTCATGGTGGCGGCCAACTGGTCGTAGGCCTCGGTGAGGTCGTGGTCGGCGTCCAGGGATCTGGCGTGGTGGATCAGCCAGAGGGTGACGGCGAGGGTGGAGATGTCGGCGTTCAGGGGGCGCAGTCCCGCCTCCTCCTCGCTCCAGGTCAGGACCGCGCCGGTCGTGCCGTCGACGACCAGGCTCGTGTTCTCCACGAGGTGGCCGAGGCGGATCAGGACGGCCGCGTCGGCGGGGAGTCCGGCGTCCGGGTCGTCCGCGCGGTGCTCGACGAGGGTCGGCAGTGGGGCGTCCGTGTCGAGGGAGAACCAGACGCACTCCTCCGGCAGGCCCACCTCGCGCAGGAAGCGGCGGGTCGGCTCGTGGGTGAGGGCGATGGGGAAGTCGACGTCCTCGAAGCGGACGATGCCGCGGGGCCCGAACTCGTCGTCCAGGAGGCGCGGCGGGAGGTCGAGGGCCAGCCCGGAGCGGGTACCGGGGCCCGCGATCAGGGCGAGGGGGCGGACGACCGCGGCCAGCCGCCAGAACGGCGGCACCGCGCCGTCCGCGCCCGCCTCGTACAACGCCAGCAACTGCGCCGTCGCGTCCGCGACCGCCTCGGGGCCGTAACGGCCGACGTAGGCCGCGAACTGGCCGCGCAGGGCCGCCAGTTCGTCGGCCGCCGTGGCGAAGCTCAGCAGCGTCTGGAGGGAGGGCGCCAGGGGGCGGCGGTCCATCAGGTCGGGGCGGTCGTGGAAGAAGCACGTCGTGGTGATCTCGCCCGTGGCGCCGTCGAGCAGCACCGACTCCGTCTCCGGACCCTCGACGCCGGTCAGCCCGCCGATGACGAGCTGGTCGCGCAGGTCCGACGGGAGACGGTTCTCGGGGTCGCCGGTGGAGTCCGCGACCGTGCGCAGACCGGCCACGCGCAGGGCGTCGAACGTCAGCAGCCCGCCGACGCCCGGCAGTCCGGGACCGGTCAGCCAGCGGCGCGTGGGCGGGTGCGTGACGTACGGATCCAGCTCGGCCTCGGTGAAGGTGATCACCGGTGTGCCGGCGGCGGTCCCGGTCGTGCCCATTGGTTCCCCCGTGCGTGAAGTGTGCCGTCCCGGCCGCGGCCCGCGCCCGCCGCCGTCCCACTTCCCCGAACACTACGCGGCACCACTGACAACGGGCCCTCACCCGGGTAGACGTCGGACGACGCGTGCGCGTTGCCTTCCGGCCAGGATCACCTCGGCCGTCTCCTCCACCGTCGACCCCGTCGTGTCCAGCCACGGTCCGAGGCGCGGGGTGCGGATGCGCGACTCCGTGTCCAGGGCGGCGACCATCCACCCGGCGCTGTAGCCCGTCTTCGCCCGGGCGGTCTCCCGCGCGGCTGCGGTCTTCGCGGACGGGGCCGGCACCACCACGGACAGGGGGCGGGTGCAGACCGTCCTCACGTACTCCGTCAGGGGCGCGCCCAGGACGACGTCCTGCACGATCGCTGTGAAGCCCGCCGCCGTCGCCGCCGACAGCCGGTACCGCAGGCGGAGCTGCTCCTCCGTCTCGTCAGCGGCGCCGGGGAGGTACTCCCGCCGTCCCGAGACGATCATCCGGTGGAAGACGTCGCCCCGCACGTGTGCGGCCCTCGGCAGTCTCTCCGCCAAGGCCTGCGCCACCGTCGACCCGCCCGACGCCATCACGCCCGTGACGAGCACGACGCCGTTCACGACAGGTACACGCCGCCCAGCACCACCACGACCGCCGCGGCCAGGAACAGCAGGATCCACAGCAGCACCTTGCCCACGCTCGGCGGGGGCTCGTACCGCCGTGGTTCCTGCTGCGGCGCGCTCACTGGCCCGTCACCACCGCCGCCTGCGGCCTTATCGGCAGCCGGTTCACCGGGCGGCCGGTCGCGGCGCGGACGGCGGAGGCGATCGCCGCCGGGGAGGTCACGACCGGCACCGCGCTGACCGCCTTCGCGCCGAAGGGCGCGACCACGTCCCGCTCCTCGACCAGCTTGACGATCCGGATGTCGGGGGCGTCCAGCGCGGTGGGCAGGGCGTAGCCGGTGAGGTCGGGGTGGCGGAGCAGGCCGCGCGGGGTGCGGAGGTTCTCGGTGAGGGCGATGCCCACGCCCTGGGTGACGCCCGCCTCGATCCGGGCGGCCAGCTGCGCCGGGTTGAGGACGCGGCCCACGTCCTGGGCCACCGCCAGCTCCACCACCCGCACCGAGCCCAGCTCGATGTCGACGTCGACGACCGCGCGGATCGCGCAGAAGGCCAGGCCCACGAAGGCGTCGCCCTGGCCGGAGGCGTCCAGCGGCTCGGTGGGGTGCGGGCGGCACTGCGCCGTCGCCCACAGCTCCTTGCCGATGAGTTCCTCGGCGACAGTGGTCGACAGGACGCCGTCGTACGAGGTGATTTTGCCGTCGGTGATCTGGAGCAGTTCGGTGGACATGCCGAACTTGTGGGCCAGGGGCTGCAGCAGCTGGGTGCGGACCATCTTCGCCGCGCGTTCCACCGCGCCGCCCGAGACCCAGGTGTGGCGGCCGCGGCAGCCGGCGCCGGCGGGCGGCTGGTCGGTGTCGACGGGCGCGACGTGCACCTCGTCGACACCGAGGGTCTCCTGGACGATCTGGCGGGCCAGGGTCGTGAACCCCTGCCCGGTCTCGACGGCCGCGCACAGGACCGTCGCGACGCCGTCCTGGACCTTGACGGTGGCCGTGGACACCTCGTCGGCGCCCTCCGCGCCGAGCATGTGCACCATGCCCAGGCCGTAGCCCACGCCCCGGCGCACCGCGCCCGGCTCGCCCGCGCCCTCGGGGCCGCCCGGCAGCAGCCAGTCCTCCTCCGGGCCGTCCTTCGGCAGCGGCGGCAGCGGGAACTCCTGGACCGCCTGGAGGAGTTCGGCGACCGGCGCCGGGCAGGTCACCGTCTGGCCGGTGGGCAGCACGTCCCCGGTGGCCATCGCGTTGCGCAGGCGCAGCTCCGCCGGGTCGACGCCCAGTTTCTTCGCCAGCTTGTCCATCTGCGCCTCGTACGCGGCGCACACCTGCATCGCGCCCTCGCCGCGGACATGACCGGAGGGCGGGTTGTTGGTGCGGACGGCCCAGCCCTCGATGAAGGCGTTCGGGACGACGTAGGGGCCGCAGGCGAAGGAGACGGCGGCGGCGAGGGCTTCGGCGGAGGTGTCGGCGTAGGCGCCGGCGTCCAGCAGGATCTGTGCCTCGACCTTGACCAGCCGGCCCTCGGCGTCGGCGTGGTGGCGGTATCTGAGCAGCGTGGGGTGGCGGTGGACGTGGCCGAGGAAGGACTCCTCGCGGGTCGCCGTGAGCTTCACCGGGCAGCCGGTCCTCAGCGCCAGCAGGCCGAGCGGGAGCTGGAAACCCTGGTCCTCGCGGTCGGCGGTGGCGCCGGGCACCCCGGTGACGACGATCTTCACCCGTTCGGGTGACAGGCCGTAGCAGGCGGCGGCGGTGTCGCGGTCGGTGTGCGGGTCGGTGGAGGCCAGGTACAGCTCCACGCCGCCGTCCGGGCGCGGTACGGCGAGGCCGGCCTCGGCGCCGATCGGCGCCGGGTCGGCCCGCCCGATGCGGTACTGGCCCTCGACGACGACCTCGCCGGACGCCCCGGGGTCGCCGTGGTGCAGCGGGATGTGCCGGATCAGGTTGCCCTCGGGGTGCAGCGGCTCCGCCTCGAAGGCCAGCTCCGGGTCGACGACCGGGTCGAGCACCTCGTACTCGACGATGACGGCCGCGGCGGCCATCCGCGCGGTGTCCGGGTGGTCGGCGGCGACGGCCGCGATGGGTTCGCCGTGGTGGCGTACGACCTCCGAGGCGAACACCGGGCGGTCGGCCCTGCCCCGTCCGTGCACGGGGGTTCCGGGCACGTCCTCGTGGGTGATGACGGCCCGGACGCCGGGCATCTCGCGCGCGTGGGAGGTGTCGATGGAGACGATGCGCGCGTGCGCGTGCGGGGAGCGCAGCACGGCCGCCCACAGCAGTCCCTCGGCCCACAGGTCGGCCGCGTACGGGAAGGTGCCCTCCGTCTTGGCGCGGACGTCGGCGGGCGGCAGGGAGGCGCCGAGGCCGTGCGGGATCGGCTCGGGGGCCGGGACGGCCTCCGCGGGGGTCGTCACGGTGGCTGCTTCGTTGCTCACGCCTGGCCTCCGTCCTGGGCCTGTCCGTACGCCTGGTCGTGCGGGTGCGGCTGTGCCGGGTTCTCGAACGCCGACGGGTTGACGCCTCCGGCGCCCGGGCCCGCCTGGTGCGGGATGCGGGCCTCGTCGCCGTCCGTCCCGGCGCCGCCGGCCGCGTGTGCCGCGCGCTCGGCGACGACGTCCTGGACGGCCTGCAGGACGCCCCGGTAGCCGGAGCAGCGGCACAGGTTGCCGCACAGCGCCTGGCGGGCCTCGAGTTCGGTGGGGGCGGGGTTGCCCTCCAGCAGGTCGTGCACGGTCATCGCCATGCCGGGCACGCAGAAGCCGCACTGCACGGCGCCGCACCCGGCGAGCGCCCGCTGCACGTCCGAGGGCTGTCCGTCGACGGCCAGGCCCTCGACCGTGCGGACCTCGCTGCCGGCGGTGGTGACGGCCGGGACCAGGCAGGAGGCGACGAGGCGCCCGTCGACCTGGACGTTGCAGGCACCGCACTCGCCCTGGGAGCAGCCGTCCTTGGCGCCGGCCAGTCCGAGCCGCTCGCGCAGGACGTACAGCAGGGACTCGCCGATCCAGGCGTCGGTGACGGGCCGGTCGGAGCCGTTGACGCGCAGGACGTAGGAGGCGAGGGGGTGTTCGTCGTGGAAGGGCGGGGCGGGCTCCCCGCTCCGCGGTGCGTCGCCCTCGGTCCCGGCGTCCACGCGCGTGGACGCCGCGGTGACGTCGTCGGACGCCGTGGCGTCGGCCTCCCGCGGCTCGGCGGGCTCCTCGTCGGTCCCGGCCGAGGCTTCGTCGGTCCCGGCCGACGGCCCGGCGGAGGGCGCGCCGGCGGACGGATCGGTCGCGGACGGATCGGCCGGGGGCCCATCGCCCGGCACGTGGACGGCGTCCACCGCGTCGGCGGCCTCGTGGACGGCCCGGACGGCCTCGTGGGCGGCCTCCGTGGCCTCCTGGGCGGCTTCCGCCGCCTCGTACACGGCCTCGGCGCCCCCAGGGCCCTCAGCGCCCTCGCCGGCGGGCGGGAGGGGCTCGTAGGCCCGGTCGGCGGGGGCGTGTCCGAAGAAGGACGGGTCGGATGCCCGTCCGGGCTCGCCGACGCCGGCCGCCGGACCGGCGGTGTCCCGCTGCTGTTCCCAGCCGTCGCCGGGCGGGTTCGCCGGGCCCGTCGCCCAGGGGGCGGCCGCGCCGCCCGGCAGGGTCGCCGGCGGGGTGCCGCCCCACTGCTCGACCAGGGCCGACGTCGTGAACTCGCCCGACTCGTCCGGGAGGTCACCGCCGGCGACGGGGATCGACCACTGGCCGGTCACGTCGTGGCCGGGGGCCGGCGCGGACTCCGGGGCGGTCTCCTCGAAGACCCACTGGCCGGTCGCGCCGGGGGTGTACGTGAACCGGTCGCCGCCCGAGGTCCCGTCGGCCGGAGCGGGCCACTCGGTGCCGCCGGCCGGTGCCGTCCACGCGCCGGGCGCCGACGGGTCGGCGGCGGGCGGCGTCGCCGTTATCTGCGGCGGCACGTACCCGTGGCCGGGCGCGGCCAGCGGGGTGTCGCCGGCCAGGAGGGCGTCGATGCCACCCTCGGGAAGCTTCACGAAGGCGGTGGCGCCGTCGTCGTAGTCGCCCTGGGGCAGCGGGTCCCAGCGGCCGCCGCCCTGGGGCGGGCCCTGCTCGTGCCGCCCCTGCTGGTCGTGCTGGTCGTGCTGTCCGTGCTGGTCGTCGGTCACGACAGCGCCCTCCCCAGTGCTCGTCGGGCCAGCGCGGCGACGGTGCGCCGCAGGTGCAGTACGGCGGGCGGAAGCGGTGGCACGGAACCGTCCTCGGCCGGGACCGGGTCGGGGATGCAGGCGGCGGCCACGTACTCGCCGAAGGCGTGCAGGGCCTCGGGGACGATCGTCCGGCTGTTGTCCCAGTCGATGAGCTGGGCGACCCACTGCTCGGCGTCCAGGGGCCTGAGCGGCATGGGCGCTATGGCACCGACGGCGCACCTGACGCCGCGTCGTGCGGGGTCGAGGACGAGGGCGACGGACGCGACGGACCGCCCGGGGCCGGTACGGCCGGTGGCCTTCAGGAAGACCTGCGGGGCGTGCAGCAGCGGCACGCGCACGTACCCGATGAGTTCGCCGCCGCGCAGCATCTCCATGCCGGCCAGCAGGTGCGAGACGGGGATCTCCCGGCGGGCTCCGCCCGGGCCCGCGATGATCAGCGTCGCCTCGAGGGCCGCCAGGACCGGCAGCGCGTCGCCGGTGGGGGCGGCCGAGGCGATGTTGCCGCCGAGGGTGCCCGCGTTGCGGATGTGCGGCGGTCCGGCGGCGCGGGCGGCGGCGGCGAGCGCGGGGATGAGGGCGGCGAAGTCGGGGCGGCCCATGCGCGCGTGCGTGAGTCCGGCGCCGAGCAGGGCGTGACCGTCCTGGTACTGCCAGCCGCGGATCTCGCTGATCCGACCGAGACCGACCAGGGCGGTGGGTCGCAGCTGCCCGGAGTTGACGGCGGCCATCAGGTCGGTGCCGCCGGCCACGGGCACGGCGGCGGGCACGGCCGCGAGGGCCGCCACCGCCTCGTCCAGCGTCGTGGGCAGCGTGACGGCCTGCGCCGCCTGCGGTGCGTGCGTGGTCAAAACCGGCTGCCCCTTCCCGCTGCCCCACCTGGTCCCACCTGTGTTGCCGTACGGTACGTGCTGACAGGGCGGACGTGGCAACTCTGGCACATCTTCGCAAGGCCCGGACGCGGGGGTCCGCTAGGAGGCATTCGCCCACCTCACCAGGGACATGGTCCGATTTCGGACGGCATCACCGGTGTGCTCGAATTGCCACTCTTCGGTGACCCCGCCGGGATTTTTCCGTGACGGTCCCGGTCACCTCCCCGACTCCCCGGTCACCTCCCGCGCCTCCCGGTCACCGCGCGTCCCCGTCACCGCGCCTCCCGGTCACCGCCGGGGAGGCTCCCCGTCGATCGGCCGGCCCGGCACGCCGGGCCGCTTCTGCCACGGCCGGGGGCCGGCCGGCGGCCGGTAGGCCACGCCCAGCGCGTCGAGCCGGGCGTAGTGGACGGCCATCCTCCGCTCGAAGTCCGCGAAGTCCCGCTCCGCCGGGGCGGGCAGCGCGCTCCAGGCGACCTCGGCGAAGGCGGCGAGACGGGGGAAGGCCTGGTAGTCCACGCGCGCGTGGTCCTCCGTCACCTCGGTCCACAGGTTGGCCTGAGCGCCCAGCACGTGCCCGGCCTCCCGCGGCGTCAGCCCGGGCGGCACGGGTTCGAACCGGTAGACGTCCTCCAGGGTGCGCACGTAGCCGATCGGCACGGGCTCGTCGGGGCCGCCGTCCTGCCGGTGGTCCAGGTACACGTGCTGCTCGGGGCACATGACGACGTCGTGGCCCGCGCGCGCGGCGGTGATCCCGCCCTCGTAGCCGCGCCAGGACGACACGGCCGCGCCCGGCGCGAGGCCGCCCTCCAGGATCTCGTCCCAGCCGATGAGCCGGCGCCCGCGCGCGGTCAGCCACGTGTCGAAGTGCCCGATGAACCAGGCCTGGAGCTCGTCCTCGCCGGCCAGTCCGAGTTCCTCGACTCGGGCCCGCGCGGTGGGCGAGCGGCGCCACTGCTCCTTGGGGCATTCGTCGCCGCCGACGTGAATGAACTCCCCCGGAAACAGGTCCAGCACTTCCTCGAACACCCCCTCGTAGAAGCGCAGGGTGTTGTCGGTGGGGGCGAGTACGTTGGGATTGATCCCCCAGGTGTCCAGGACGGAGAGGGCGGTGGTGTCGATGACGTCGGTGTTTCCGAGTTCCGGATACGCGGCGATGGCGGCCTGCGAGTGGCCCGGCACGTCGATTTCGGGGACGACGGCGATATGCCGCTCGGCGGCGTAGGCGACGATCTCCCGGATGTCGTCCTGCGTGTAGAAGCCGCCGTGCGGCCTGTCGTCCCAGAACGGCGAGGCGCGGTGGCCGAATTTCGTGCGTGCGCGCCAGGAACCGATCTCGGTGAGCCGCGGGTGCCTCTTGATCTCCACGCGCCATCCCTGGTCGTCCGTCAGATGAAAGTGGAACACGTTGAGTTTGTGCGCCGCCATCAGATCCAGGTAGCGCAGGACGCCTTCCTTGGGCATGAAGTGCCGTGCGACATCGAGGAGGAGACCGCGCCAGGCAAAACGGGGGGAATCCTCGATCACCACCATCGGCACGTGCCACGCACGGCGCGCGGGGTCGATCGGCGCCCGCCGGTAAGCCGCGGGGCCCATCAGCTGACGGAAGGTCTGCGCGCCCCAGAAGACGCCCGCCGCGCTTCCGCCGTCGATGCGGATCGCGTAGCCGTCGACGACGATGCGGTACCCCTCCGCCGCCATCCCCGGGTCGACGCGCAGCACGATGCCGTTGTCCTCGCGCCCCTGCTCGAACGGCAGGCCGGTCGCGGCGCCCAGCGTGGCGCGCATCCAGTGCGCCACCCGCTCGGTGCCGGGCTCGGCGTGCAGCACGGTCTCCTCGTCCAGCGGGAACAGCCCCTGCACCGGCGGCACCCACCAGCCGGCGGCGGGGGCGGGGATCAGGTCCTCGAAGCCCATGTCAGCCATCCTTCACCACTTCGCCGGGGCCGGATACCGGTCGTCGCCGAGGACGAGGAGTCCCGGCAGTGCAATCGTCACGAAAAGACGCCGGTGACCGCGGGACCGGGCAGGAGGAACGGGAAAAGGGTCGGCCACAGGAATCGCGCGCCGCTCGCCCCGCCGGGGTGCACGACCTCCTCCGGTGCGCGCCGGACGCCTTTCACGAAGCCCCGGCGCCCCGCGCGCGAACAGCGGCGGGAAAGGCGACGCGGGACAGGGTCGGGACACCCGGCGTGTTCAGCCGACCGAAGTCCCGTACGAGGACGAACAGAGCGCTCGTCCATGCTTCCACGGGCACCGTCCGGACCCCCGGGAACATGATCAGCGAGGTGGTCCGGAAGCGGAAGCGGAATCGCGCGACGGCGGTCGCGGCGAGAAAGGCGATCAACGCCGAGGTGATCACCGCCATGGCCGCGACGACAACGCCGCCGAACAAGTCACGGCCGAATTCCCGCCGTCCGAACACGCGCCCCCGGAAGGAATCCAGGGAAGACGACAGGTTCACGGTCGCGGCCGGCCGGACTCGATCCCCCGGGGCGGCTCGAAGGCACCGGGCTCCGTCCGGAGCGGGTAGGGCGGACCGAGGGGCGGATGACGCGGGCGGCGGTCAACTAGGCCGCACTCGTCGGCACTTCGAGACCGGAGCCGGCGAGGACGTCCGTGCGGTCGTCCAGGGCGCGGGCGCCGACGGAGAAGGGCGCGCCGTGGACCGTGCCGTCGACGGTGCCGGGCCTGCGGGCGGCGGGACCGGTGTCGTCGGTCCCCTCCCCGTCGGAGAGGGAGGTGGTGGGGACCCGGGAGGCGCAGGCGGCGGTGACCGGGAGGGTGGGCGGCGCGGCGGCGCGGACGGACGCACGGAGCGCTCCCCCTGGAGACGCTGCAGCATGCGCGACCAAGATTTCGCCCTGCACAACGCCCCAGAGGTCCCCCGGAGGTCAGGGACCGGGCGATCGCACCCGTGGGAGGTCCCGCCCCGTCGTGACCGGCGCCCCGCCCCGCGCGACGGCCGGACGGCGACACGACGACGCGAAGGCCCTCGTGGCACACCGGAGTGCGCCCTGAGGGCCTTCGCGTCGTGGACGCCGTGGAACCGGGGCCGGACCGGGTCAGGCGGTCACTTGTCGCCCTTGCCCTGGTCGTCCCCGCCCGAGCCCATGGATTCGTAGATCTCCTTGCACATCGGGCACACCGGGTACTTCTTCGGGTCGCGGCCGGGCACCCACACCTTGCCGCACAGCGCCACGACGGGGGTCCCGTCGAGGGCGCTCGCCATGATCTTGTCCTTCTGGACATAGTGCGCGAAGCGCTCGTGGTCACCGTCGCCGTGCGACACCTGCGGCGTCGGCTCTACGAGGGTCCCCGTACCGGTGCCGCGCTCGGGCTCGAGAGTGCTCATAGGCCCAGGGTACTGAAAGCGCGCGGACATCAGTTGAGCGAAGGGTCGTCCGGGTACGTCGCCACCATCGCCAGCTCGTTGCGCTGCCGGCGCAGCACCTCGCGCCAGAGTCTCTCCGGGGACGGCGAGGACACGTCACCGGGCTCGGACTCGACGACGTACCAGGCGCCGTCCACCAACTCCTCCTCGAGCTGTCCGGGGCCCCAGCCGGCGTATCCCGCGAAGATCCGCAGACTGCCGAGCACGGAGGCGAGCAGCTCCGGCGGAGCCTCCAGGTCGACCAGGCCGATCGCGCCGTGCACCCGCCGCCAGCCCAGCGGGGCCCCGTCGACCCCGGAGGAGCCGCCGGGGATCACGGCGACACCGAGCGCCGAGTCGAGGGAGACCGGACCGCCCTGGAAGACGACGCCCGGTTCACCGGTGAGATCCGCCCAGTCCTCCAGGATGTCGCCCACGCCCACCGGCGTCGGGCGGTTGAGGACGACACCGAGCGAGCCCTCCTCGTCGTGGTCGAGAAGGAGCACCACCGCACGGTCGAAGTTCGGGTCCGCCAGGGCGGGGGTTGCCACGAGCAGCCGCCCTGTGAGCGAGGACACCTCGGTCATGCCAGACATGATCCCGCATCTTCCCTCCGCATGGGGAGCCAATGCGGGCAAGCCGGTGAATGCAGCTCAGGGTGCAGGGGGGCGCGCCGAGCGCACGGCGGCGGCGGTGACCCGACGTGCCCGACGGGGAACGGTTCGTGTTGTGACACAGCCATGACGTCCCTGGGTGGTCCTCGGGCTTACGGGACGGGGGTGCACGGCGATTACTCTGTCTCTCTCCGGCCCTTCCCCATCCCATGGAACGCGAGATACATGACCGTCAACGGCTCTGACGACGTACTGCTTGTCCACGGCGGCACCCCGCTGGAGGGCGAGATCCGTGTCCGCGGTGCGAAGAACCTCGTCCCCAAGGCCATGGTCGCCGCCCTGCTGGGCAGTGAGCCGAGCCGGCTGCGCAACGTTCCGGACATCCGTGACGTGCGGGTCGTACGCGGCCTGCTGCAACTGCACGGGGTGACGGTCCGTCCGGGTGAGGAGCCCGGCGAACTGGTGCTCGACCCGACGTACGTGGAGAGCGCGAACGTCGCCGACATCGACGCGCACGCGGGCTCCAGCCGGATCCCGATCCTGTTCTGCGGGCCGCTGCTGCACCGCCTCGGGCACGCCTTCATCCCCGGCCTCGGCGGCTGCGACATCGGCGGCCGGCCCATCGACTTCCACTTCGACGTGCTGCGCCAGTTCGGCGCGAAGATCGAGAAGCGGGCGGACGGCCAGTACCTGGAGGCCCCGCAGCGGCTGCGCGGCACGAAGATCCGGCTGCCGTACCCGTCCGTCGGCGCGACCGAGCAGGTGCTGCTGACGGCCGTCCTGGCGGAGGGCGTCACCGTGCTGTCCAACGCCGCGGTGGAGCCCGAGATCGAGGACCTGATCTGCGTCCTGCAGAAGATGGGCGCCATCATCGCGATGGACACCGACCGCACGATCCGCGTCACCGGTGTGGACACGCTCGGCGGGTACAACCACGCGGCCCTCCCGGATCGTCTGGAGGCCGCGTCCTGGGCGTCGGCGGCGCTGGCGACCGAGGGCGACATCTACGTCCGCGGCGCCCAGCAGCGGTCCATGATGACGTTCCTGAACACCTACCGGAAGGTCGGCGGCGCCTTCGCGATCGACGACGAGGGCATCCGCTTCTGGCACCCGGGCGGCCAGTTGAAGTCCATCGCCCTGGAGACGGACGTCCACCCCGGCTTCCAGACCGACTGGCAGCAGCCGCTGGTGGTGGCCCTCACCCAGGCCACGGGTCTGTCCATCGTCCACGAGACGGTCTACGAGTCCCGCCTGGGCTTCACCTCCGCGCTCAACCAGATGGGCGCCCACATCCAGCTCTACCGCGAGTGCCTCGGCGGCTCCGACTGCCGCTTCGGGCAGCGCAACTTCCTGCACTCCGCGGTCGTCTCCGGCCCCACCAAGCTCCAGGGCGCCGACCTCGTCATCCCCGACCTGCGCGGCGGCTTCTCCTACCTGATCGCCGCACTCGCGGCCCAGGGCACGTCCCGCGTCCACGGCATCGAGCTGATCAACCGCGGCTACGAGAACTTCATGGAGAAGCTCGTGGAGCTGGGCGCGAAGGTGGAACTGCCGGGCAAGGCGCTCGGATAGTCATCGGGTACGCCGATGGGGCGGCCACCCGGATCCGGGTGGCCGCCCCATCGGCGTACGTGCGGCGCCTCCCGAAGGGGCGCGGGACTGTGTCGATCTGCGGCTCCGCCGCGTGGGCGCGGCCCGCCACAGCCGGCCCGCAGTCGCCCACAGCCCTCTCGGCGGAGCGTTACTTGCCCTTGGCCGCTTCCTTGAGCTTCGAGCCCGCGGAGACCTTCACGCTGTAGCCGGCCGGGATCTGGATCGGGTCGCCGGTCTGCGGGTTGCGCGCGGTGCGAGCGGCACGGTGGGTGCGCTCGAAGGTCAGGAAGCCGGGGATGGTGACCTTCTCGTCGCCCTTGGAGACGATGTCGCCGACGACCTCGGCGAACGCGGCCAGGACGGCGTCGGCGTCCTTGCGGGTCACCTCGGCGCGGTCGGCCAGCGCGGCCACCAGCTCACTGCGGTTCATGTTCTTACTCCCGTGTTCTTCTTGCCGTTGGGGCGTGCCGTACGGCCAGGCCGCACATGTGGCACAGCGAAGCCGATGCGCTCGCGCCCAGGGACGCATCCTGCCCCCACCTGCGGCGGGAAAGCCAATCCGGCACCCGCAGGAGTCGTGAGAACACCCTTGGGAGTCACACGAAAGCGCCTCGCCCGGCCGCAACCCTAGAGGGGCGCCCGGGAGGTGGGGTTCCACGACGCGCCGGTGCGGGGGCCGCCGTGGCGATCCTCACAGACCCTGCGGCGCTTTCCGCGGGGGACTACGACGCCGTGGCGCCCGCCGCCTTGGCGGCCTCCCGGACCGCTCCGGCCACCGCGCCCGCGACCTTGTCGTTGAAGACGCTCGGGATGATGTAGTTGGGGTTGAGCTCGTCCTCGGTCACCACGTCGGCGAGGGCCTTCGCGGCCGCGAGCATCATCTCGGTGTTCACCGTACGCGACTGGGCGTCCAGCAGGCCACGGAAGACACCCGGGAAGACCAGCACGTTGTTGATCTGGTTCGGGAAGTCGGAGCGGCCCGTGGCCACAACAGCCGCCGTCTGACGGGCGATTGCCGGGTCCACCTCGGGGTCCGGGTTCGCGAGCGCGAACACGATCGCGTCGTCGGCCATGGCGGCCACGTCGGTGCCGTCGAGGACGTTGGGGGCGGAGACGCCGATGAAGACGTCGGCGCCGCGCACGGCCTCCTTCAGGGTGCCGGTGAGGTTCTCGGGGTTGGTGTTGTCGGCGATCCAGCGCAGCGCCGAGCCCTGGGCGGCGTCCACCAGGTCCTCGCGGCCGGCGTGGACGACGCCGTGGATGTCGGCGACGACGGCGTTCTTCACGCCGGCGGCGATCAGCAGCTTGAGGATGGCCGTACCGGCCGCGCCGGCGCCGGACATGACGACGCGGATGTTCTCGATCGCCTTGCCCGCCACGCGCAGGGCGTTGGTGAGGGCGGCGAGCACCACGATGGCGGTGCCGTGCTGGTCGTCGTGGAAGACAGGGATGTCGAGGGCCTCGCGCAGCCGGGCCTCGATCTCGAAGCAGCGGGGGGCGGAGATGTCCTCCAGGTTGATGCCGGCGAAGCCGGGGGCGATCGCCTTGACGATCTCGACGATCGCGTCGGTGTCCTGGGTGTCCAGGCAGATCGGCCAGGCGTCGATGCCGGCGAACCGCTTGAACAGGGCCGCCTTGCCCTCCATGACCGGCAGCGCGGCCTTGGGGCCGATGTTGCCCAGGCCGAGCACGGCGGAGCCGTCCGTCACGACCGCAACGGAGTTGCGCTTGATGGTGAGGCGGCGGGCGTCCTCGGGGTTCTCGGCGATCGCCATGCAGACGCGGGCGACGCCCGGCGTGTAGACCATGGACAGGTCGTCGCGGTTGCGGATGGGGTGCTTCGACGCCATCTCGATCTTGCCGCCGAGGTGCATGAGGAACGTACGGTCGGAGACCTTGCCGAGCGTGACGCCCTCGATGCCGCGGAGCTGTTCGACGATCTCGTCGGCGTGCGCCGTCGAGGTGGCCGCGATGGTGACGTCTATCCGGAGCTTCTCGTGTCCGGACGCGGTGACGTCGAGGCCGGTCACCGAGCCTCCGGAGGACTCCACGGCGGTGGTGAGCTGCGAGACGGCGGTTCCGCTCGCGGGCACCTCCAGCCGGATCGTCATCGAGTAGGAGACGCTGGGCGCCGTTGCCATGGCCGACTTCCTCTGCTTTCACGTCGCTGAGCTGTGCCGTCCGATCGTCGCACCTACCGCCGAGTAGGCGATAGCCGGCCGGGGATTGCGAACGTTTTGTTCGCCACACTCACAAGAAAGCGGCCCGCGTCACCTGGTGACGCGGGCCGCTTCCCGACGTTTATGACACCGACCCGCCATGCTCGCCTCGCGGCAAGTGGTCGCTCGTAGCGACGAAGGTTGGGCCCGGGGGCTTGGATCGAGCCGGTGTCACACCCAGGCTAACAAACGGATCCGCTCGGACCATTCCCGTCGGGACAGTTCACGGGAATCAGTCCCTGAGCAGATCCGGCACCCCGGCCGGATCGGGCTGGTCGCGCTCGCCCGAGACGACCGTGAGCTGCTGGGTCGCCCGGGTGAGGGCCACGTACAACACCCGCAGTCCGGCCGGCGACTCGTCGGCGATCTCCGCGGGCGACACGACCACCGTCGCGTCGTACTCCAGGCCCTTGGCCTCCAGGCTGCCGAGGGCCACGACCCGGTCGCCGAGGCCGGCCAGCCAGCGGCGGGCCTCCTCGCGGCGGTTCATCGCGACGACGACGCCGACGGTGCCGTCGACCCGCTCCAGCAGCCGTTCGGCCTGCGCGCGCACGGTCGCGGCGAGCGAGCCCGTGACGGCGGTGAAGCGGGGGACGACGCCGGTGGAGCGGACCGCGGTCGGGGACTCGGCGCCGGGCATGGCCAGGGCCAGCACCTTCGCCGCGAGCTCGGCGATCTCGGCCGGGTTGCGGTAGTTGACCGTGAGCTGGAACCGGCGGCGCGGGCGGGTGCCGAGCGCCTCGTCCCGCGCCTGGGCGGCCTCGTCCGGGTCGGACCAGGAGGACTGGGCGGGGTCGCCGACGACCGTCCAGGTGGCGTGCCGGCCGCGGCGGCCGACCATGCGCCACTGCATGGGGGTGAGGTCCTGGGCCTCGTCGACGATGACGTGCGCGTACTCGGTGCGCTCCTGCGCGAGACGCTCGGCCCGCTCCCGCTGCGACTCCTCTCGCACCGGCATCAGCTCCTCCAGGCCGGTGAGCTGGTCGAGCGGGTCGAGCTCGCGTCTCCTCCTCGGGCGGGCGGGGGCGCCGAGGATCGCCTGGAGCTCGTCGAGCATCGCGACGTCGTGCACGGAGCGGCCGTCGCGCCGCAGGGAGCGGGCCACCCGGCGGATCTCGCCGGGGTTGAGGATCCGCCGGGCCCACCGGCCGAGCCGCCGTTCGTCCGCCATGGCGGCGAGCACGGCGGCCGGGGTCAGCTCCGGCCACCAGGCGTCGAGGAACTCGACGAAGGAGTCCTCGCTCGTCACGTCCTCGTCGAAGGAGGAGCGCAGCTCGGCGGCGAGCTCGGGGTCGGTGTGCCGGCCGGCCGCCCCGGACCGCTCCCACAGGGCGTCCAGCAGCAGCTTGCGGGCTCGCGGGCGCAGCAGGTTGACCGGCGCGGTCCCGCCGAGCGCGGTGCGCCGCACCCGCTCCAGGTCCTCGGCCTCCAGCTCCAGCCGCCGTCCGAAGGCGACGACCCGCAGCCGGGTGGGAGGGCCGGCGGGGGTCCGCGGCGCCGGGTCGGCGTCGTCGAGGGCGAGCTGTCCGGTCGCCGGCGCGCCGCGGCCGAGTTCCAGCGCCCCGCGCGCCGCCTTCCGCAGGACCTTGAGCATGCGGTACGACCCCTTCGCCCGGGCCACGGCCGGCGAGTCGTACAGGGTGGCCTCGACACCGTCGACCAGGGAGCCGATGGCGCGGATGGCGACCTGGCCCTCCTCGCCGAGGGAGGGCAGGACGCCCTCGGTGTAGGCCACGAGCAGCGGGGTGGGCGAGACGATCAGGATGCCGCCCGCGTAGCGGCGCCGGTCCTGGTAGAGGAGGTAGGCGGCCCGGTGCAGGGCGACGGCCGTCTTGCCGGTGCCGGGGCCGCCCTCGACGTACGTGACGGAGGCGGCGGGGGCGCGGATGACCAGGTCCTGCTCGGCCTGGATGGAGGCGACGATGTCGCGCATGGTGTGGCTGCGGGCCTGGCCGAGGGCGGCCATGAGGGCGCCGTCGCCGATGACGGGCAGTTCGTCGCCGTCGAGGAAGGCCTTCAGCTCCGGGCGCATGAGGTCGTCCTCGACGCCGAGCACGCGACGTCCCTTGGAGCGGATGACGCGGCGGCGCACGACCCGGCCGGGGTCGACCGGGGTGGAGCGGTAGAACGGGGCCGCGGCCGGGGCCCGCCAGTCGATGACCAGGGGGGCGTAGTCCTCGTCGAGGACGCCGATGCGGCCGATGTGCAGGGTCTCGGCGATGTCGGCCGTGTTGTCGGGGCGTACCGAGCCCTCGGCCGGCTCGACGGCGGTGTAGGCGCCGTCGGGTCCCTTCTTGCCGTCCTTGCCGAGCAGCAGGTCGATCCGGCCGAAGAGGAAGTCCTCGAACTCGTTGTTGAGCCGATTGAGGTGGACGCCCGCCCGGAAGACCTGGGCGTCGCGCTCGGCGAGGGCGCCGGGCGTGCCGACCTGGCCGCGCCGGGCCGCGTCGTTCATGAGGAACTCCGCCTCGTGGATCTTCTCCTCGAGGCGGCGGTACACCCGGTCCAGGTGTACCTGTTCGACGCTGATCTCGCGCTCCCGCACAGAGTCCTGTGCGAGGTCGTGAACCGCGGTTTCCTGTTGAGCCTGAGCGGCCACCGGGCCCCCTTCTGACGTGCTGGGCAGCCGTCAACCGTACGCGAAGGGGGCCGGTGGAGGCGAGGGGCGGGCCCCTACGCGTCGATCTCGACGAGCTTCTTGCCGTCGAAGGTCATGACCTCGAAGTGGTCGATCTGGTCGGGGGTGAAGGCCGCGCCGCCCTGGACGTAGAGGGGCAGCTTGCCCTTGTCGGCCGTGGCGCCGGGGATGCCGTAGCCCCAGTCCGGTACCGACCAGGACGACAGCGTCTCGCGCTCGCCGTTCTTGCCGACGGCGATGAACGAGCACTTCAGCGGGCCCTTGACGTTCTTCAGCTCGATGACGGCCTCGGTGCCCCAGGCCTTCTGCTGGAGGGCGACGGTGCCGGAGACCTGGGTGGCCGGGTCGGTGCCGGAGATCTTGGTGGGCAGGGCATCGAAGACGGCCTGGGCCGAGCTCGCGGCGAGCGTGCGGGGTGTGTCGCCGCCGCTGTCGCCGCCGGTCGCGGCCAGGACGGCCAGCGGGCCGCTGACGATCAGAGCGGCCGCCGCGGCGAGCATGAAGAAGGAGCGGCGCTTCTTGGCGGTGCGGCGCTCGGACACCTCGTCGACGAGCCGGTCCACGATGCGCGGGCTGGGCTTGGCGGACAGGGACTCGCCGATGGCGGGGGTCCCGGAGCCCGGCAGGTCCGCGAGCGCGGCCAGCATCGGCTCCATCCCGGCGAGCTCGTCGAGCTGCTGGGCGCACCACTCGCAGCCGGCGAGGTGTGCCTCGAAGGCGGTCGCCTCGGCGTCGTCGAGGATGCCGAGGGCGTAGGCGCCCACGGTCTCGTGCTCGCTCGGGCTGGGAGATCCCTGCACAGATCCCTGCATGGGCCCAGACATACCCGAACCACCCGTTCCGAACCCCCCGTACATGCTCATCACGCCGTCACCCCCCGCTCCTCCAGAGCCAGCTTCATCGACCGCAGGGCGTAGAACACCCGTGAGCGAACGGTGCCGCTGGGTATGCCCAGGGTCTCGGCCGCCTCGTTGACCGTACGCCCCTTGAAGTACGTCTCGACGAGCACCTCCCGGTGGGCCGGGGTCAGGTCGTCGAGCGCATCGGACAGCGTCATCAACCACAGTGCCTTGTCGATCTCGTCCTCCGCGGGGATGACCTCCAGCGGCGACGGGTCGACCTCCTGCGGCCGGGCCTGCCGGCTGCGGTGGCCGTCGATGACGATGCGGCGCGCGACCGTCACCAGCCAGGGGCGTACCGATCCGGTCGCTCGATTGAGCTGGCCGGCGTTCTTCCAGGCACGGATGAGTGTCTCTTGCACGACGTCCTCGGCACGCTGCCGGTCGCCGGCAACCAGTCGCAGGACATAAGCAAGGAGGGGTCCGGCATGCTCCCGATACAGAGCACGCATCAGCTCCTCATCAGGTTCCGAGGGCTGGGACATGCGATGTCGGGCCCTCGTTCCACGTTCATTGGCCACGGCCGCATCCTTGCGCACGCCCACCTCCGGTGTCCGGGGGTTCCCCCAGTCGGTCGCTCCACCACCCGTACGCAGGCAGTGTGTTGCGTGTTCAAAGTGAGGCGACAGTTTTCTCCCGGGTGTCGTGACGAGGGGGACATGGGGGCACATTCCCGCCCCTCTTTCTTTACATATTCACCACAGCGCCAAGGCGGCGGGCGCTGCCCACCCTCCTGTGAAGGTAAACGGCGTGTAATGGAAATCACGTCGACGGCGCGGGCACGAACACCGCATAGCGGACAGGGCAGTTGGGGGCCGGCCCCCTCAGGCACGCGCGAGAGCCGCCCGTCGGCGGTGCCGAGCGACCCGTTCCCGGTTCCCGCAGATCTCACTGGAGCACCAGCGCCTTCTGTGTCCCCGGGAGGTGTCGACGTACACGATGGGGCAGTTGTCCCCCGCGCACTGGCGCAGGCCTGCCCGCGCCACCGGATCGGTGAGCAGATCCACCGCGTCCCGGGCGATCGCGGCGAGCAGCGCGGCGCACTGCGGCGGCCCGTCCAACTCCCGCACCAGGCTGCCGTCCTCCCGGCGTACGGCGCGGGGGGCCGGGGGCGCGGCGCGGGCGACGTCGTTGACGCGGGCCAGGGCGTGCTCGTGGGGCGGCGCGGTGTCGCGGGCCAGCCGGCCGTGCACCAACGCCCCGACGCTCGCGCGCAGTTCCCGGAAGGCGGCCGGCCAGGACGGGTCGGCGTGGGTCAGCGGCGTGCCCGGCGGGACCAGCCCGGAGCCGGTGATCCAGGCGCACAACGGGGCGAGGGCGTCGAGCCGTTCGCGGGGATGGCTGGTGGAGAGCAGGTCCAGGCAGATGCGTCCGGCGTCGAACCGCAGGTCGTAGGGGGCCGTGGCCGTATCCAGTGCCATGTGCCTGTCACCGCCTTGGGCGTTCCTCCGGGAAGCCTTCCCTCCCACAGTGCCCGGCCCGGGGCGCCACCGGAACCCCGGGTGCCGGAATCAGCCCGTCCACCCCCGCCGCGGCCCCTACGGGCCGTCAGCTACTCCTGCGCGTCGGCGTACTTCTCGTCCGCCGCCGGATCCAGCGCCAGCCGGTACCCCCGCTTCACCACCGTCTGGATCAGCTTCGGCACACCGAGCGCGGTCCGCAGCCGGGCCATCGCCGTCTCCACGGCGTGCTCGTCGCGCCCCGCCCCCGGCAGCGCCCGCAGCAGGTCGGCGCGCGGCACGACCCAGCCCGGCCGCCGCGACAGGGCCCGCAGCAGCGACATCCCGGCCGGTGGTACGGGCTTCAGCTCGCTGTCGACCAGCACCGCGTGCCCGCGGATCTCCACCCGGTGCCCGGCGACCGGCAGGGAGCGCGCCCGCGCCGGCAGCTCCTGGCACAGCAACTGCACCAGCGGGCCGAGCCGGAAGCGTTCCGGCTGGACGGTGTCGATGCCCCGCGCCTGCAACGGCAGCGCGGTGACCGGCCCCACACAGGCCGGCAGCACGTCGTGGTGGAGCGCGGCGATCAGCTCGGACAGCAGCCCGCGCTCCTCCGCGCGCGACAGCAGCGAGGCGGCGGCCGGCGCGCTGGTGAAGGTGACGGCGTCCAGGCCGCGCGCGACGGCGGCGTCGAGGAGCCGGTCGAGGGGCGTGACGTCCTCCGGCGGCATCCACCGGTAGACGGGCACCCCGACGACCTCCGCTCCCGCGGCCCGCAGCGCCTCCACGAACCCGGGCAGCGGCTCACCGTGCAACTGGACGGCGACGCGCCGCCCGTCGACGCCCTCCTCGAGGAGCCGGTCGAGCACCTCGGCCATGGACTCGCTGGACGGCGACCACTCCTCGGTCAGCCCGGCGGCGCGGATGGCGCCCTTGACCTTGGGGCCGCGCGCGAGGAGTTCGACGTCGCGCAGCCGGGCGAGGAGCTGCTCGCCGAGCCCCCAGCCGTCGGCGGCCTCCACCCAGCCCCGGAAGCCGATGGCGGTGGTGGCCACGACGACGTCCGGCGCCTGGTCGAGGAGGTCCTTGGTGGCGGCGAGGAGCTCGCCGTCGTCGGCGAGGGGCACGATGCGCAGGGCGGGCGCGTGCAGCACCGCCGCCCCGCGCCGCTGGAGCAACGCTCCGAGCTCGTCGGCCCGTCGCGCCGCGGTCACGCCGACGGTGAACCCGGCGAGGGGCCCGTGCTGTTCGCCGTCCCGGGCCTGCGGTCCCCGGTCCGGTCGCTGCTGTCGCTCGTACATAACTCTCGTCCCGCTCGAGTCGTCCCACCTACATGCCGACCGAGCCTGTCAACGGCTCGTGACAGGCTCGGTTCGACTTCATGTCGCCAGTGTTACGTCACACCTCGGCGTAGCTGAGCTGCGGCTTCGCCTCGGAGGTGGCCCCGGAGGCGGTGATCCGGCCGGCCGGGCGGCGAAGGTATACGGCCCAGGTGACGGCGAAGCAGGCGGCGTAGAAGGCGAGGAAGGCGACGAACGCGCCGGTGCCGGAGCCGTAGGAGAGGAAGGACTGGCGGAAGGCGAGGTTGATGCCGACGCCGCCGAGCGCGCCGACCGCGCCGATGAGCCCCATGGAGGCGCCGGAGAGCCGGCGGCCGTAGCTCGCGGCGTCCTCTCCGCTGAGCCCCATCGCGACGGCCTTCGCCTGGAAGATGCCGGGGATCATCTTGTACGTCGACCCGTTGCCGAGCCCGCTGAGCACGAACAGCACCACGAAGACGGCGACGAACAGCGGCAGCGACTTGTGCATGCTGGCGAAGATCAGGACGGTGGTGGCGGCGGCCATGCCGACGTAGTTGTAGAGGCTGATGCGGGCGCCGCCGTAGCGGTCGGCGAGCCAGCCGCCCACGGGCCGGATCAGGGAGCCGAGCAGCGGGCCGATGAAGGTGAGGTACGCGGCCTGCAGCGGCGTACGGCCGAACTGGTTGGTGAGGACCTGGCCGAAGGCGAAGCTGTAGCCGATGAAGGACCCGAAGGTGCCGATGTAGAGGAAGGACATGATCCAGGTGTGGGTGTCCTTCGCGGCGTCGACGGCGGCACCGGTGTCGTTCTTCACGGACGTGAGGTTGTCCATGTACAGCGCGGCGAGCACGGCGGCGATCACGATCAGCGGGATGTAGATCCCGAGCAGGACGCGCGGGCCGCCGCTCGCCCCGATGACCGCGAGGGCGACGATCTGGAGGACCGGCACACCGATGTTGCCGCCGCCCGCGTTCAGGCCGAGCGCCCAGCCCTTCTTACGGAGCGGGAAGAAGGCGTTGATGTTGGTCATGGAGGAGGCGAAGTTGCCGCCGCCGATGCCGGCCAGCAGACCGATCACGAGGAACGTGTTGTACGACGTCCCCGGCTCCATCACGGCGAACGCGGCGACGGTCGGGATCAGCAGCAGCGCCGCGGAGATGACCGTCCAGTTCCGGCCGCCGAAGACGGCGACGGCGAAGGTGTAGGGGACGCGGACGACCGCTCCGACCAGGGTGACCACCGACGTCAGCAGGAACTTGTCCGCCGGCGTCAGCCCGTACTCCGGCCCCATGAAGAGCACGAGCACCGACCACATCGTCCAGACCGAGAACCCGATGTGCTCGGAGAGGACCGAGAAGAAGAGGTTGCGCCGGGCGATCTTCTCGCCTGTGGCGTTCCAGAAGGCCTCGTCCTCCGGGTCCCACTGGTCGATCCAGCGGCTCCCCCGCTTGGCGGAGGTAGGGGGTGCGGGGGCTGGGCTAGGGGCTGTCATGACGCCTCCACGTGCTCCGGGCTCGGGTGGTTCGCGGTGATGAGCGGTGATGAGTCCTGAAGGTAGGGAGGGCGCGTTTCCGGCCTGTGGCTGTGGGTGACCGGAAGGGAACGTTGCTCTCACCGCCCGCGGGCGGCGGATGAGAGGTTCTGGTCGAGGATCGCACGGCGGACGACGGGAGAAGGACATGTCGGAGCACAGGCTCGCCCGTGAGGTCTTCGTGGCCCTCGGCGGCGTCGTGGAGACCGGCGCGGTCGTCGCGACGGGCACCTGGAACGTCGCAGAGGCGTCGGTCGGCGCCCACCTCGCCCGGCACGGGCCGACGGCCGAGCGTCTCCTCACCGTCGTCCGGGACGTCGGCGGCTTCTCCCCGTCGGCGATGGGCGTCGCCGACGAGCTGGGCTACCTGCGCGAGCACCGGGTGACCGCGCAGTCGCTGCTGCTGTGGTCGGCGTTCACCGGCCTCGCGCGGGTGCCGGACGACGCGGAGCGGCTGGTGGCGGAGGTGAGCCGGCCCCGGACGGTTCGCCGGATGTGCCTGACGGCGGCGGACCTCCAGCTCGTCCGCTTCCTCCAGGCCCTGGTGACGGCGGCCGTGGCCCGCCGGCCGCCCGACGGCGCCGACCCCGGGGTACGGCCGCCCGACCCCGGGGTACGGCCGCCCGACTCCGGGCCCTGGGTACGAGGGTCCGCGACCGCCGTCGCCGAGGCGCTCGCGCTCGCCGCCGCGCTCACCGGCCTGCCCGGGCGCGTCGGCCCGGCCGGGGCCTTCCGGGCGTGGCGGGTGGCCCACCTGCCCGCCCTGGTGCGACCGGACGCGCCGGACCCGCAGGGCTGGAAGGCGGGGTACCGGCTGCTGGCCCACGAGCTGGGGGAGCTGCTCGACACCGAGGGCACGGAGGGCACCGAGCCCACTGAGAGCACGGAGGGCATCGCGGACACCGCGGACCCGGAGAGCACCGGGGACACCGAGGGCTCCGAGGACACCGCGGATTCCCGTCGCCCCGGCGGCTAGCGCCCGTTCCCCGCCGCCCAGGGCCACAGCCGTGGCCGTCTCCCCGCCGCCAGGTCCTCCGCCCAGCCGAAGCAGAGCACGCATCCGGCGATTCCGGTTGGCATCTTCCCGCCATTTTTCACGTGCGCGTTTCCCCCCACGGGACCACGGGTCTGTTCAGGGCGCGGCTGCCGCGACGAGCACCCGTCGGCGGTTCCGGGCCCCCACCCGGTCCGCGCGCCGTCCACCCCTGCTGCACCCAGGGCGACGAATTCAGCGCAGGGCGTGACGTCAGTGGACGTGTTTGTCGTTCTTACAGGGAAACGTCATGCTCATGTCGATGGCGGGAAACCAGCCTCCGACGGTCTGTTCCAGCCATCTCTCCTCTCCCCCGACGTCGGCCGCCGCCTGCCGCAGGGCGTCCAGCGCCGGATGGACCAGCCCCTTCCGCCACACCAGTGACACCGGGGAGAGCGGAACGGGGTCGACGAGCGGCCGCAGAACCGTCCCGGGCATGGCCGGAAATCCCACCACCGCGAGGATCGGGGAGCGGGACTTCGCCATGACGCGCCGGAACTCCTCCTCCCCGACGGCCAGCGGGGCGGGCGGCGCGAGCTCGATGCCGCGCCCCTCGAACAGCAGCCGGGCGAGGTCGGTCCACTCCGGCGTCCGGGGATTGCCGGCTCCCGCGTACACGCTCTCGCCCGCCAGCGCGGCCAGCGGCACCCGCGCCAGCCCCGCCAGCCGGTGGTCCTCGGGCAGGAGGACCGCCATCGGCTCCCAGCGCACGAGCCGGTGGTCCAGCTGGGCCCGCAGCACCGGGTCCAGCCCCGCGTACCGCCCGAACGACGCGTCGAGCCGCCCCGAGACGATCTCCACCGCGGCACCGGTCAGACCGCTCTCGTAGCGGGCCATCAGCTCGAGCTCGGGGACGAGTTCGCGCGCCCGGTGCAGCACCCGGCGCCCCGTCTCCAGACCCGGGGAGTTGAGGTCGACGAGCAGCGGACGGGCCGTCGCGAACGCCGCGAGCAGGTCGTCCTGCGCCTGGAGCGCCCGGCGGGCCAGCGGCACCAGCCGCTCGCCGTCCCCCGTCAGCGTCACCTGCCGGGTGGTGCGCACGAACAGTTCGGCCCCCAACTCCCGCTCCAGGCGCCGCACATCGCGGCTGAGCGCCTGCTGGGCGACGTACAGACGGGCCGCGGCACGTGTGAAGTGCAGTTCCTCGGCGACGGCGAGGAAGGCGCGCAGCAGCCGGGGGTCGAGATGACGGGACATGGCGGCAACTTACAACGCAGGTGCGTGAATCGGCGCGCAGCAGGTGTTGGACCCCTTGATCATCGGCAGGCGACGGTGGGGGCATGCCCGACCTCACCCCCTACCGCCGCCTCCTCGCCCTCCCCGGCGCCCGCGCCTTCACCGCCGGCAACCTGCTCGCGCGGGTGCCGATGGGCATGTTCGGCGTCAGCGCGGTCATGATGATCGCCGGTACGCGCGGCTCGTACGCCCTCGCCGGCGCCATCACCGCGACCGGGCTCGCCGCGTCCGCGCTGGTCGCCCCGTGGATCGCGCGGCTCGTCGACCGGTACGGGCAGGCCCGGGTCGCCGTGCCCGCCACGCTGTTCGCGGTGCTGGGCAATCTCGCGCTGGTGCTGTGCGTGCGCGGCGGCACGCCCGACTGGACCCTGTTCGCCGCGCAACTGGCCACCGTCACGACCCCCAACACCGGCGGAATGTCCCGGGCCCGCTGGGCGCACCTGCTGAAGGACGACCCGGACGCCCTGCACACCGCCACCTCCTTCGAACAGGCCGCCGACGAACTGTGCTTCATGCTGGGCCCGGTGCTGGCGGCCCTCCTGTGCGGAACCCTGTTCCCCGAGGCGGGCACCCTGGTCGGCGTGGTGCTGCTGGTCACCGGCGTCCTGCTGTTCGCCGCCCAGCGTTCGACCGAACCGCCCCCTCACCCCCACGCCACCGCCGGATCCCCGCTGCGTGCGCCCGGCGTCCCCCCGCTGCTCGCCGTGTGCCTCGCGCTGGGCGCGGTGTTCGGGGCGACGGAGGTGGTCACGATCGCGTTCGCGGACGCACGCGGGCACGCCACGGCGGCCGGCGTGGTCCTGGCGCTCCAGGCGGCGGGCTCGTGCGCGGCCGGGCTGGTGTACGGGGCGGTGCGGCCGTCCGCGCCGGCCGTTCGGCGCCAGCCGGGGAACGTGGCCGCGATGGCCGTCCTGCTGACGCTGCCGCTGCTCGCCGCGACAGCGGCCGGCTCGCTGCCGCTCCTGGCGGGCGCCCTGCTGATCGCCGGGACGGCGACCGCGCCGACCATGGTCACCACCATGGCCCTGGTCCAGGAACGCACCCCGGAGGGCCGTCTCAACGAGGGCATGACCCTCGCGGTCACCGGTCTGCTCGCCGGCATCGCCTGCGGCAGCGCGACCGGCGGCTGGGTCGTGGAGCACCTCTCGGCCGAGGCCGGGTACGGCGTGCCGGTCGCGGCGGCCGTGACGGCCCTGCTGATCACCCTCGCCACCACCACTGCCGTCCCGCGCCGGACGCCCCATTGACGTGCTCACGGCAGCCACCTACCTTCGCCCGTCGAAGCGCTTCGACGTCTCCCGTCGAACGGTTCGACACACCGCGCGCGACCACCGTTCCGTCTTTTGGCGAACGCTCGCCCACGACACCACCGTGGGGAGCCGTGACGTAAGGACACCCCCCATGAAGTTCACCGACGGTTACTGGCTCCTGCGCGAGGGGGTCACCGCCTCCCATCCGGCCCAGGTCCTGGACGTCACCGACGTCGACGGCGTCATGGAGATCCACGCGCCGACCCGGCCGGTACGCTCCCGCGGCGACCTGATGACGGGACCGGTCGTGACGATCACCGCGCACACGCCGATGCCCGACGTCATCGGCCTGACCCTCACCCACTTCACGGGCGGTCAGCCGAACGAGCCCGCCTTCGACCTCACCGAGGGCGAGGCCGAGCCGCTGATCACCCACGACGACGAGCACGCGACCCTGACCTCCGGCGCGCTGTCGGTGCGGGTGGCCCGCCGCGGGCCCTGGCGCGTCGAGTTCCTCGCGCACGGCCGCACCCTCACCTTCAGCGGCCCCCGCCACATGGGCATCATGCGGGACGCCAACGGCGCCCACCACCTGCGCGAACAGCTCACCCTCGGCGTGGGCACGTCCGTCTACGGCCTCGGTGAGCGCTTCGGGCCGCTGGTGAAGAACGGTCAGGTCGTCGACATCTGGAACGCCGACGGCGGCACGGCGACGGAACAGGCCTACAAGAACGTCCCGTTCTACCTGACCGACGCGGGCTACGGCGTCTTCGTCGACCATCCGGGCAGGGTGTCCTTCGAGGTCGGCTCGGAGGCCGTCTCCCGGGTGCAGTTCAGCGCCGAGACGCAGCAGCTGACGTACTACGTCATCCACGGCCCCACCCCGAAGGACATCCTGCGCCGGTACACCGCGCTGACCGGGCGCCCGGCGCTGCCGCCGCCCTGGTCGTTCGGCCTGTGGCTGTCGACGTCCTTCACCACGTCGTACGACGAGGAGACGGTGACCTCCTTCGTCGAGGGCATGCGGGAACGCGAGCTGCCGCTGTCCGTCTTCCACTTCGACTGCTTCTGGATGCGCGAGTTCCACTGGTGCGACTTCCGCTGGGACCCGCGGGTGTTCCCGGACCCGGAGGGGATGCTGGCCCGGCTGAAGGCGAAGGGCCTGCACGTGTGCGTGTGGATCAACCCGTACATCGCCCAGCGCTCTCAGCTGTTCGCCGAGGGCAAGGCGCTCGGGCACCTGCTCAGACGCCCCGACGGCAGTGTCTGGCAGTGGGACCTGTGGCAGCCGGGCATGGCGCTCGTCGACTTCACCAGCCCGGCCGCCCGCGAGTGGTACGCGGCCAAGCTGGAGGCGCTGCTCGCCCAGGGCGTGGACTGTTTCAAGACCGACTTCGGCGAGCGCGTCCCTCTCGACGTGGTGTGGTCCGACGGTTCCGACCCGGAGCGGATGCACAACCTCTACACCCACCTGTACAACCGCACGGTCTTCGACGTGCTGCGCAAGCACCGGGGCGAGGGCGAGGCGGTCTTGTTCGCCCGGTCGGCGACGGCCGGCGGGCAGCGGTTCCCCGTGCACTGGGGCGGCGACAGCGAGGCCACGTACGAGTCGATGGCGGAGTCGCTGCGCGGCGGGCTGTCGCTCGGCCTGTCCGGGTTCGGCTTCTGGAGCCACGACATCGGCGGCTTCGAGGACACGCCGACGCCCTCGCTGTTCAAGCGATGGCTGGCCTTCGGCCTGCTGTCGTCCCACAGCCGGCTGCACGGCAGCTCCTCCTACCGGGTGCCGTGGCTGTTCGACGAGCAGTCCGTGGACGTGCTGCGGCACTTCACCCGGCTCAAGCTGCGCCTGATGCCCTACCTGTACGAGGCCGCCCGCACCGCCCACGAGGAGGGGACGCCCGTCATGCGGGCCATGGTCCTGGAGTTCCCCGACGACCCCGGCTGCGCGCACCTGGAACGGCAGTACATGCTCGGCCCGGACCTGCTGGTCGCGCCCGTCTTCGACGACGAGGGAGACGTCACCTACTACGTCCCCGAGGGCACCTGGACCCACTACTCCACCGGAGGGACGGTGACGGGGCCGCGCTGGGTGCGCGAACGGCACGACTTCCTCAGCCTGCCACTGCTGGTGCGGCCGGGCGCGGTGCTCCCGGTGGGCGCGCACGCCGACCGGCCCGACTACGACCACGCCGACGGTGTCACCCTGCGCACCTACGGCCTGGAGCGCGGCGCGCAGGTGACCGTGCGGGTGGGGACGGTCACCTTCACCGTGGTCCGGGAGGGCGACACCCTGCGGGCCTCCTCCAGTGACCCCTCGGCGACCTGGGCGCTCGCGGCGGGCGACCGGCTCGCGCGGGCCGGGGCGGGCACCGGGTTCCTCACCCTGGAGCTGGGCTGATGGTCAGGATCACCGATGTGGCGCGGCACGCCGGCGTCTCGCCCAGCACCGTGTCGTACGCCCTCAGCGGCAAGCGTCCGATCTCCGCGGAGACCCGGCAGCGCGTCGAGGCCGCCGCGCGGGAGCTGGGCTACCGCCCGCACGCCGGCGCGCGCGCCCTGGCCGGCCGCCGCTCCCAGGTGCTCGCGCTGGTGGTGCCGCTGCGGACCGGCATCCACGTCCCGGTCGTCATGCGGTTCGCGGTGGCGGTGGCGGTGGCCGCCCGCCGCTTCGACCACGACGTGCTGCTGCTGACGCAGGAGGAGGGCGAGGACGGTCTGCGCAGGGTCGCCGAGACCGCGCTGGTCGACGCGCTGATCCTCATGGACGTGCAGCTCCACGACCCGCGGCTGCCGTTGCTGCGCCGCCTGGACCGGCCGTCGGTGATGATCGGGTTCCCGCAGGAGACCGCCGGGGTGACCTGCGTCGACCTGGACTTCCGGGCGGCGGGCGAGCGGTGCGTGGAGCATCTGGCCCGGCTGGGCCACCGGGTGGTGGCGCTGGTGGGGTCGCCGCCGGAGGTCTACGTCCGCGGGACGGCGTTCGCCCAGCGGGTGGTGCAGGGCTTCACGGAGGCCGCCGACCGAAGCGGCCTCGCCTCGGCCGTCCACCCCTGCGAGGCGACGCCCGCCGCCGCGCGCCGGGCGGCGGAACGGCTGCTGCGCGAGCAGCCGGCGCTGACGGGGGTGGTCGTCCACAACGAGGCGGTCCTGGAGCCGCTCATCGACGCCTTCGAGCAGCTCGGTCTGCGGGTGCCGGCGGATCTGTCGGTCACCGCGATCTGCCCCGACGACATCGCCGCGTCCTGCCGGGTCCCCGTCACCTCCGTCACCCTGCCCTCCGCGGAGCTGGGCACACGGGCGGTGCAACTGCTGATGGCGAAGCTCGCCGACGAGGCGGTGCCCCAGGAGACCCTACTGGCGCCGACGCTGACACCGCGGGCGAGTACGGCGCCCAGAGCACTGCCGTGAGGCACCGGGCACCTGCGTGACGCACCGGGGGTGCCAACAGAAAACCCCGTCCCTGGAGGGGGACGGGGTGCTCTGTTCACATGGGGTGGTGGAGATGGCGGGAATCGAACCCGCGTCCAACGGTGCGGAACCAGGGCTTCTCCGTGTGCAGTTCGCTGTGCTTTTCTCGGCCCCGGCGATCACGCGAACAAGTCGCCGACGGGCCCAGTCACTGTGTGGTTTCCCTCTTCACCCCGTGACCGGGATCAAGGTTTAGTCCCCTAGCTGATGCCAGGATCCGGGTCGGGAACAAGCCCGGGCTGACACTCCCTTAAGTAAGGGGCAGTTGCCTAGCTACCTGAGATCAGGCGGCGAGGGCGAACTGCGTCGCCTTGGGAGAATCGCTCTTAACAGTGGCGATTATTTTTTTCGGCCTGTGGTTTACGAGATCATGGCCGCTTCCTCGACACGCTTCCCCTGCTTCGACATCCGCTGTCGAAACCGATCATCCCCATGTTGATTTTTCAATCGTCGTACCCGCTGTGGGGCACAGGTGCCATCGTACGTGACCAACGCAGGTGCGTGCCAGCCCATTCCCGGCGGCCCGGCGGCGCGCCCGACGGCGGGGCTGCGGCTACGCGCCCCGCTGACGCCGCTTGGCGGCGGCGATCGCCCGGTCGGTGTCCCGCCGGTCCTGCTTCTCCCGCAGCGTCTGCCGCTTGTCGTACTCCTTCTTGCCTCGCGCCAGCGCGATCTCGGCCTTCGCCCGGCCGTCCACGAAGTACAGGGCGAGCGGCACGATCGTGTGCCCCGTCTCCTCCGACTTCACGGCCAGCTTGTCGATCTCCGCGCGGTGCAGGAGCAGCTTGCGCTTGCGGCGCACCGAGTGGTTGGTCCAGGTGCCCTGGAAGTACTCGGGGATGTGGGCGTTGTACAGCCACGCCTCACCCCCGTCGATCTGGACGAACCCGTCGGTCAGCGTGGCACGCCCCTGACGCAGCGACTTCACCTCGGTGCCGGTCAGTACGAGTCCGGCCTCGAAGGTGTCGATGATCGCGTAGTCGTGCCGGGCCTTCTTGTTCTGCGCGACGATCTTGCGCTGGCCCTTGGTCTTCTCCGCGGCCGGCTTGCCCTGCTTCGGCTGCGACTCTTTCGGTACGTACATTCCCTTGCTCATAGTGCCGCCATTTTCGCACCTGGAGGGGGTCCGGGGGAAAGCCGATTACGCGGCTCGCCGGAGCGGGGTCACCGCGTGTCCCCGAGCCCGCTCAGCACCGTCCCGGCCTGCTCGAGGGCGCCCCGGTCGGCCTCCAGGTCGGGGGTGATGCCCTTGCCGTCGACGGTGTGGCCGGAGGGGGTGCGGTAGTGGCCGACGGTCAGCTCGGCGACGGAGCCGTCGGGCAGCCGGCTCGGCATCTGCACAGACCCCTTGCCGAAGGTGCGGGTGCCCACGACGACCGCGCGGCCGCGGTCCTGGAGGGCGCCGGTGAGCAGTTCCGCCGCGCTCATCGTGCCACCGTCGACCAGCGTCACCAGGGGTTTCGTGGTGTCACCGCCGGGATCGGCGTGCAGGGCGCGCTGGTCGCCGTCAACGTCGTAGGTGGCGACGAGGCCGCCGTCGAGGAAGGCGGAGGCGGTGGAGACGGCCTCGGTGACCAGGCCGCCGGAGTTGCCGCGCAGGTCCAGGACGACGCCGGTCCCGGCCGGGGCCCGGCGCACGGCGGTGCGGACGGCGTCGCCGACGCCCTTGGTGAACGCGGCGATCCGGATGACGGTGACGCCCCCGGCGAGCGTGCGCACGGTGACCGACTCGGTGGACACCCGGGCCCGGCGCAGGGTCTCGGTCCACGCGCGCGTGCCGCGTTGAAGACCGAGACGGACGGTCGTGCCGGCGGGCGCGTGGGTGCTGTCACCGCGCAGTAAGGAGACCACCTCGGTGACCGGACGGCCGTCGACCCGCTGTCCGTCGACGCTGCGCAGCCGGTCGCCCGCGCGGATCCCGGCGCCGGCCGCGGGCGACCCGGACTGCACCGAGGTCACCTCGATCCGGCCGTCGCGCTCGCGCCGCGCCTCCAGGCCGACGCCGGTGTACCGCCCGTCGAGGGAGTCGGCGAACTCCTCGTACTCGCCCTCGGAGTAGACCGCGGCCCAGCGGTCGCCGCTGCGGCTGACGGCGCGCTCGGCGGCCTCCAACGGCGACTTGCCGTCGGCCATCGCCTCCGCGGCGGCCCTGGTCACCAGGTCGGAGTGGCTGGTGGGACCGGCCGGGCGGGCCTGCCCGGACGCCTCGCGGCCGTCACCCGGCAGCGAGCCGGTCGCCGCACCCGCGACGAGGACGCTCGCGAACACCAGGGTCAGGGCTGCCCCACGGCGGCAGCGGCGGGGTGGACGAAACGGGTCACGGCCTGACATGGCGGCGAGTCTAGGGGAACGCGAAGGGGCCGCACGGTCGCTTGACCGTACGGCCCCCTTGGCATGCGTCACACCTTCAAGTACTTGCGCAACGCGAAGAACGCGGCCAACGCGGGCATCAGCAGACTGGTGGCGAGGATGAGCGGAAGCTTCGTCAGGACGGCGTCCCAGCCGATGAAGTTGATCAGGTTCAGCTTCTCGGACAGGGCCAGGCCGTGGTCGATGATGAAGTACCGCGCGATCACCAGGAATCCGCAGGCGACGGTGCCGCCGATGAGGCCCGCGACCGCGGCCTCCGCGATGAACGGCGCCTGGATGTAGAAGCCGGAGGCGCCGACCAGGCGCATGATCCCGGTCTCACGCCGTCGGCTGAACGCCGAGACGCGCACGGTGTTGACGATCAGCATCAGCGCGACGACCAGCATCAGCGCCATGATGGCCCGCGCCGCCCAGTTCATGCCGTTGAGCAGCCCGAACAGGTTGTCCAGAATGCCCTTTTGGTCCTGCACTGACTGCACACCGTCACGCCCGTCGAAGGCGGTCGCGATGACCTGGTACTTCTCGGGGTCCTTCAGCTTGATGCGGTACGACTCCTGCATCTGGTCCGGCGTGAGGGAGGCGGCCAGCGGCGAGTCGCCGAACTGCTCCTTGTAGTGCTTGTACGCCTCGTCCTGCGACTCGTAGGTGACCGTGTCGACGACCCCCATCTTGTCGAGGTCGGACTTGATCTGTTTCTTCTGGTCCTCGGTCACCGCGCCCTTGGCGCAGTTGGGATCCGACTCGGCGTCGCTCTTGTTGCAGAGGAAGATCGAGACGTTGACCTTGTCGTACCAGTAGCCCTTCATCGTGCTGACCTGGTCGCTCATCAGGAGCGACCCGCCGAACAGGGCGAGCGACAGGGCGACGGAGACGACGACGGCGAAGGTCATCGTCAGGTTGCGACGGAGACCGACACCGATCTCCGACAGGACGAACTGGGCGCGCATGGCGGCTCGTTATGCCTTTCCGTGGCTCTCGGGGGCGGGTCTCAGTGCTGGTAGCCGTAGACGCCGCGTGCCTGGTCGCGGACGAGGCGGCCCTGCTCCAGCTCGATGACGCGCTTGCGCATCTGGTCCACGATGTTCTGGTCGTGCGTCGCCATCACCACGGTCGTACCGGTCCGGTTGATCCGGTCCAGCAGCTTCATGATGCCGACGGAGGTCTGCGGGTCGAGGTTGCCGGTCGGCTCGTCGGCGATCAGCAGCTTGGGCCGGTTGACGAAGGCTCGCGCGATGGCGACGCGCTGCTGCTCACCGCCGGAGAGCTCACCGGGCATCCGGTCCTCCTTGCCGCCGAGCCCGACGAGGTCGAGCACCTGCGGCACGGACTTGCGGATCTCGCCGCGGGACTTGCCGATGACCTCCTGGGCGAAGGCCACGTTCTCCGCGACCGTCTTGTTCGGCAGCAGCCGGAAGTCCTGGAAGACCGTCCCCAACTGGCGGCGCATCTGCGGCACCTTCCAGTTCGAGAGGCGCGCGAGGTCCTTGCCCAGGACGTGCACCTGTCCGTGACTGCACCGCTCCTCGCGGAGGATCAGCCGCAGGAAGGTGGACTTTCCGGAGCCGGAGGACCCGACGAGGAAGACGAACTCGCCCTTCTCCACCTCGAGGGACACATCCCTGAGTGCGGGGCGGCTCTGCTTGGGGTAGACCTTGGAGACGTTGTCGAATCGGATCACGGATGCACCACGGGTCGCCGGGGGTAGATGAGCGTGACCATACGCGAACCGGGTACGGGAGCGCAGGCACCGGTTGCGGTTGGGGGCGGCTTGTGCGGTTTTGTACGGGACTTTGCCCGTGCCCCCTCTCCCGGCGCGTCGCGCGGCCCCCGCAGGAACCTGGCACAGTGGAGGGGGAACGTTCGCGGTCTCGTGAGCGTTGTGTACGTGGAACCGGTGCAAGGAGGGCGAGCGCATGACGTACGACCGGCTGGTGTGCGCTAACTGCGCCGCGCCCGTGAGCGAGGGCCGGTGCCCGGTGTGCCGCGCGAACCGCGAGCGGATGCAGCAGGAGAACTTCTTCGCGGGTCTCAACCCGATGGCGCTGGTCGCACTGCTCGCGGTGCTGGTGGCGGCGGTCGCCCTGCTCGCCCACCAGACCGCGTAGCCGCCCCGCCCGCAGGACACCGAAGGGGCCCGGAGCTCAAGCGAGCTCCGGGCCCCTTCTCCTGCGCGCGTACGGTCGGTGCGGGCGCGGCTACCGTCAGGCAGCCGCGGCGCCGCGGCCCTCGACGAGACGGGGCAGCACGCGGAAGCCGATGCCGCCGGCGATCATCGTCGCCGCGCCGATCACCAGGAACGCGGTCTGGCCGGCACCGGTCTCGGCCAGCTCCTCGCCACCGCCCTGGGCGGCCGCGTCGGAGGTGGAGTCCGAGGTGTCGGTCAGCGCGGAGCTGCCGGCCTCCTGGGCGGAGGTGCCGTCGGGCGTGGTGCCGGTGCCACCGCTGGTGCTGGTGGAACCACCGGTGGCGGTGCCGCCGGTGCTGGCGGAGCCGCCCGTGGAGGAGGTGCCGCCGGTGCTGGCGGAGCCGCCGGTGCTGCTGGAGCCGCCGTTGTTGCTGCTCGAACCGCCGTTGCCGGAGCCGCCGTTGTTGCTGGAGCTGCCCGCGTTCGACGCACCGCCGTTGTTGCTGCTCGAACCGCCGTTGCCCGAGCCGCCGTTGTTGCTGGAGCTGCCCGCGTTCGACGCGCCACCGTTGTTGCTGCTCGAACCGCCGTTGCCCGAGCCGCCGTTGTTGCTGGAGCTGCCCGCGTTCGACGCACCGCCGTTGTTGCTGGAGCCGCCGATGGAGACGCTGCCGCCGATGGACGCGGCGCCGCCGGCGATCGAGGCGCTGCCGCCGATGGAGGCGACACCGCCGTCGCTGGAGGCGCCACCGTTGTTGCTGCTGCTGGAGCTGCTCGCGCCACCGTCGCTGGAGGCGCCACCGTTGTTGCTGCTGCTGGAGCTGCTCGCGCCGCCGTCGCTGGACGCGCCACCGTTGCTGCTGGTGGTGGAGGCAGCGCCGCCGTCGGAGCTGTTGCCGCCGGTCGTCGGGCACTCGGGACCGGTGCCGACCTCGCAGGGGTCGGGGTTGCGCGGGGACTTGGCGCCCTCGCCGGTGAGGGTCTCGACGAGACCGCTCTTGCCGCCGTCGCCGTCGACGGCCGAGGCCGCACCCGCCACGGTCAGCGAGGCGCCCGCCGCGATCACGGCGCCGGCGGCTATGCGCGCGACCCGGATCCGCGTCTTCTTGGTCATATGGTTGCTACCCCCAGTAGCCGAATCGTCGATGAGGCCGCGCCCGGGGCCGTGATCGACGGAGGTAGCCGAAACATAGCGAAGTCCCCCCGGTTCACATGCGCCCCGGAGATACGCATGCCACGCTTCACCCTTCCCATTTTTCAAAGCAACGTCAAGGGCATTGCGTACGCAATGTCCGTAGAGGAATGTTTTGCCGGGTGTCGGAGCTGTGAGTGTGATGTAAAACTGTGACGCAATACCCGGACATCGGGGACGCGTCCGGAAACGACAAAGGCAACCACCCCTGGAGCAGGGGCAGTTGCCTTGTCGACAAACCTACTTCTCTTGCTGCTTGCGCCAGCGAATTCCGGCCTCGAGGAATCCGTCGATCTCACCGTTGAACACGGCCTCGGGGTTGCCGACCTCGAACTCGGTGCGCAGGTCCTTGACCATCTGGTACGGGTGCAGGACGTACGAACGCATCTGGTTGCCCCAGGAGTTGCCGCCGTCGCCCTTGAGCGCGTCCATCTTGGCCTGCTCCTCCTGCCGGCGCCGCTCGAGCAGCTTCGCCTGGAGGACGTTCATCGCGGTCGCCTTGTTCTGGATCTGCGACCGCTCGTTCTGGCAGGAGACGACGATGCCGGTGGGGAGGTGGGTGATGCGCACGGCCGAGTCGGTCGTGTTCACGCCCTGACCACCCGGGCCCGAGGACCGGTAGACGTCGATGCGCAGCTCGGACTCGTCGATCTCGACGTGGTCGGACTGCTCGACGACCGGCAGGATCTCGACACCGGCGAAGGACGTCTGGCGGCGCCCCTGGTTGTCGAAGGGCGAGATCCGCACCAGCCGGTGCGTGCCCTGCTCGACGGAGAGCGTGCCGTAGGCGTACGGCGACTGCACGGCGAACGTCGTCGACTTGATGCCGGCCTCTTCCGCGTACGACGTCTCGTAGATCTCGGTCTTGAAGCCGCGCTGCTCGGCCCAGCGCAGGTACATGCGCTGGAGCTTCTCGGCGAAGTCGGCGGCGTCGACGCCGCCGGCCTCGGCGCGGATGTTGACGAGCGCCTCACGGGCGTCGTACTCACCGCTGAGCAGCGTCCGGACCTCCATCTCGTCCAGCGCCTTCTTGACGGAGGTCAGCTCGGCCTCGGCCTCGGCGCGGGTGTCCGGGTCGTCCTCCTCCTCGGCCATCTCGAACAGCACGGCGAGATCGTCGATCCGGCCGCGCAGCGCGTCGGCCTTCCTGACCTCTGCCTGGAGGTGGGACAGCTTGCTGGTGATCTTCTGCGCCTCGTCCGGGTTGTCCCACAGGGACGGCGCGGCCGCCTGCTCCTCGAGCACGGCGATGTCTGCCCTCAGCTTGTCGAGGTCCAGAACGGCCTCGATCGACTCCATGGTCGAGGAGAGGGACTTGAGCTCTTCGGATACATCGACGACTGCCACGCTCCCAGCGTAACGGCTCCGCCGAGCAACCCGGGCCCTCCCGCCGGACCACCCCGATCCACCTCCCCGACAAGACCCGGTCCCCCCAGCCCGTCCGACCCCCTCCCGACAAAGCTCCGCTGACCCAGCCCGTCCGGCGTTTGAGGACGAGGCCCGTTCAGGGCCGATGCGGGGTGCAGGGGCGCAGCCCCGGCGGGGGTCGAAGGGGTGGAGCCCCTGGGGACGGGAAGGGTAGGGGCGGCGGGGGCGAGGCAACCGCCCGGATACACCTCCACACCCCCAGGCACCCTTGCGCGGCCCCCGGCCCGGAGGCCAGCCCGCCCCTGTCGCCCCAGTACAGCGGCCCACGGCCAGCGCCCCGCGTGCCCCGCGACGCGCGCGACCCGCGACCCCGCGACCCCGCGACCCCGCGACCCCGCGGCCGACGGTCAGGGCGCCGTCGAGGTCGAGTTCTTCGTATCGCCCGGCCGGGCCCCCGCGTCGTCGCCCGACGTCGCCGCCCACGTGCCCACACCCACCGCCGCGGCCAGCGCGAGCGCCGCCGCCCCCAGCGCGATCCGCCGCCTGCGCGCGGTGGCGCGGTTGCGGGCCGAGCCCGGGCGCGGGGCCCCGGGCGCCCGGGGGACCCTGGCCGTGCCATGGGCGCCGCCCGCCAGCTCGTCCGGCGCCGGCACCCGCATCGAGGTGTGCGTGTCCCGGTTGGAGTCCGGTTTGGCGCCCGGCACCAACGGCACCGACCCCCGCCGCTCCCGCCCCGCCGAGGCCCCGGAGGTCCCGGAGGTCCCGGCGCCCTGGGAGGGGGCCGCCGCCCCGCGGTCGGCGCCCTCCGCCGCGGACGCGCCCTGAGGACCGTCCTCCGCGGACTCCGCGTCCGGCTCGTCCACATCCAGCGGCGGCATCCCGGCCAGCGCCGGCAGCTGCTCCCGCAGGCGCGCCGCCAGCTCCGAGGCCCGCAGTCGCGAGGCCGGCGCCTTCGCCAGGCACTGCACGAGCAGCTGCCACAGCTCGTCGGTGATTCCGGGCAGCGGCGCGACCGTCTCCGTGACGTGCCGGCGCAGGACCGCGCCGGGGTGGCCGCCGCCGAACGGCGTGAAGCCCGCCAGCAGCTCGTACAGCACCGTCGCGAGCGCGTAGATGTCCACCGAGGCGCGCGGCGGGAGGCCCTCCACGATCTCGGGGGCCAGATAGTCCGGCGTACCGATGATCTTCGTCGCGCGGGTCCGCTTCGGGGTGTCGATGAGCTTGGCGACGCCGAAGTCGGTCAGCAGCGCGCGGTGCGAGCCGCCGGGACCGAGCGGGCCCTGCATGTCGAGGAGCACGTTCTCCGGTTTGACGTCCCGGTGGATGATCCCGGCCGCGTGTGCGGCGGCGAGCCCCTCGGCGACGTCGGCGACGATCGCCACCGCGGCCTCGGGCGCCAGCCGCCGGTCCCGTTCCAGCCGGGTGCGCAGGTCGGTGCCGCGCACCAGGTCCATGACGAGGGCCAGGTCGTTGCCGTCGACGACCAGGTCCCGTACGGAGACCACGTGGGGGTGCTCCAGGCCGAGCAGGGCGGTGCGCTCCTGCACGAAGCGCCCCACGAGCTCCTCGTCGGACGCGAGGTCCTCGCGCAGCAGCTTGACGGCGACGGGCCCCTCCGGCCCCTCGCCCAGCCACACCGTGCCGGCGCTGCCCCGGCCCAGGATCTGGTGGGCGGTGTACCGGCTGCCGATCTTCCGTGCCAAGGCTGCTCCTACAGACGCGTGTTGCCGACAAAAGTACGCGTCCGCCGAGCCAACCTTCACCGTGGAGGCGGAAATCACCCGTCAGTTGTCGACAAATCCCCAGACTCGCCGCGCGTCCCGCGGGACGCGCCGTCCGGGTCCGCGCCGAAACCTCACGAAGTGCCGGAACCGCCGCCCAGGTCCCCGACCCAGCCCGCGACCTTGTCGAACCAGTCGCCGAGTTGCTCCCAGTAGCCCTTGCCGGTGCCGATCCAGTCCTGGAGCGGGCTCAGCTCCCAGATGAGCCAGCCGGCGACGACCAGGATGACGATCGTGAAAAGGCAGCCCTTGAGACAGCCGAGCCCGGGGATCCGCATCGGGTTGGCACTGCGCTGGCGCGGCGGACGCGGCTCCCTCGGCTGCCGGGGCTCCGGCGCGGGCCGCTGCTGCGGCTGCTGGGGCTGCGGCGCGTACCGCTGCGGCTGCTGGGGCTGCGGCGTCTGCCGCCGGGGGGCCTGCGGCTGCTGGGGCGCGTACTGCTGCTGGGGCCGGCCCTGCTGCGGGTAGCCGTAGCCCTGCTGCGGGGACTGCTGGCGGCGCTGCGGCTGCTGCTGCGGGCGGGCGACCTGCCGCTGGGGGCGGCGGCGCAGCGGGTCCTCGTTCGGGTCGACGTACTGGACCTGCGTCTGCTCGTTGCGGTCGCGGGCGGCGCGCATCTGGCTCTGCCAGGGGTGCGGCTGCTCGGGCTGCTGACCCTGGCCGGGCTGGTGCGGCGGCACCGGCGGCATCACGGCGGTCGGGTCGCCCGCGCCCGCCGGGCCGCCGGTGTGCGGCAGGACGGCGGTGGGGTCGGCGGCGCCGGCGGGGGTGCCGGGGCCGGAGGTGTGCGGCAGGACGCTGGTCGCGGCGTTCGGGTCGTAGCCGCCGGCCGGCGCGCCCGGCACGGTCGCGGGCGCCGGGTCGGGCGCGAGCAGGTGACCCACGCCCTCGGCGGCGGCGATCTGCATCGAGTTGGCGTGGACGCCGACGCCCTCGGCGACGACGCGCAGCCCGCGCGCGAGGTTCTCGGCACCGGGGCGCTCGTCCGGGTTCTTGCGCAGGCAGCGCTCGATCACCGTCCACAGCGGGTCGGGGACCGTCGAGGGGCGGCGCGGCTCGGCGCTCAGGTGCTGGTGCAGGACCTCCAGGGCCGAGCCGCCGGAGAACGGCGGGCGGCCGGTGACCAGCTCGTACAGCAGGATGCCGGCGCCGTAGATGTCGACGGCGGACGTCTGCGGGCGGCCCTCGGCGGACTCCGGTGCGACGTACGCGGGTGTGCCGACGAACTCGCTGGTGCGGGTCAGGCCCGGGGAGTCGGCGAGGCGCGCGATGCCGAAGTCGGTGAGCATCGGGTGCATCTGGCCGCCGTCCTGCCGCAGCAGCACGTTGGCGGGCTTCAGGTCGCGGTGGACGACGCCGTCGGCGTGGCTCGCGGCGAGCGCGTCGGCGACCTGCGCGGTGAGCAGGGCGGCGGCGACGGGCGTGAAGGGGCCGTTCTCGCGCAGGTAGCGGTGCAGGTCGGGCCCGTCGACGAGGTCCATGACCAGGGCCAGCAGATCACCCTCGACGACCAGGTCGCGGACCCGGACGATGTTGGGGTGCGTCAGTCGGAGCAGCACCGAACGCTCGCGCAGGAAGCGCATCACGACGTCCGGGTCGCTCGCAAGCTCCTCCTTGAGGACCTTGATCGCGACGGTCTCTCCGGGCTGTCCGGGCACGGCCGCCTCGGCGCCCGCGGTCTCGCGCTGGCGGGCTCGCCAGACGGTGCCCGTGGCGCCGCGTCCGAGCGGCTCCTCGAGCAGGTACTTGCTGCCGACTGGCCGCACGTCACGCGCTCCCTGCTGAATCGCTTACGAGTGTTCCGATGTTCCGACCCACTGTGTTTCCCACACTGTAGTGCCGGGGGCATCGAAGCAAAGGTTCGCAGGAAAGACGCCCCGGTCGTTCCTTTTGGTTGCCGAACCGGGGAGTGACCGATCTCAACTGTTCGTCGGCGCGGTACGGATCAGGCATTTTTGCGGGCAGAGCCGACCAATCAAGATCACTTGTTCCCGGGAGACGGGCACATTGTCAGTGACAGGTGCGAGGATGCCTGGAGTACTGGCGTACGTGCTCGTGCGGGGTGGGGGGAATGTCCGCGCCCGCGCAGAAGGGACCGCTGACGGCGATGCAGATCCGGCTGACCGTCGTAGACCCGCAGGGTCCGCCCCTCGACGCGCGGGGCCGTGCCGCGAGCTGCGACGTGCTGGTCACGGCGCCCGCCGGCACGGCCCTGGCCGCGGTGGCGTCCGCCCTGGCCGCGGCGGTCTCCGGGGAGGGCACTGCTCCGTCCGGGGGAGCGCAGCCGGTGCTGTACGCGGGCGCGCGGCGGCTCGACGCCCAGCGCTGCACGCTCGGAGAGCCGCCGCTGGTGGACGGCGCGGTCCTGTCGCTGGGCGCTCCGGCCGACCCCGAACCGCATCCGGAGGTCGACGACGCCCCGGCCCGGCTGCACGTGGTGGCGGGCCCGGACGCGGGCGGGGTCCACCTGCTGCACGGCGGCCAGATCCGCGTGGGCCGCTCCGCCGACGCCGACGTCCCGCTCGACGACCCGGACGTCTCGCGGTTGCACTGCGCGGTGACGCTGTCCGCCGACGGCCGGGTCACCGTGGCCGACCTGGACTCCACCAACGGCACCACGCTGGACGGGATCCGTGTCGCGTCCCGCCCGGTGCGGCTGGTCCCCGGCGCCCTGCTGCGGGTCGGCGAGTCGGCGCTGCGGCTGGCCCCGCCCGGCGGACCGGGGGCGCGGCTGCCCGTCACCCCGGACGGCGAGGGGCACGTGCGGGTGCCGTGCGGCGGGGACACCCCGCCGATAGCCTCCGGCGGCGACGACGGCCCGGCGGGCCCGACGGCGTACGGCCGAGGCGCCGTGCACTGGGGCGGCACCGCCCCCGCGCGCGCCGACCGGGCGGCGGCCCCCCTGGTCCCGGGGCAGGGCGGGGCTCCGCGCATCGAGAGCCACTCCGGCGCCGAAACCCCCCGGGACGGCTCCGCGGACACGCACGCGGGGCGCTCCGGCCTCGGTTCCCTCCCCGCCCCGCCGGAGCCGCACGCCCCGCACTCCTCCGCCGCGCGGCCCCACCCCTCCCCCGCACCGCGGTCGCCCTCCGTCTCGCAGCCCTCCTCCGCACCACCGCGCGGCGACGAAGGCGGGGCTCACGCGGATTCCGACCCGTCGCGCCGCGAGGGCACCCCGTTGCGCGGCACCGACGTCCCGCCGGGCGTCCGCAGGCGGGGCGGGCTGTCCGCGTGGGCCCGGCGGCTGGCCGGCGGCCGGTCCGGCACCGGGGGGCCCGAGGATCGCGCGCCGGAGGGCGCCGAGGAGGACACCGGCGTCGCGGCGGAGCCGGCCCTGGGCTCCGCACCCGTGCCGGACACCTGGCCCGACCCGGCCACGGTGCTGCTCACCGCGCTGTGTCCGGGCCCCCGCCTGTGGGAGCGCGGCCCGGGACACGCTGAGGCCCTCGCGGTGCGGCTCGGCACGGCCGACCGGGCGGCGCCCGACGGCTCGGGCCTGCTGCCCGCCGTCCCCGTGACCGCGGGCCTGCGGGAGGTCGGCGCGCTGGGCCTGGCCGGGCCGCGACCGCGGCTCGCCGGGCTGGCGCGCGCGGTGCTGGCACAGCTCGCCGCACTGCATTCACCGGACCTGCTGGAGATCGTCCTGATCAGCACGGACCGCGCGCGCTCCGAGGCGGAGCGGGTCGCCGAGTGGTCCTGGCTGGGCTGGCTGCCGCATGTGCGTCCGGGCCACGGCCAGGACTGCCGGCTGCTCCTGGCCCACGACCGCGACCAGGCCACGGCCCGCGCCGACGAGCTGCTGCGCCGCCTGGAGGACCACCTCGCGGACACCGGCGGCGGTACGGCACCGTCGGTCCCGGTGATCCCGGCCCCGCGCGGCCCGTCCCGCCGCCCCTCCTGGGCCCTCGCGGACGACTCCGCCGACGGCTTCCCCGGCCCGTACACGGTCGTGGTGGTGGACGGCGACCCGGGCGGCGCGGACCTGCGGGCGGCGATGGCGCGGCTGGCGGTGGCGGGGCCCCGGGCCGGGATCCACGTGGTGTGCCTGGCGGAGACGACGGCCGCCTCACCGGCGTCACCCGTGGCGGAGACGTTCGAGGCGGCCTGCGCGGCGGCGCCCACCTTCCGCTCGTGCGGGGCGGTCGCCCTGCTCAGCGGCGACGTGGCGACGGCGCTGCGGCTGCTGCGGGTCGCGCCGGCCGGGTCGGAGCCGGAGCGCCCGGGCCCGGTGGGGCACGGCACGATCGGCGCGGTCGACGCGGTCTCCCCCGCCTGGGCCGAGCGGTTCGCGCGGGCCCTGGCGCCGCTGCGTCCGGACGGCACCGGCGGGGACCGCCACACGCGCGTGTCCGCGCCGCTGCCCCAGGCGGCCCGTCTCCTGGACGAGCTGGGTCTGGCCCGGGCCACCCCGAACTCGCTGATCGCCCGCTGGGCGGACGCGGCCGACGACGCGGAGGCGCTCGGCGGCCGGGCGTGGGCGGTGCTCGGGGCGGGCCCGCGCGGTCCGGTCTGCGTGGACCTCGCCGCCGAGGGTCCTCACCTGCTGGTCGAGGGCCCGTCGGGCAGCGGCCGCACGGAGCTGTTGCGGGCGGCCGTCGCCTCGCTCGCCGCCGCCGAGCGGCCCGACCGGCTGGGCATCGTCCTGCTGGACGGCCGGGACACCGTCGGCAAGCCCGGCAGCGGGCACGGCGAGGGTCTGCGGGTCTGTACCGACGTCCCGCACGTCACGACGCATCTCACCGCCAACGACCCTGTCCGTATGCGGGAGTTCGCGCAGTCGCTGAGCGCCGAGCTGAAGCGGCGGGCCGAGCTGCTCGGGCGGTCCGACTTCGCCGAGTGGCACACCCGGGGCGCGGTGTCGCAGCGGATCGTCCCGCAGCGCGGGCCGTCGGGGCCCGCGAGCGGCGCCGCCGACCTCGACACCCCGCCCAGTTCGACGCTGCGGCTGCGGCCCGGCGCCGCGGCCCGGCAGCGGACGGAGGCGGCGCCGCCGCTGCCCCGGCTGGTCGTCGTCGTCGACGATCTGGACGCGCTCGTCTCCCCCGCGCTGGGCTCTCCCGGCCGGCCGGCCGCGGGCTCCGTGATGCGGGCCCTGGAGGCGGTGGCCCGCGAGGGCGAGCGGCTCGGCGTGCACCTGATCGCGGCCACCGGCCCGGGCGGCCGTACGGCGGAGTCGGAGCCGGCGCGGCGGGCGGCCGTGCTGATCACGCTCGACGCCCCCGGCTCGGGAGCCGACGAGCCGGCGCCGGGGCGGGGCCGGCTGCGGGGCGCGGACGGCCGGCTCACCCCGTTCCAGGGCGGCCGGGTCACGGGCCGCATCCCCCGGACGGCGACCCTGCGGCCCACGGTCGTCGCCCTGGAGTGGCAGCGCATGGGCGACCCCCCGGCCCGCAGGCCCGTGCGCGAACTGGGCAACGGGCCGACCGACCTGGCCCTGCTCGCCAGCGCCCTGGAGCGGGCGGCGCGGGAGGTGTCGGCGGTGGAGGTGCCGTCCCTGCTGTAGGCGCCGTGCGTCCGGCGTCCCTTCGCCCGTCCGTGTGCACCGTGCAATCACGACGCGGTCACGATCCCCCGCTTGACACGGCACGCGCACTTGCCGACCTCCCGCACCCGGCGTAGACCAGTGCCCACGGGACAGCGCTCGGACGTTCGACGAGGACGAAGAACGGGGCAGTGATGCGCACGAGCAACTCACACCGGACACGCACGACCGTGAAGGCAGCCGCCGCGATGCTCGCGGGAGCGCTCGCGCTCTCGCTCACCGCGTGCGGCGACGACGACAAGGGCGGCACGACCGGGAGCACCGGCAGCCAGGAGACGGCCGGCACGCTCACCCTCCCGAAGCTGAACGGCACGACACTCGAGGTCGCCGCCGTGTGGACCGGCCCGGAGCAGGCCAACTTCAAGCAGGTCCTGGCGGAGTTCGAGAAACGCACCGGCGCGAAGGTGACCTTCGTGCCCGCCCAGGATCCGATCATCAACTTCCTCGGCTCGAAGATCGCGGGCGGTCAGCCGCCGGACGTGGCGATGCTGCCGCAGCCGGGCGCCATCCAGCAGGCCGTGGACAAGAAGTGGGCCAAGCCGCTGGGCGCCGAGGCGAAGGCGCAGCTGACGAAGAACTTCTCGCAGGGCTGGCAGGACATCGGCAAGGTCGACGGCACCCAGTACGCCGTCTACTACAAGGCCGCCAACAAGTCGCTGATCTGGTACAACGCCAAGGTCTTCGAGAACGCGGGGGCGAGCGAGCCCAAGACGTGGGACGAGCTGCTGACGACCGCCCAGACGGTCTACGACTCCGGGGTCACCCCGTTCTCCATTCCGGGCGCGGACGGCTGGCCGCTGACCGACTGGTTCGAGAACGTGTACCTGTCGCAGGCGGGGCCGGAGAAGTACGACCAGCTGGCCCGGCACGAGATCAAGTGGACCGACCCGTCGGTCAAGGACGCCCTGACCACGCTGGCGCAGGTCTGGGGCAAGAAGGACTACGTGGCCGGGGGCCCCGACGGGGCGCTCCAGACGCAGTTCCCCAACGCCGTCACCCAGACCTTCACGGGTGGTGACCAGCCCAAGGCGGCGATGGTGTACGAGGGCGACTTCGTGCAGGTCAACATCGCCCAGACGGACGCGAAGGTCGGCACGGACGCGAAGGTGTTCCCGTTCCCGAAGGTCGGTGCCACCGCGCCCGTCGTCTCGGGCGGTGACGCGGCCGTCGTCCTGAAGGACTCGCCGGGCGCGCAGGCGCTGGCGACCTTCCTGGCTTCCCCGGACGCGGCGGAGATCCAGGCGAAGCTGGGCGGCTATCTGTCGCCGAACAAGAACGTCGACCCGGCGGCGTACCCGAACGACGTGCAGCGCACGATCGCGAAGGCGCTGATCGCGGCGGGCGACGACTTCCGCTTCGACCTGTCCGACCAGACCCCGCAGGCCTTCGGCGGCACGCCCGGCAAGGGCATGTGGAAGGACCTGCAGGACTTCCTGAAGAACCCGACGAACGTGGCCGGCATCCAGGCGAAGCTGGAGTCGGACGCGGCGGCGGCGTACGGGAACTGACCCGGCGATGACGTCGAACACGGCGGCGGGGGCTCCCGGAGCCCCCGCCCCTCCTCGCTCGCGCAAGAGCGTGACCGGCACCCGCCGGACGGTGGCAGCGCTGTTCCTGCTGCCCGCCCTGGTGCTGCTGGGCGCGCTCGTGGTCTACCCGATCGGGTACTCGGTCGTGCGCAGTTTCTACGACCAGTCCGGCGACGGCTTCGCCGGTGTCGACAACTACCGGGCCCTGTTCACCGACGACGGCATCCGCACCGCGCTGAAGAACAACGTGATCTGGGTGGTGTTCGCGCCGACGGTCGCGACCGCGCTGGGCCTGATCTTCGCGGTGCTGACCGAACGGGTGCGCTGGGGCACCGCGTTCAAGCTGGTCGTCTTCATGCCGATGGCGATCTCGATGCTCGCGGCCGGCATCATCTTCCGGCTGGTCTACGACCAGGATCCCGACAAGGGCGTCGCGAACGCGGTGTGGGTCGGGGTGCACGACACGTTCGCGCAGTCGTCGGCCTTCCCGAAGGCCCACCCGGGCCGCGACTCGCCCCTCGTACCGGAGGGGGGCGGGTTCATCACCAGGGCGACGGTGTCGCTGGGCGACCCGGTCGCCCTGCCCCTGGTCGGCGTCGCCCCCGACCAGATGCCCGACGACGCGAAGCGTGCCGTCCCGGCCCGGCCCGAACCCGGCCGGGTCACGGGCACGACCTGGCAGGACTTCACCCGCGGCCGGGGCGTCGGCGTCCTCGGCGCCCCCGACGCGTCCGAGCTGGGCTATCCGGGGATGCGGATCGAGGCGGTCAAGGACGGCAGGGTGGTGGCCTCCGCGAAGGCCGCCGCCGACGGCACCTTCACCCTTCCCGAGGCGGCCGACGGGTCCCGGCTGCGGCTGCCCGCGAGCAACTTCCAGGAGGCGTACAACGGCCTGGACTGGCTCGGCCCGTCGCTGGTGACACCGGCGATCATCGGGTCGTACATCTGGATGTGGGCGGGCTTCGCGATGGTGCTGATCGCGGCCGGGCTGGCGAGCGTGCCGCGGGAGTTGATGGAGGCGGCACGGGTGGACGGCGCGAACGAGTGGCAGGTCTTCCGCCGGGTCACGGTGCCGCTGCTGGCGCCGGTCCTCGCGGTGGTCGCCGTCACCCTGATGATCAACGTCCTGAAGGTGTTCGACCTGGTCTTCATCATCGCGCCGGGCTCCTCGCAGGACGACGCGAACGTCCTCGCCCTGGAGCTGTACCGCAAGGGCTTCTCCGAGGACCAGCCCGGCATCGCCAGCGCGATCGCGGTGTTCCTGCTGCTGCTGGTGATCCCGGTGATGTGGTTCAACGTCCGTCGGCTCAGGCGGGAGGTGCGGCGATGAAGACCTTCGTCGAGACCGGGACGGCGAGGCCGGAACAGTCCCTGGCGTCGAGGCTCGTCGAGCGGCTGGGGGGCGGTCTGGTCCGCGTCCTGCTGATCGTCGTCGGCCTGTTCTGGCTGGTGCCGACCATCGGTCTGCTCATCTCCTCCCTGCGCTCGCCCGAGGACATGAGCGCGAGCGGCTGGTGGACGGTGTTCAGCGAGCCGTCCCGGCTCACCGTCGACAGTTACCGGAAGCTGCTGGAGAACGGCGACATCACCGACTCGCTCGTCAACACGGTCCTCATCACCGTGCCGGCGACGGTCCTGGTCGTCGTCATCGGCTCGCTCGCCGGATACGCCTTCGCGTGGATGGAGTTCCCGGGCCGCGACTGGTGGTTCCTGGGCGTGGTGGGCCTGCTGGTGGTGCCGGTGCAGGTGGCGCTGATCCCGATCGCCGAACTGTTCGGGAACATCGGGCTGTTCGGCTCCGTCCTGGGCGTGATCCTGTTCCACGTCGGCTTCGGTCTGCCGTTCGCGGTGTTCCTGCTGCGGAACTTCTTCGCGGAGATCCCCCGCGAGCTGCTGGAGGCGGCCCGTCTCGACGGCGCCGGTGAACTGCGGCTGTTCGCCCGCGTGGTGATGCCGCTGGGCGGTCCGGCGATCGCGAGCCTCGGCATCTTCCAGTTCCTGTGGGTGTGGAACGACATGCTGGTGGCGCTGGTGTTCACCAACGCCGACAGCCAGCCGATCACGGTCGCCCTGCAGACGCAGGTGAGGCAGTTCGGCAACAACATCGACGTGCTGGCGCCCGGCGCGTTCATCTCGATGGTGATCCCGCTGGCCGTGTTCTTCGCGTTCCAGCGGCAGTTCGTGTCCGGTGTGATGGCCGGCGCGGTCAAGTAGGGAGCGGTACGAGGGGGGTGGGCCGCCGGCGGTCCACCCCTCGCCGTTCACCGCGTGTCCCCCGGATGCCGTAGGGATCGTAACCAAGTCATTCCATTGGCCGTTGCCGGGCAGAACGCCCGCCGCGACCCATGGATGTCCACCCTTGCCCAGGTTCAGTGTCATCGTCCCCGCGCACGAGGTGCAGGCGTACCTGCACGAGTGCCTCGAGTCGGTGCTGTCCCAGTCGTACGCCGATCTCGAGCTGATCGCCGTCGACGACGGTTCACCGGACGCCTGCGGCGAGGTCATCGGGACCTGCTTCGACGCACGGGCCTGCCCGCCGGGCGCGGTCACGCGCAGCGAGGACGAACCGGACGGCATCTTCGCCACCGGCCACCGGCGCGGCTCCCGCTCGGCCCCGCCGCGGGCCGCGTTCCGCGAGCGGTCCCGCCCGTACGACGACGGCCGGGCCGCCGAGCGCGTCGTGCAGCACGCCGTGCCGGGCGAGAGGGAGCAGCCGCCGGTGGTACCGCTCGCGGAGCGCAGGCCGGTGCCGTCGGCGGCCACCGCCCCGGCCCGCCCGACGCCGGCGACCGTGCCGCGTCCGGCGACCGGTGCGCACCCCGTCTCCGACCGTCTCTGAGGGCGCCGGCCCGTGCGCCGCCCGAGCCGGTCCCTCCGGTCCCTTGACAGAGAAGGAGCAGAATGCCCCGCTTCAGCATCATCGTCCCGTCCCATGGGGTGGCGGGCCGGCTGTCCCAGGCGCTGGACTCCGTCCTCGCCCAGTCCTTCGGCGACTTCGAGCTGATCCCGGTCTGCGACGGCCCCGACGCCCCGGGTGCCGCCGTCGCCGCCGGGTACGCCGAGCGCGACTCGCGGGTGGCGCCGGTGCACTCGCCGCCGTCGGCGGGTCTGGCCGGGGCGCGCAACACCGGCATGCGGGCGGCGACCGGCGCGTACCTGCTGTTCGTCGACGGCGACGACACGCTCGTCCCGGGCGCGCTGACGGCGCTGGACGCGCGGCTGAACGAGACCGGCGAGATCGACGTGCTCTACACCGAGCACCAGCGGGCCCCGTGGTGGGAGGGCGAGCCGGCCAACCCGGCGGCGGCGCTGCTGGCCACGGCACCGCAGGGGGCGTTCGCGCCCGTCGAGGCACCCCGGGTGACGGGAATGGCGTGGCCTGCGTGGAGCGCGGTGTACCGGCGCGCGTTCCTCACCGCGAACGACCTCGTCTTCCCCGACGGCCACTTCACCGACGTCGGCTTCGGCGGCCTGGTCACCGTGCACGCCGAGCGGATCGCCGTGCTGCGCTCGGTCGTCGTGCGGCATCTGCTGCGCCGCCAGGGCAACCGGCTCAACCAGCCGGGCGAGCACCACGACGACCTTCTCGACCAAGGCGAACGGGTGCTGGAACGGGCCGCCGGGCTCGGGTTGTCCGCCGACCGGTCGGGGCCGCTGTTCGAGCAGTTCTTCACCGCCGTCCTGCGGACGGCCGCCCACCCGCAGTGGCTGCCCGGGCGGCGGCACCGCGCGTTCTTCCGCCGGGCCGCGCGGCTGCACCGCCGGCACCGCCCGGCGGGCTTCCGGACGCCCGGAGGGAGCCTGGGTGTGCAGCACCGGCTGCTCGCGGCGGGGGCGTACACGGCGTTCCGCGCGCTGCGCGGCGCCAACCGGCTGGCGTCGGCGGCCGTCGAGCGCCTGCCGCGCCCCCGGGGGCTGCGCACGCGACTGCTCTACCGGCTCCAGCTGCGCCGCCGCATGGACCCGAACCTCGCCGTGTACTGCGCGTACTGGGGGCGCGGGTACACGTGCAGTCCCGCGGCGATCCACGCCAAGGCCGCCGAACTCGCCCCGCACATCCGGTCGGTGTTCCTCGTCGAGCGCGGCCGGGCGCACACCCTGCCCGAGGGCGTCGACCATGCGGTGCTCGGCAGCCGCCGCGCCTGGAACGTGCTGGCCCGCGCCACGTACCTGGTGAACAACGCCAACTTCGCGGAGGGCGTCGTCAAGCGGAAGGGCAGTGTGCACGTGCAGACGCAGCACGGCACTCCGCTGAAGAAGATGGGCGTCGACCAGTCGACGTACCCGGTGGTCGCGGCGGCGAGCGGCAGCTTCACCAAGCTGCTGGGCCGGGTGGACCGCTGGGACTACAACCTCTCCTCCAACACCCACTCCACGCAGGTCTGGGAGCGCGCCTTCCCCGGCTCCTACGAGCACCTGGAGTACGGCTATCCGCGCAACGACGTCTTCTACACGGCGACGGCGAAGGACGTGGCCCGCATCCGGCGCGAGCTGGGCGTCCCGCAGGGCGGCACGGCGGTGCTGTACGCGCCCACCCACCGCGACTACCGCACCGGCTTCGACGCGACGCTGGACCTGGAGGCCTTCTGCGAGGCGGCCGGCAAGGACGTCGTCGTACTGCTGCGCGCCCACTACTTCTACGACCGGGGGGTGCGGGCGGGCAGCGGCCGGATCATCGACGTCACCGGTCACCCCTCCTCCGAGGACGTGTGCCTGGCCGCCGACGCGCTGATCACCGACTACTCGTCGATCATGTTCGACTACGCCAACCTGGACCGTCCGATCGTGGTGTACGCCGACGACTGGGACGTCTACACCGAGACCCGCGGCGTGTACTTCGACCTGATGGCGGAGCCGCCGGGGCCGGTCGCCCGCACGCCGGAGGACCTGGCGCGCGTGTTCCGCGACGGTTCCTGGGCGGACGTGGAGTCCGCGCGGCGCAGGGCCGCGTTCCGGTCGCGTTTCTGCCAGTTCGACGACGGCCTGGCCGCCGAGCGCGTGGTGCGCCGGGTGCTGCTGGGTGAGCCCCCGGAGGCGATCCCGCCCGTGCGGCCGCTCGCCCGGCGCGTCCCGGCCCCGGCCGCCTCCCCCCTCGTTAGGAGCTGACCCCGCCGTGCCCCGCTTCAGCATCATCGTCCCCTGCTTCAAGGTGCAGGGCTTTCTGCGCGAGTGCCTCGACTCGGTCCTGGAGCAGTCCTACCGGGACCTGGAGGTGATCGCCGTCGACGACCGCTCCCCCGACGGCTGCGGCGCCATCCTCGACGAGTACGCGGCCCGCGACGAGCGGGTGCGGGTGCTGCACCTGCCGGAGAACGTGGGGCTCGGCCGCGCCCGCAACGCGGGCCTGCCGCACGCCACCGGCGACTACCTGTTCTTCCTCGACAGCGACGACACGCTCACCCCGGGCGCGCTGCGCGCGATGGCCGACCGGCTCGACGAGACGGGCGACCCGGACGTGCTGGTCTTCGACTACGCCCGTACGTACTGGTGGGGCGGCACCCGCCGCAACGCCCTCGCGCACCTGCTCGCCGAGTGCGGCGACGGCACGTTCACCACGGCCGAGCGCCCCGAGATCCTCGATTTGCTGATGGTGGTCTGGAACAAGGTCCACCGCCGGGACTTCGTCGAGGAGCACGGCTTCCGCTTCCCGCCCGGCTACTACGAGGACACCCCCTGGACCTTCCCGGTCATGCTCAGCGCGCGGCGGATCGCCACACTGGACCGGATCTGCCTGAACTACCGCCAGCGCCGTCAGGGCAACATCCTGTCCACCACCAGCCGCAAGCACTTCGACGTCCACGACCAGTACGAGCGGGTCTTCGCGTTCGTCGCCTCACGCCCCGAGCTGGCCGGGTGGCGGCCGTACCTGCACCGCAAGATGGGCGAGCACTGTCTGGACATCCTCGCCAAGCCCGACCGGCTGCCACCGTCGGCCAAGGCGGAGTTCTTCCGGCGCACGGCGGAGATGTTCCGCGCGCACCGGCCCGAGGGAGCGCCGGTGCCCGCCGGGCTGCGGGTGCTGGAAGGCGGTTACGCCGCCTACCGGGCGCGGCGGCTGGCGGAGCGGGCGGCCCAGGGCGCCGTCCGGCGCGGCGGACAGCTGGGAGGCGCGGTAGTGCGGCGCGTGCGCCGGGGCGCGAGCGCCGTGCGGCCAGGACGGGCCCTGGACCCGCAGCTCGTCCTGTACTCGGCGTTCTCGCACCAGGGCGTGCTCGGCGACCCCGGGGCGGTGTACCGCAAGGCGCGGGAGATCGCTCCGCAGCTGCGCGGGGTGTGGGTGGTGCGCGACGAGGAGGCGGCCGCGCTGCTCCCGGACGACGTCGAGCACGTGCTGCTCGACTCCCCCGCCTACCACCGGCTCACCGCGCGGGCGGGCTTCTTCGTCAACAACCTCAACTGGCCCGGCCCGCTCGTCAAACGGCCGGGCAGCGTCCACATCCACACCCATCAGGGCACCCCGCTCAAGTACATGGCCGCCGACCTGCTGGAACGTCCCGGCGCCCGGCTCGGTGTGGACGTGCCGCAGCTGCTGCGGCGCGCCGACCGCTGGGACTACAGCCTCGTCGCCAACCTGCACTCGGAACTGGTGTGGGAGCGGGCGTACCCGTGTCACTTCACGTCGGTGCGCACCGGTAGTCCGCGCAACGACGTGCTGGTCGAGGCGGGCAGGAGGGCGGCGACGGGGGCCGGGGCGGACGCGGGTGCGGCGGTGCGGGCGCGGCTCGGCATCCCCGCCGGCCACACGGTCGTGCTGTACGCCCCGACCCGGCGCGAGTACGTCCGCGGCGGCCACGTCGACCGGATCGACCTGGCCCGGTTCGCCGCCGACCTCGGCGAGGGCCACACCCTCGTCGTGCGTCTGCACCCCTCGCTGGCGACCGGGCACGCGCGCGGGATGGGCCTGTCGGAGCTGCACCGGCGCGGGATCGTCGTCGACGCGACGGACGAACCGCACGTCGAGGACGTGATGCTCGCCTCCGACGTCCTGGTCACCGACTACTCGGCCCTGATGTTCGACTACGCCAACCTCGACCGGCCGATCGTGGTCCACGCCGACGACTGGGCGGCGTACGCGGCGAGCCGGGGCACCTACTTCGACGTCACCGCCGAGGCGCCGGGGCACGTCTCGCGCAGCTACCGGGAGCTGGCGTGGCTGCTGACGTCCGGGAGCTGGCGGGACGAGGACTCGGCGCGGCTGCGGGCGGCCTTCCGGCAGCGGTTCTGCGCGTTCGACGACGGGCGGGCCGCCGAGCGGGTGGTCCGCACGCTGCTGCTGGGCGAGACGTCGTCACCGGTGGACCGGGGGGCAGAGCCGGGGCCGTGCGCGGGGCCGGGGCCGGACCCGGTCGCGGCCCCGGTGAAGGTACCCGGCCAGTCCGCCGCCGCCCGGGACCTGCTGACCGCTGGGTGAGGGGGCGTCTGCGGGGCTTGGCGTGCTGGTGCGCCGCCTTCGCGGGCGTCGAGGCGTGCCGCGCGTGCGGGATCGTGGTCAGTCGCGTTCGCGGGCGTCGAGGCGTGCCGCGCATGCGGGATCGTGGTCAGCCGGGTCCGCGGGCGTCGAGGCGTGCCGCGCGTGCGGGATCGTGGTCGGTCGGGTCCGCGGGCGTCGAGGCGTGCCGCGCGTGCCGGTGTGGCGCGCGTGAGGGGTCGCGGCGAGCCGGTGCGGGAGACGGCTGACCCGGGTCACTCGTTGAGGTGACGGGCGGCAAGGCCGTTGACCCGGGCGGGAACATACGGCCAATGCCCCTGATGCGCCCGATGCCCCCGTCTGGCCGTGCTCGATGAGCGCCGGAGTCCTGATCCGGCGGCCCGTGCGCGGTGCGACGGCGCTGCGCGGCGGGCGGGTGTGGCGGCCGACGCCGTTCCAGGTCTTCGGGTTCGTGTTCTGGCTGGTGATGACGCTGGCGTTCTGGCGGGTGCCGCTGTGCTGCGACGCCGGCCAGCACGCGGCGGTCGTCGAGCGGCTGAAGGCCGACCTGCTCGACCCGCGTCATCCGACGGCCGCGCTGCCGGGCGCGGGCAGCCCCTACTACTCGCCGTACGCGGTGGCGGAGGGGGTGTTCGCCCGGCTGACGGGGCTGTCGGGCAGGCAGGTGCTGCGGGTCGCCGGGCCGCTGAACCTGCTGGTGCTCCTGAGCGGGGTCGGCCGTTTCACGCGCGCGCTGACGGTCCGGCCGTGGGCGCCGGTGCTGGGGCTGGCCGCCATGGCCGTGCTGTGGGGCACCGAACGGGCCTGGTGGAGCGGCTACCTGGGGCTGATGTCGATGACCGGCAACCTCGGCTACCCCTCGGCCTTCGCCGTCGGGCTGACCTTCTGGGCCTGGGCGTGGACGGGCACGCGCGCGTGCGACGGGCGCCGGGTGCGGTTCGTGGGCCCGAGCGGCCTGCGCGGCTTCGCCGGGTACACCGCGCTGGGCACGCTGTACGGGCTGATCCTGCTGGTGCATCCGATCACGTCGGTCGCGGCGGTGACGGGGGGCGTGGCCCTCGTCGTGGGCCGGCAGCGCGGGTGGCGGCCGGCGGTGGTGTCGCGGTGGGCGGTGGCGGGCGGTGCGGCGCTGCTGGTCGCCGCGGTGTGGCCGTACTTCGACGTGTTCGCGCTGGCGGGTGACGGCCGTGTGGACGCTCCGCACCGGCGGCTGTACGACGGGCTCGCGGGGCAGTTCTGGCTGGCGCTGGTGGGACTGCCGGCGCTGTGGGCGCGGGCCCGCCGGTCGGCGCGCGACCCGCTCGTGCTGATGCTCGTGCTGGACTGTCTGGTGGTGACGTACGGGTGGGTCAGCGGCCACTACACCTACGGGCGGGTCCTCGGTCTCGCCCTGGTGCCGCCGCAGTTCGCGCTCGCGGTGGAACTGACGGTGCCCCGGCCGTGGGGCGCGGGACGCCGGACGCTCGGGGCGGTGACCGCGGGTGCGGCCTGCCTCGGGTTCCTGACCGTGCAGGCCGGGGCGGTCGTGCCGCGCACGCTGGATCCTGTCGGCTTCCAGCAGCCGCCGCGCTGGCCGACGTACGACTGGGCGGCGTGGCACATCCGGCCCGGCGAGGTCGTCCTGACGGACGGGTACCGCGCCCGCCGCACGATCGCCGGGTACGGGCCGAACCTGGCCGCGCCCGCCCGGCCGGACGCGGCACTGGACGAGCGGGAACGGCAGCGGCGGCTCGCGGACGTCCGCGCCTACCTGGCGCCCACCTCGACGCGTGCCCAGCGGCGGGCGATCGTCCGCCGCCACCGCGTCCGCTGGCTGCTGCTGACCCGTGACCGTCCGGTGCCCGAGGAGGCGGTGGTGGTGGCGTGGAGCCGGCGGACGGGGGAGGTGCTGGCGCGGGTCGGATGAGAGGTCGTGGCGCGAGGGCGGCCGACCCGTGCCGGGGCGGCGGAGGTCGGCCGGTTCCTGCGGAGGGGCCACTACGGCGGCACCGGTGCCTCCGCCCGATCGTGTCCCGCGCGAGGGTTACTCGATGACGAGTTCGACGTCGATGTTGCCGCGGGTGGCGTTGGAGTAGGGGCAGACCTGGTGGGCCTGCTCGACCAGCTTGCGGCCGGTGGCCTCGTCCACGGAGTCGGGCAGTTCGACGCGGAGGGCGACCTTGAGGCCGAAGCCCTCGCCCTGCTTGCCTATGCCGACCTCGGCGGTGACGGCGGCGTCGCTGACGTCGACCTTCGCCTGACGGCCGACCAGGCCGAGGGCGCTGCCGAAGCAGGCGGCGTACCCGGCGGCGAAGAGCTGCTCGGGGTTGGTGCCCTGACCGTTGCCGCCCAGTTCCACCGGCATGGCCAGTGCGAGGTCGATCGTTCCGTCGGAGGAGACGGCGCGGCCCTCACGGCCGTGGGTGGCGGTGGCGACTGCGGTGTAGAGCGCGTCCATGGATGAACCATCCCTCTCGGAAGTCTGGGGTCGGGGGTGGCCGGCCCGCGTCCCCGATGGGGTTCTCCGGGCTGCCCACGACGACAAGTAGAGCACACAATTAAGTTGTGCACAACTAAATGGCTTGGCCAGAGCTACGCTGGAGACATGACCCCGACGTCTGCGCCCGCCGCCGCCCCCTCCGAGGAGAACTGGCTCCGCCTGGACCGCCAGATCTGCTTCTCCCTGCACGCCGCCTCACGCGCCTTCAACGGCGTCTACCGCGTGATCCTCAAGGACCTCGGACTGACCTACCCGCAGTACCTGGTGATGCTGGTGCTGTGGGAGGAGGGCGAGCTGCCCGTCAAGAAGCTGGGCGAGCACCTGCGCCTGGACTCCGGCACCCTCTCCCCCCTGCTGAAGCGGCTGGAGACGGCCGGCCTGGTGCGGCGGGAGCGCAGCACCCGCGACGAACGGTCGGTGGAGGTCCGCCTCACCGAGGAGGGCACCGCCCTGCGCGAGCGGGCCCTGCGGGTGCCGCGCCGCATCGCCGCCGCGACGGGTTTCGACCTGGCCGAGATCAGCGAACTGCGCGAACGTCTCGACCAGCTCACGGGCGCACTGGACGCGGCGGCACTGACGGAGGGTGCGGCGGACATGGAGGGGGACGCCTGAGGCACGACGGCGGGTCCCGCCCGCCCGGCCGGTCCCGGAGGGGGACCTGCCAGGATTTGTCGAGCCATCAACAGGTCCTGCACGAGCCCGCGGCGCCTGTTTGACTGTCGGGAAGCACATCGACCGCGGGGACGACCACGGGGCAACGGACGAGGGGACGGCACGGATGACCTGGCTGATCACGGGGGGCGCCGGCTACATCGGGGCACACGTCGTACGGGCGATGACCCAGGCGGGCGAGCGCACGGTGGTGTACGACGACCTGTCCACCGGCCTCACCGAGCGCCTCCCCGACGGCGTCCCCCTGGTGGTGGGCTCGACGCTGGACGGGGAGTCACTGACCCGCGCCCTCACCGAGCACGCCGTCACCGGCGTCGTCCACCTGGCGGCCAAGAAGCAGGTCGGCGAGTCGGTGGACCTGCCCCTGCAGTACTACCGGGAGAACGTGGAGGGGCTGCGGGTCCTGCTGGAGGCGGTCACCGCGGCCGAGGTCCCCTCGTTCGTCTTCTCCTCCTCGGCCGCCGTCTACGGCATGCCCGACGTCGACCTCGTCACGGAGGAGACGCCCTGCGCGCCGCTCTCGCCCTACGGTGAGACGAAGCTGGCAGGCGAGTGGCTGGTCCGCGCCACCGGCCGGGCCACGGGCCTGTCCACGGCCTCACTGCGCTACTTCAACGTGGCCGGCGCGGCGAGCCCCGAACTGGCGGACACCGGCGTCTTCAACCTCGTCCCCATGATCTTCGAACGCCTCACGCAGAACGCCCCGCCGCGCATCTTCGGCGACGACTACCCCACTCCGGACGGCACCTGCGTGCGGGACTACATCCACGTGGTCGACCTGGCCGAGGCCCACGTCGCGGCGGCCCGCGCGCTCCGGTCCTCCCCCGGCAGCACGCTCACCCTCAACATCGGCCGGGGCGAGGGCGTCTCGGTGCGCGAGATGATCGACCTCGTCAACGCCGTCACCGGCTACGACCGCCCCCCGACGGTCACCCCTCGCCGCCCCGGCGACCCTGCCCGCGTAGTCGCCTCCGCCGACCGCATCGCCACCGAACTCGGCTGGAAGGCCCGCCTCGACGTCCAGGACATGATCACCTCGGCCTGGGAGGGCTGGGTGAGGCTGCATCCGGGGGCGGCCCGGGTCTAGGGGGTGTCGGGCGGGGGGGCACCGAGGTTCAGCGCCCCGCCCCCCGTTGTCACAACGCCTTGATCGCCGCGGCGGTCGCCCGGGCCAGGGCGGACAGGTATCCCTTGGGCGGCTTCGGGTCCCGGATGATCACCGAGCGCCAGTAGAGCGGGCCTGAGATCAGGTCCAGGACCAGTTCGTCGTCGGCCTTCTCGCTGACCTCGCCGCGCCGGATCGCCGCCGTCACGATCTTCAGCGCGACGCCCTCCTGACCGTCCCGCAGCGCCTTCTCCAGGGCCTCGGCGATCTCGGGGTTGCGGGCCGCCTCCGCCTGGAGGTCGGGGATGATCTGCGAGGCCACCGGATGCCGCAGCGCCCGGGACGTCACCTCGTACAGCACCCGCAGGTCGCCCTCCAGGCTGCCCGTCTCCGGCACCGGCAGGCCCTGCACGGCGAGCGCCGAGACGATGTCCAGGACCAGGTGCAGCTTGGAGCGCCACCGCCGGTACACGGCCGTCTTCCCCACGCCGGCCCGCCGGGCGATGCCCTCGATGGACATCCGCGCGTAGCCGACGGACGCCAGTTCCTCGAAGACGGCAGCCCGGATGGCTTCCGTCACGTCCTCCCTGAGCACGGCCGCTCCCGCGGGGGCGCGGCGCGGGCGCGTCCGGGGTCCGTCGGCGTTGGTCGTCATGCGGACCAGCATAGGGCGCCGCGACGATACGGCACCGTCCTGACGGGAGCGTCGGGACGTCACCGGGTTGACGCGGCGCCGACGACGGGACGTTACGGGCTCGACGCCGCGCGGACGACGACGGGACGTCGCCGTGCCGTTGCTGCGGGAGTGAGGGGACGTCCGCGTAGTTGATGTCACAAGAGGAGCGGCCGAACCGGCGACACGACGGAACGGTTGCGTTCCGACGTCGCATCGGCCTACGCTCACGTTGCGACGATACGGTCCCGTCCCGACGTAAGAGAACGGCAAGAGAAGCGTGAGAAACGTCGGCCGGCGACACCGCACCGCCCGCGCCCACCCCCACCTCGGAGAGAAAGCAGCGGATGTGAGTCAGGTCCTCGACACACCGCCTCAGTCCCGCCCCGAGGCCGCCGAAGGCCTCGCGGCCCTCGCCGCGCGTCACGGCCTCTCGGTCAGCGGCGCCCGCCCCTCGCTGCCGGAGTACGTGGGCCGGCTGTGGGCGCGCCGCCACTTCATCGGCGCGTTCGCCACGGCCAAGCTCACCGCGCAGTACAGCCAGGCGAAGCTCGGCCAGGTCTGGCAGGTGATGACCCCGTTGCTGAACGCGGCGGTGTACTACTTCATCTTCGGTGTCCTGCTGCAGACCAAGAAGGGCGTGCCGGACTTCGTCCCGTTCCTGGTCACGGGCGTGTTCGTGTGGACGTTCACCCAGAGTTCGATCATGGCGGGCACCCGTGCGATCTCCGGCAACATCGGCCTGGTGCGGGCGCTGCACTTCCCGCGGGCGGCGCTGCCGATCTCGTTCTGCCTCCAGCAGCTCCAGCAGCTGCTGTTCTCGATGGCGGCGCTGGTGGCCATCCTGCTGTGCGTCGGCGTGCCTCCGGCCCTGTCGTGGGTGCTCGTGCTGCCCGCCCTGGTGCTCCAGTTCGTCTTCAACGCGGGCCTGTCGATGGTCCTGGCCCGGCTCGGGGCGAAGACGCCGGACATCGCCCAGCTGATGCCGTTCGTCCTGCGCACCTGGATGTACATCTCCGGTGTGATGTGGAGCATCGACACCCTGGTCGACAAGCACGACAACCTGCCGCTCTGGGTCGGCGAGCTGCTGCGGATCAACCCGGCGGCCGTCTACATCGACCTGATGCGGTTCGCGCTGATCGACACTTTCCACGCGAGCCAGCTGCCGCCGCACGTGTGGGCATGGGCGACCGGCTGGGCGCTGCTCGCCGGCGTGGGCGGCTTCATCTACTTCTGGAAGGCTGAGGAGACCTACGGCCGTGGCTGACCACACAACGCCGAGCACGCCCACCGAGCGAACCGCGACCGAACACCCCGTGGCGGCCCAGCAGGCTCGGCAGCCCCACCAGGCTCAGGCTCCGCAAGCCCGGCAGGCTCGGCAGCCCCACCAGCACCAGCACCAGCCCCAGCCCCAGCAGGCCGAGCGGACACCCACCGTCGTCGTCGACGGCGTCGACATCGTCTACCGCGTCAACGGCCCGACCGGCGGCCGGGGCTCGGCGACCGCGGCCCTCAACCGCATCCTGCGCCCCCGGCAGGCCGCGAAGGCCACGGGCATGCGCACCGTCCACGCCGTCCGGAACGTCTCCTTCGTCGCTTACAAGGGCGAGGCGATCGGCCTGATCGGCACCAACGGCTCCGGCAAGTCCACACTGCTCAAGGCGGTCGCGGGTCTGCTGCCGGTGGAGCGCGGCAGGATCTACACCGACGGTCAGCCCTCACTGCTGGGGGTCAACGCGGCCCTGATGGGCGACCTGACCGGTGAACGCAACGTCTACCTCGGCGGCCTGGCGATGGGCATGTCCCGCGAGCAGATCAGGGCCCGCCACCAGGAGATCGTCGACTTCTCCGGCATCAACGACAAGGGTGACTTCATCTCCCTGCCGATGCGCACCTACTCCTCCGGCATGGGCTCGCGCCTGCGCTTCTCCATCGCCGCCGCCAAGGACCACGACGTCCTCCTCGTCGACGAGGCGCTGTCGACCGGCGACGCGAAGTTCCAGCGCCGTTCCGCGGAACGCATACGCGAGCTGCGCGAACGGGCCGGCACCGTCTTCCTGGTGAGCCACAGCAACGCCGCGATCCGCGAGACCTGTGACCGCGTGCTGTGGCTGGAGCGCGGCGAACTGCGCATGGACGGCCCGACCGAGGAGGTCATGAAGGCGTACGAGGCCTTCACGGGCGACGCTAACAAGACCCGGCCCGAGCCGAAGCCGGCCGCGGCCTGACCCCGCCGCCACACCAGCCCCTCCACCCACCCCTCCCGGAAACGGATCCGCCCACCGCACCACCCGAAACGGACCAGCCCGTCACGCCACCCCGGAATCGGAAGGGGGGCGCCCCGGCCACTGCGGCCGGCGGCGCCCCTTTCGTCGTGGTCGTCCCGAGGGCTCAGCCCGGTCCGAGGCTCACGAGTGCGTCCGCAGCAGCGTCCGCATCGTCCGCATCGCGACCGACAGGTTGGCCAGGTCGAACGTCTCCGAACCCTGGATCTCCTCCAGCGTGGTGCGCGCCCGGCCCAGGATCGCCGCGTTCTTCTGCTCCCACGCCTTGAACCGCTGCTCGGGCGTCGAGGTGCCGTTGCCGACGGCGAGGACGTCGGCGGTCAGCGCCGCGTGGGCCGCGTACAGGTCCTCGCGGATGGAGGCGCGGGCCATGGACTGCCAGCGGTCGGCGCGCGGCAGCTCGAGGATGCGGTCCATGAGCTGGGTGATGTGCAGCCGGTCGGCGAGGTCGTAGTAGACCTCGGCGACGTCCAGCGGGTCCCTGCCCATGCGGTCGGCCACCGACACGATGTCGAGCGCCGGGAAGGCCGACGAGAACCCGGCCACCCGGGTGGCGAGCTCGTCCGGGACACCCGCACCGGTCAGCTCGTCGTAGATCTTCTGCCACCACTCCAGGTCCGCGCCCCGCAGCAGCTTCGTCAGCTGCGACCACACCTGCTCGACGCGGTCGGCGAAGAAGTCGACGGTCTCGGTGATCAGGATCGGCTGCGGCCGGTTGTTGAGCAGCCAGCGCGTGCCGCGCTCGACCAGCCGCCGCGAGTGCAGCCGAATGCGGATCTGGACGTCGGAGGCGACCCGGTTGTCGAGGGCCTCCACCGCGTCCCACACGGGCGCCGAGCGGAAGATCGCCCGCGCCGCGGTCTGCGCCCGCACGATCTCCTCCAGCGAGGCGCCCGTCTCCTCCCGCAGACGGTGCAGGTAGGTCGTACCGCCGGTGTTGACGGTGTCGTTGACCAGGACGGTCGTGGTGATCTCGCGGCGCAGCGGGTGGCTGTCGATGTACTCGGGGAACTGCTCCCGCAGCGCGCTCGGGAAGTACGCGTACAGCAGACCGCGCAGGTAAGGGTCGTCGGGCAGCGAGGTGTGCAGCAGCTCGTCCGACACCGTGATCTTGGTGTACGCCATCAGCACGGCCGTCTCCGGCCCGGTCAGGCCCTGGCCGACGGCGAGGCGCTCGCGGATCTGCCGGTCGGTGGGCAGGAACTCCAGTGCCCGGTCGAGGTGGCCCTCGCGCACCAGGTGGCGCATGAAGCGCTGCTGGGCGTGGAGCATGTCCTTGGACTGGGCGAGGGCGTTGGCGATCGCCGTGTTCTGCGCGTAGTTGTTGCGCAGGACGAGATGCCCCACCTCGTCGGTCATCTCGGCGAGCAGCTTGTTGCGCTGCTTGACGGTCATGTCGCCGTCCGAGACCAGCCCGTTGAGCAGGATCTTGATGTTCACCTCGTGGTCGGAGGTGTCCACGCCCGCGCTGTTGTCGATGGCGTCGGTGTTGATCCTGCCGCCGCCGCGCGCGAACTCGATCCGGCCGAGCTGGGTCAGGCCCAGGTTGCCGCCCTCGCCGACGACCTTGACGCGCAGGTCGGCGCCGTCGACGCGGATGGCGTCGTTGGCCTTGTCGCCGACGTCGGCGTTGGACTCGCTGGACGCCTTGACGTACGTGCCGATGCCGCCGTTCCACAGCAGGTCCACCGGCGCCTTGAGGATGGCCTTCATCAGGTCGGCCGGGGTCAGCTTGGTGACCTTCTCCTCGATGCCGAGGGCCTGGCGGATGTGCGTGTTGACCGGGATGGCCTTGGCCGTGCGGGGGAACACTCCGCCGCCCGTGGACAGCAGGTCGGTGTCGTAGTCGGCCCAGGAGCTGCGCGGCAGCTCGAACAGGCGGCGCCGCTCGGCGTAGGAGGTGGCCGCGTCCGGGTTGGGGTCGATGAAGATGTGCCGGTGGTCGAAGGCGGCGACCAGCCGGATGTGCTCGCTGAGCAGCATGCCGTTGCCGAACACGTCACCGGACATGTCGCCGATGCCGACGACGGTGAAGTCCTCGGCCTGCGAGTTCACGCCGAACTCCCGGAAGTGCCGCTTGACGGACTCCCAGGCGCCGCGGGCGGTGATGCCCATGCCCTTGTGGTCGTAGCCGGCGGAGCCGCCGGAGGCGAAGGCGTCGCCGAGCCAGAAGTCGTAGGACTGGGCGACCTCGTTGGCGATGTCGGAGAACGTCGCCGTGCCCTTGTCGGCGGCGACCACCAGGTAGGTGTCGTCCTCGTCGTGCCGGACGACGTCGGACGGCGGCACGACCTCCCCGGCGACCATGTTGTCGGTGATGTCGAGCAGCGCCGAGATGAACGTCCGGTAGCTGCGGATGCCCTCCGCCATCCACGCGTCACGGTCGGCGGCCGGGTCGGGCAGCTGCTTGGCGACGAAGCCGCCCTTGGCGCCGACCGGCACGATCACGGTGTTCTTCACCATCTGCGCCTTGACCAGGCCGAGGATCTCGGTGCGGAAGTCCTCACGCCGGTCGGACCAGCGCAGACCGCCGCGCGCGACCTTCCCGAAGCGCAGGTGCACGCCCTCGACGCGCGGCGAGTACACCCAGATCTCGAAGGCGGGGCGCGGCGCGGGCAGGTCGGGAATGGCCTGCGGGTCGAACTTCATCGACACGTAGTCGTGCGGCGTGCCGTCGGCGGACTTCTGGAAGAAGTTGGTGCGCAGGGTCGCCTTGATGACGGTCAGGAACGACCGCAGGATCCGGTCCTCGTCGAGGGAGGCGACCTGGTCGAGGGCGGCGTCCAGCTCCTCCATCAGCGCGTCGACGATCTCGTGCCCGGCGCGCTGGCGCTCCGGCGACATCCGCGCCTCGAACAGCGACACCAGCAGCCGGGTCGTGTGGACGTTCGTGCGGAGGGTGTCCTCCATGTAGTCCTGGCTGAAGGTGGATCCGGCCTGCCGCAGGTACTTGGCGTACGCGCGCAGCACCATGGCCTGCCGCCAGGTCAGTCCGGCGCCGAGCACGAGGGCGTTGAACCCGTCGTTCTCCGCCTTGCCGGTCCAGGTCGCGGCGAACGCCTCCTGGAACCGCTCACGCGCGTCGTCGACGAGGTGGTCGCCGTTGCCGCCGCCCAGCGAACGGGGGATGCGCAGACCGAAGTCGTAGATCCAGCAGACGTTGCGGTCGGAGGTGCGCAGCTCGTACGGCCGCTCGTCGACGACCTCGACGCCGAGCCGGTTGAGGACCGGCAGCACCGCCGACAGGGAGATCGCGTCACCCGTGCGGTAGATCTTGAAGCGGCGCTCGTCGGGTGCCGCGCCCACCGGCTCGTACAGGCTGAGCGCGAAGGTGCGCTCCGCGTCGAGACGTTCGAGGTGGACGAGGTCGGCGACCGCGGAGCGCGGGGTGTGGTCGGCCTTGTAACCCTCGGGGAAGGCGTTGTGGTAGCGGCGCAGCAGTTCCGCGGCCCGCTCCTCGCCGAGTTCGGAGTTGAGCGCCTCGGCGAACCCGTCGACCCAGGACCGGGCGGCCTCGACGAGGCGGACCTCGATGCGCTCCCGGTCGCTGTCGGACAGCTGCGGCAGCTCGGTGCCCGGCGGGACGCGGACGACGAAGTGCAGCCGGGACAGGATCGACTCGGTGTTCCAGGCGGTGAAGTCGACGCTGATGCCGCCGAGCTCCTCCTTGAGAATGTCGATGATCCGCAGCCGCACGCCGGTGGTGTACCGGTCGCGGGGCAGGTAGACGAGCGCGGAGTAGTAGCGCCCGTACTCGTCCTGCCGCAGGTAGAGCCGCAGTCGGCGCCGCTCCTGGAGGTACAGCACGGACGTGACGATGGACCGGAGTTCGTCCACCGGCGTCTGGAACAGCTCGTCGCGCGGGTAGGTCTCCAGGATCTGCAGCAGGTCGCGCCCGTCGTGGCTGTTGGGCGAGAAGCCGGCGCCCTTCAGGACGGCGTCGACCTTGCGTCGCACGACGGGAACCCGCAGCACGGACTCGGTGTAGGCGGCGGAGGAGAACAGTCCGAGGAAGCGCCGCTCGCCGATGACGTTGCCGTCGGCGTCGAACTTCTTGACGCCCACGTAGTCGAGGTACGACGGCCGGTGCACGGTGGCCCGACTGTTGGCCTTGGTGAGGACGAGCAGCTTGTGCTCGCGGGCCTTGGCGCGGGCGTCGGCCGGGAGCCGCTCGAAGGAGGGGCTGACCGGGTGGGCGTCGCCGTCGGCGTGGTGCGGGTCGGCGCGCAGGATGCCGAGCCCGGTGCCGGGGACGGCGGCGAGGGAGTCGTCGTCGCGCAGCTGGTACTCGCGGTAGCCGAGGAAGGTGAAGTGGTCGGCGGCCAGCCAGCGCAGCAGTTCACGGGCCTCGTCGACCTCCGGGGAGGTGAGGTCGCCGGGCACGGACTCGTCCGGCAGACCGTCCGCGATGCGCAGGGCCGCGTCGCGCATCTTCTCCCAGTCCTCGACGGCCTCACGGACGTCGGACAGGACGCGCAGCAGGTCGGCGGTGATCTGCTTCAGGTCGGCGCGGTCGCTCTCGCGGTCCGTCTCGACGTGGATCCAGGACTCGACGTGGGCGTCGTGCGGAAGACCCGCGCCGGAGGGCGCGTCGCCGAGCACCTCGATGAGCTTGCCGGCGACGTCGCGGCGGACGACGATCTGCGGGTGGACGACGAGGTGGATGCCCCGGCCCTGCCGGGTCAGCTCGTTGGTCACGGAGTCGACGAGGAAGGGCATGTCGTCGGTGACGACCTCGACCACGGAGTGGCTGCACGTCCAGCCGTTCTCCTCGACGGTCGGGGTGTGCACGCGCACGTTCGCGGTGCCCTGCGGCCGGTTCTCGGCCAGCCGGTAGTGGGAGAGCGCGGCTCCGAAGACGTCGACCGGGTCACGGTCGGAGAGGTCTTCCGGGGCGGTGTGCAGGTAGTAGCGCTGGAGGAACGACAGCACGGTCTTGTGGTCGGGGGCGCCCGCGGTGTCCGGGATCCCCGACGTGGCCTCGCCCGTCGTCCCGGTCGGTAGGTGCCCCCCGACCGGGCTGTTCTCAGCGACCCGGGCCGCCCTCTCGAGGAGCTCGGCCTTGGCTTCGTCCAGCTTGGTCTGCATTGTCCTCTGACTCCTGTCGCGCGCCGTTGCGTGACGTAGAAGGAAGTACGGTCTCTTCCGCTGCGACGTGACGTCCTGCCCCGGGGTCTCCGGTCTGCTTCGACGCTATGCCGCAAGGTGAGATGAGCGGGGGGATATCAGCCATTCCCGACGCTTTCCCCGGGTGTGACGCTGCTCTCTGCGCCGCCTGCGTCCGGGGCGGGTACGGCGTCCTGGGGGCCCTTGCGGCCCCGTCCCGCCGGTGAGGATCAGCGACTGCCGCCCGGCCACGGATGTCGTCCGCGGTCACCGGGCGCAGGGCAGGGGCAACAGCACCCCCGCGAGATATCGCGCTGATCACGCCACCAAGGCTATCGCTCCCCACCGGGGGGCCGTCATGAGCCGTATGTGTACAAAACAGGGGGTGGAAGTTTGACGTTCTGCACAGGGACGGGACGCGGGGCGGTGTGTGAAGGGCTCGACGTGACGGGGGCGGGTGAGGCGCAGGGAGTGGGCGGGGGTCAGCGCGGCCGGGCGGGGCTGGGCAGGGACGCCGGTGCAAGGCCGCCCGGGGGAAAAGTCGCCGTTCGCACCGCCGCGGAGGCACCCTGAAAGCACCGCCCCTCTTGGCACGGCCGCCTCCAGGAGGCACGGTGCCATGAAGAGCGCCCGCCCGAGAGGAGCCGCCCGACATGACCGCGAAGATCCTCATCGTCACCGGCGACGCAGCGGAGTCCCTGGAGGTCCTCTACCCCTACCAGCGCCTGCGCGAGGAGGGCTACGAGGTCCACATCGCCGCCCCCGCCCGCAAGCAGCTCCGGTTCGTCGTCCACGACTTCGAACCCGGTTTCGACACCTACACCGAGAAGCCCGGCTACACCTGGCCCGCCGACCTGGCCTTCTCCGAGGTCGACCCCGGCCAGTACGCCGCCGTCGTCGTCCCCGGCGGCCGGGCCCCCGAGTACCTGCGCAACGATCCCGAGCTGCGCAAGATCCTCAAGTCGTTCTTCGACGCCGACAAACCGGTGGCGCAGATCTGCCACGGCCCGCTGCTCACCGCCGCGACGGACAGCCTGCGCGGCCGCCGCGTCACGGCCTACCCGGCGCTGGAACTCGACATGCAGGGCGCCGGCGCGACCTTCCAGGACACGGAGGCCGTCGTCGACGGCACCCTGGTGTCCTCCCGCGCCTGGCCGGACCACCCGGCGTGGATGCGGGAGTTCCTCCGGGTGCTGCGCGCGAAAGCACCCGTGACCTGAGCCCTCCTCCGAGCCGAGCCCGCCCCTCCGCGGGCAGGCCCCCCTCCCCGGGCAGGTCCGCCCCTCAGGCGGCCATCCGCTCCGCGACGTCCACGGCCTCCTCCAGCGTGTCCACCACCGGCACACCGACCTGCTCGAGGCTGGCCCGGCTGTGCGAGCCGCCGGTGTACAGCACGGCCCGCGCGCCCACGTGCAGCGCCGCGACCGCGTCGTCGGCGGCGTCCCCGATCACCACCGTGCGCTCCGCCTCGACCACGCCCAGCGCCTGGAGGTGGCGCACCATGTGCTCGGCCTTGCTGCCACCGGAGGGCCCGGTGCGCCCGTCTACCCGGACGAAGTGCGGCTCGATCCCGAAACCGCGCACGAGCGACACCAGTTCGTCATGGACGTACATGCTCAACAGCGACTGGCTGTGTCCCGCCGAGCGCCACCCGGCGAGCAGCTCCGCGGCCCCCTCGGTCAGCCCGCACCGCACCCGGTGCTCGGCGTAGTACCGGTGGAAGACGTCGTCCATGACCTGCCACTCGGCGTCGGTGGGCAGTCTGCCCATGAGCCGCTCGTAGAACTTGGGCACCGGCACGCAGTACAGCGCCCGGTACCGCTCCAGCGTGATCGGCTCCAGCCCCAACTCGACGAACGCCGCGTTCGTCGCCCCGATGATCGCGTCGTTGTCGTGGAACAGCGTGCCGTTCCAGTCCCAGACGATGTGCGCCGCTGACTTCCCCATGTCCGCAAACCTACCCGCCGCCACCTACTCTCAGGAGAGCGACGGCTCGACGGGCCGCACAGCACCCCTGGTCAGAAAGCCTGGGATCCGTGCCCCATGCCCGCCCGGGCCGCGCGGTCCGGCACCGCACCTCGCCGCGTCGCCGAAAGGCCCCAGCAGCTCCGCCACGAGCTCTCCGGCGCCTCGCGGTGCAGGGCACCGGACCACGCGGCCTGATCGGATGCTCATGGTGCGAGGACCCCTCAGTCCCCGGAGCCGGACGCTCATAGTGCGGGGACGCCTCAGTCCCCGGAGCCGACCACGTTGGGGATCTCCTGCGGGGCGAACCACAGCAGCTCGTGGTCCTCCGCCCCGTCCACGACGAACTGCGCGTCGTCGTCGCCGGCGTCGGCCGCGGGCAGCGCCTCGGCCGCCGCGGTCACGTCGGCCTCCGCATCACCGGCGTCCACGTGCACCGCGGCAGCCTTGGCCAACGGCACCGACCTGGCCACCCGCACCTCGCCGAGCGCCGCGGGGTCGAGCCCCCGGTCGGGGTCGGCGACGGCCGCGCCGTCGGGCACGTCGACGGCGACCACGACCCGTCGGCGCGGCGCCCCGGTGTCGGCGGCGAGCAGCCGCAGCGAGGCGAGCGCGGCCCGGTTGAGGGCGGCGTACTCCAGTTCCTCGATGTCGTCGGAGAGGTACCACTCGCGCAGGGCGGGCGTGACGGCGTACGCGACGAGCGGCCCGGACCCCAGCTCTCCCGTTTTGTGCGCCTCGGCGAGACCGGGGAGGGTCAGGGGGACGTAGACGCGCATGGTGGACCGCTCTCTTTCGTGGTCGGGTCCGCAGTCGGCTTGCGGGCGCCGCGGGCGCCGCGGGCGCGGATGACTCTGGCAGAGCTTCAGGATACGGGCGCGGGTCCCCCTTTGGGCCCCCACGCGCCCCGCCCGCTCCGTCCACTCCACGCCCCGGAATTCACCCGGTACACCGCTCCGGCCGGGGCTTTTGCCCCCGCCCACCACCCTGATAGGTGAATCCACCGGAACGGAGTCGGCGACCCTGCGCCGCCTTGCCGTCACTCACCGCGACCGCGTACAAGATCCACAACGTCAGGTTACCGATCGGTAGACACCGTCGGTCCAGCGAACGGGGACACCCATGAACAAGGTCATGACGCGGGCCCAGCACACCCCCGGCTCCCGCTCTCCCGGCACCCGCCCACCCGGCCGCCGCGACACCCGACGCCCGGCCGGAACCCCACCCCGCACCCCGAACTCCGCCGCTCCCCGCACAGAGCCCCCCGGACACCGCCCGCCCACCTCAGCGGCCGGCCCCCTCCCCGGGCCCGCGGACCCCACCCGGTTCCCGCACCGGCCCCTCGCCCAGCCCCGCCCCACCGACCTCTTCGCCGACCGCCTCCTCGCGGTCCTCAGCGGCCAACGCCCCGTCCACTCGATGCTCCGCCACACCCTCGGCGCCGCCTACGACGACCTGGCCCACCTCGCCGAACGCGGCCCCCTGCGCACCACCCGCGGCGTGCGCCCGACCGTCCGCGACATCGGCTACTTCGTCCCCCGGCCCGGCGCCATCGAGGCCTTCGCCCGCATCGGCGCCGGCGACCGCCTGCGCGCCATGGCCTTCCGCCTGGAACTCGGCAACGACCGCCGCTGGCGCTGCACAGCCGTGGAACTCGGCGGCCCCCGCAGGCCCCACACGACGGACGACTGACGGCGGCCAACACACGACGGACGACGGACCGCCACCGCCAACGCCACACCCCGGCACGGACAACGCGCCCAAGGCAGACCGCCCCACGCAGACAGACCCGCCGCGGGCAAGCCAAAGGGCCGGACCCCACCAGGGGAGCCCGGCCCTCAACCGCGACAACAGCCGCTGCTACTTCTTGCGACGCCGCCCGGCCTTCGCCTGCTTGCGCCGCTCAGCCCGCGTCAGACCGTCCGCCTCCGAACGCACCGGCTCACCGTCACTGTCGAACTCGCCCTCGATGGTGCCGCCCTCGCCGTCCACCGTCGGCGCGGAGAAGTGCAGGTTCCGCCGCTGCGGAGCGTCCAGCCCCTTGGCGCGGATCTCCGGACGCGCCGCCTGCGCGGGCACGACGTCCTGCTTCTCCGCGTCGCCGACCGGCAGGGCGTCCTCGACCGGAACCTCCTCGACCTGCTGCTCCACCTGGACCTCCAGGTTGAACAGGTAGCCGACGGACTCCTCCTTGATGCCGTCCATCATCGCGGTGAACATGTCGAAGCCCTCACGCTGGTACTCCACCAGCGGGTCCTTCTGCGCCATCGCGCGCAGACCGATGCCCTCCTGGAGGTAGTCCATCTCGTACAGGTGCTCGCGCCACTTGCGGTCCAGGACCGACAGCACGACCCGACGCTCCAGCTCACGCATGATCTCCGAGCCGAGCTGCGCCTCACGCGCCTGGTACTGCTCGAGGATGTCGTCCTTGATGGACTCGGCGATGAACTCGGCGGTCAGACCGGCCCGGTCACCGGCCGCGTCCTCCAGCTCCTCGATGGTGACCTTCACCGGGTACAGCTGCTTGAACGCACCCCACAGCCGGTCCAGGTCCCAGTCCTCCGCGAAGCCCTCCGCCGTCTCCGCGGACACGTACGCGTCGATCGTGTCGTTCATGAAGTGCTGGATCTGCTCGTGCAGGTCCTCGCCCTCCAGCACACGACGCCGCTCGCCGTAGATGACCTCACGCTGACGGTTGAGCACCTCGTCGTACTTCAGGACGTTCTTACGCGTCTCGAAGTTCTGCTGCTCCACCTGCGACTGCGCCGACGCGATCGCGCGCGTGACCATCTTGTTCTCGATCGGCACGTCGTCCGGCACGTTCGCCATCGACATCACGCGCTCGACCATCTGCGCCTTGAACAGCCGCATCAGGTCGTCGCCCAGCGACAGGTAGAACCTCGACTCGCCCGGGTCGCCCTGACGGCCGGAACGACCGCGCAGCTGGTTGTCGATACGGCGCGACTCGTGCCGCTCGGTACCCAGCACGTACAGACCGCCGAGGTCCTCGACCTCTTCCTTCTCGGCCTTCACGGCCTGCTCGGCCTTCTCCAGGGCGGCCGGCAGCGCCGCCGCCCACTCCTCGATGTGCTCCTCCGGGTCGAGGCCACGCTGCCGCAGCTCCGCCTCCGCGAGGTCCTCGGGGTTGCCGCCGAGCTTGATGTCCGTACCACGGCCGGCCATGTTCGTCGCCACCGTCACCGCGCCCTTGCGGCCCGCCTGCGCGACGATCGTCGCCTCACGGTCGTGCTGCTTGGCGTTGAGCACCTCGTGCTGGATGCCGCGCTTGCTGAGCTGCTGCGAGAGGTACTCGGACTTCTCGACCGACGTCGTGCCGACGAGGATCGGCTGGCCCTTCTCGTGCTTCTCCGCGATGTCGTCGACGACCGCGTCGAACTTCGCGACCTCCGTGCGGTAGATCAGGTCCGACTGGTCCTTGCGGATCATCGGCTTGTTCGTCGGGATCGGCACCACGCCGAGCTTGTAGATCTGGTGGAACTCGGCGGCCTCGGTCATCGCCGTACCGGTCATACCGGAGAGCTTGCTGTAGAGGCGGAAGAAGTTCTGCAGGGTGATCGTCGCGAGCGTCTGGTTCTCGTCCTTGATGTCCACCCCTTCCTTCGCCTCGATCGCCTGGTGCATGCCCTCGTTGTACCGACGGCCGGCGAGGATACGACCCGTGTGCTCGTCGACGATCATGACCTCGCCGTCGATGACGACGTAGTCCTTGTCCTTCTTGAAGAGCTCCTTCGCCTTGATGGCGTTGTTCAGGTAGCCCACCAGCGGCGTGTTCACCGACTCGTACAGGTTGTCGATGCCCAGCCAGTCCTCGACCTTGGCGACACCCGCCTCGTGGATCGCGACCGTGCGCTTCTTCTCGTCGACGTCGTAGTCGCCGGTCTCCTCCAGGCCCTTGAGCGGGTTGCCCGGCTCACCCCTCTTCAGCCGCGTCACCAGCTTGGCGAAGTCGCCGTACCACTTGGTCGCCTGGTCGGCCGGACCGGAGATGATCAGCGGCGTACGGGCCTCGTCGACAAGGATCGAGTCGACCTCGTCGACGATCGCGAAGTTGTGGCCGCGCTGCACCAGCTCGTCCTTCGACCACGCCATGTTGTCGCGCAGGTAGTCGAAGCCGAACTCGTTGTTCGTGCCGTACGTGATGTCGCAGGCGTACTGCTCACGGCGCTGCGCCGGCGTCATGTTGGCGAGGATGCAGCCGACACTCAGACCGAGGAACCGGTGGACCCGGCCCATCATCTCGGAGTCGCGCTCGGCCAGGTAGTCGTTGACCGTGATGAGGTGGACGCCGTCACCGGAGATGGCGTTCAGATAAGCCGGCAGCGTACCCACCAGGGTCTTGCCCTCACCGGTCTTCATCTCGGCGACGTACCCCATGTGCAGGGCGGCGCCCCCCATGATCTGCACGTCGTAGTGACGCTGGCCGAGCACACGCTTGGCCGCCTCACGCACCGTGGCGAACGCCTCCGGCAGCAGGTCGTCGAGGGACTCGCCGTCGGCGAACCGCTGCTTGTACTCATCGGTGAGGGCCCGCAGCTCGGCGTCGGAGAGGTCGACGAAGTCCTCTTCGATGGAGTTGACCTGGTCCGCGATGCGGTGCAGCTTGCGCAGGATCTTGCCTTCGCCTGCACGCATGATCTTCGAGAGGACGGACACGGGGGTTGGTCTCCTTGCCGGTCGGGCCTGGGACGGTCGGTTTCCATTTGACTCACTGAGCAACGGCCATCGTATGCGAGGACCCCACCACGCCGGGAGGCCTGCCGTGACGAGGACGCGCACTCCGTCGCACCACACCAAAAAATCGCCTGCGAAGAGGACAACGGACGGGCCCCGCGGATGGTGCCGCCCCCGGCACACGAAGTGCGCGAATCGTGATCACCCGATCACGCACCGCGAAAAGACGGTGCATCCACCGGTCACCCGCCGCAGAATCGGCCGATGGAGCCCGTCACCCTCACCACCGACCGCCTCGTCCTGCGCCCCGTCGGCCCACGCGACGCCGCCGCGATCCACGCCGCCGCCCAGGACCCCGACATCCGGCGCTGGACCACCATCCCCTCCCCCTACCTTCCCGAACACGCCGACAGCTTCACCGAACAGATCGTCCCCGACGGCTGGGCCGACGACTCGATGCTCACCTTCGGGGTCTTCCTCCCCGACGGCCCCCTCACCGGCATGCTCAGCCTCACCATGCGCTCCCTCGGCACCGCCGAGATCGGCTTCTGGGCCACCAAGGAGCACCGCGGCCGCGGCTACACCACCGAGGCCACCCTCGCCGCCGCCCGCTGGGCCTTCACCCACCTCGCCGTCGACCGCGTCGAATGGCGCGCCGAAGTCGGCAACACCGCCTCCCGCGCCGTCGCCGAACACGCCGGCTTCACCCTCGAAGGCACCCTGCGCTCCGCCGTCAACAACAAGGGAGTACGCCGCGACTGCTGGGTCGCCTCCCTCCTCCCCTCGGACCTCGCGCTGCCCTCGACGTCCCCCTACCTGCCGACACCCGCAACGACCTGACCCCCCACCCGCGCCCCGGCCTCCGCCCCGGGGCAGAACCGCAGCCCGCCCCCCACTGTCAGACCCAGCCCCTATCGTGCCCAGCATGACCACCCCGCGCCCCATGACCGACCTCACGGCAGACGAAGCCCGTCGCATCGCCCTGCGCGCGCAGGGCTTCCTCGGCACCCCGAACCGCAAGGCGGGCGTCCGCGGCGTCCTGCGCCACCTCGGCGCGGTCCAACTCGACACCATCTCCGTCCTCGCCCGCTCCCACGAACTCATCCCCTACGCCCGCCTGGGAGCCGTCGGCCGCACCACCGTCGAAGACGCCTACTGGAAACCGACCCCCGGCACCCCCGAGGCACAGCCCCACGCCTTCGAGTACTGGTCCCACGCCGCCTGCATCCTGCCCATCGAGGAGTGGCCCCACTTCGCGTTCCGCCGCCGCGCCTACCGCAACCGCCCCCACTGGAACCACGACCTCCCCGAGGGCACCTACGAGCAGGTCATCAAGCAGCTCCGCACCGAGGGCCCCCTCACCGCCACCGAGTTGGGCGGCGCCAAGAAGACCAGCGAGTGGTGGGACTGGTCCGGCACCAAGGTCGCCGTCGAACGCGCCCTCATGTACGGCGAGGTGGTCTGCGTCGAACGCCGCGGCTGGAAACGCGTGTACGACCTCGCCGAACGCGCCGTCCCCGCGGACCTCCTGCACGACGAACTCGACGACACCGAATGCCTGCGCCGCCTGGTCCGCCTCGCCGGCCAGTCCCTCGGCGTCGGCACCCGCGCCGACATCGCCGACTACCACCGCCTCAAGGGCGAACAGGTCGACGCGGTGATCGCCGACTCCGGCCTGGTGCCCGTCACCGTCGACGGCTGGGGCAAGCCCGCCTGGGCCGACCCCGCGGCCCTGGAGACCGCCCCCCGCGGCCGCCACCGCACCACCCTGCTGTCCCCCTTCGACTCCCTGATCTGGGAACGGGCACGCACCGAGCGGATCTTCGGCTTCACCCACCGCCTGGAGGCCTACGTGCCCAAGCCGAAACGCGTCCACGGCTACTTCGCGATGCCCGTCCTGGCCGGCGGCCACCTCGTGGGCCGTGTGGACCCCGCTCGCGAAGGCCGCACCCTGGTCGCCAAACAGGTCACCCTGGACGGCCCGAAGGCGGTCCCGGCCGTCGCACAGGCCCTGATCGAGGCGGCGGGCTGGGTGGACTGCACCGACATACGCGTCGAACGCGTGGACGCCCCCGACCTGCGCGAGCCGCTCACCGCGGAACTGGCCCGCGCCCTCGGATAGCCGCCCTCAGCGGATCTCGAGGATCTTCTCCCGCATCGCGTACACCACAGCCTCCATCCTGGAGTGCAACTGCAACTTCTCCAGGATGTTGCGCACATGGTTCTTCACGGTGTTCTCGGAGATGAACAACTCCTTGGCGATGTCCCGGTTGTTCATCCCCGTCGCGACCAGCTTGAGGACCTCCAACTCACGATCCGTCAGCCGAGGCGCCGGAACGAGCCGGCGCTCGTCCGTCCGCTGGATCATCGACTTGAACTCGGTGAGCAGTTTCGACGCCATCGACGGACTGATCTGCGACTGCCCGTCCGCCACCGCGCGAATCGCCGTGGCCACCTCGTCCGTGGAGATCTCCTTCAGCAGATAACCGGTCGCACCCGCCTTGATCGCGTCGTAGAGATCGGCCTCCTCGTCGCTGATCGTCAACATGATGATCTTCGCACTGGGGGCCACCTCCTTGATGGAGGTGCACGCCTCGATGCCACCCCGCTTGGGCATCCGCACGTCCATCAGCACGATGTCTGGCAGCAGATCGGCCGCCTTGTCCACGGCCTCCGCCCCGTCACCCGCCTCACCGACGACCTGGATGTCCTCCTCGGCCGCGAGCACGATCTCCAGGCCCCGGCGGAACAAGGCGTGATCGTCCACGACAAGGACTCTGATCGGCTCCTTGCGTGGAGAGCCGGCATCCGGGCCCATGCCGACGACGCCGTCGTCGGCACCCCCGTCACGCATCGGTCCGAAGCTGTCCGCCATCGTTCCTCCCCCTGAAGGCTGTGGCCGTGGTCCTGTGCCATCGCCAACGCGAGGCCACAACCCACCGGTTGGGCCGTTTCCGCCATGATTCCATGCCCGGACGACAACGCGGTGACGCAGCGGCGCGCGAAGGGGTCGCACACGGATGCCCCTGGGGGCGCACAAGCGCTCCAGGGGCACCCACTCCGCCACCACGCGATTGCGTCAGCCGCCCAGCGCGCCGCCCGCCTCGGGGGAGTGCGCCTGCGTGACCATCGTGTCCGTCCGCAGATGGATTACGCCGTAGTCGTAGGCGTGGCGCCGGTAGACGACGCTGGGCTCCTTGGTCTCGGAGTCGACGAACAGGTAGAAGTCGTGGCCGACCAGCTCCATCTCGTAGAGGGCCTGGTCGAGGGTCATCGGAGCGGCGACGTGGGTCTTCTCGCGCACCACCAGCGGGCCGTCGCCCTGCACTTCGAGCGAGCCGATCTTCTTCGTGGGAACGCTCTCGGACTCTTCGGCGGGGACGGGGTGGCCGTTGCCGTTGAGGGTCGCGACGCCCGGGACGTGGTCGGGGACCTCCGCTGCCGTGAGCCGGCGTGCACCGCGTCGCGTGTAACGCTTGTCGTGCTGCTTGCGCAGCTGGGCGTCCAGCTTCTCCGCCGCCAGGTCGAGTGCCGCGTACGGGTCGCTGGCCGCCGCCTCCGCCCGGATCACCGGACCACGGGAGCGGAGCGTGATCTCCACTCGGTCGCACCGGTCGGCCTGTCGGGGGTTGGGCTCCTTGGACACCTCGACGTCGAGGCTGATCACCTTGCCGTCGAGCTTCTGGATCTTCTCCAGCTTCAGCTTCTCGGCCACGTGCTTGCGGAACCGCTCGGGCACCTCGGTCTTGCGGCCCTTGACGACGATGTCCACGCAGAACTCCGTTCCCGGATCGCTCCGCGTCTACGGCGGAGCATCTCCCTTTTGCACCAGGTTCCGGCCAACTCCGGAACCTCGGACTCGGTGACTTCCACCTCCTCCTCCCCCATGGGCGAGATCTCCACCCAAGTGCTGCGGGTGATAACCGAAAACCCCAGCACGGCATTCGGATGAGAGAGGTGTGGCCTGCGGCTTTCCCTCACAACCGAACATATCTCGCCCGGACGGATGTCGTCACCCTCTACTGCGGCGTACCTCCGTTCAGGTGAATTGCCCTTCTCATTTCCTGCAACGACGCACGATCTCACTCAGTTCCGGTTCATCGCATACGACTCCGGCGCCGCCGCGACCACGGCCGCGCAGAGCACGTCACCGCCACCCGTCGGCAACCGGCCACCTCCCTCGCGTGCCCCGTTCAGCTGTACCTCTCTGCCTTCCCGACCCACGCCCACATACACGGCCCCGGCCCCCACACCTTCACCCGCAGTCCGCCTCCACGACATCTCCACCCCCGCCCCGCGCTCCCGGACACCACCGCGGCGCTCGGCCGGACGCGCCGCACGCCGTGCCACCACCCCCGCGGACGCCAGGGCCGCCGCGCGCTCCGCGGCCACGGCCGCCCGCACGGCACGCGCCGCCTCCGCGAGGGAGGCGCCCGTCGTGACGAGGTCGTCCACCAGCACCACCCCGCCCCCGCACAACACCCGTGCGCCCCCGGGCACCACCGCCAGCGCCCCCACCAGGTTCTCCCTCCGCCGCCGCGCGTCCAGCCGCCCCTGGTCCGCCACCGCCCGCCGCTGCCGCAGCACCGCCGCCACCCGCACCGCCACCCCGGCCCCGCGCAGCTCACCGGCCGCGGCGAGCGCGATACGCCGGGCGGGGTCGTGGCCGCGGGCTCGGACGGAGCGGGGGGCGGAGGGGACGGGGACGAGAAGTACGTGTCCGGGGGGCTGGGCCCCCTCCCCCTCCCCCACCTCCCCCAGCCCCGCCCCCACCGCCCCCGCCAGAGCCGCTCCCAGCGCCCCCGCCAGTCCCAGCCCGCCTCGTTCCTTGTGCGCGAGCAGCACGGCCCGCACCTCGTCCGCGTACCGGGTGGCCGCGTGCACGGCGGGCAGTCCGGGCGGTTCGGGCTCGGGCCGTACCCGGCGGGGTGTGGTTCCGCCGAGCGCGGCGCGGCATTGCGGGCACAGGGGCGTGCGGGCTTGTCCGCAGCCCGCGCATGCGGCGGGCAGGACGAGGCCGGTGAGCTCCTGCCAGCATCGGCGGGCGCGTTCCATGGCTTTACTGTGCCGGGGTGGGCGTCAGGCGGCCACCGCTGTGGAGAACGGTTCCGACCGCCCTGTGGAAAACCGTCGACACATCCGACAAGCAGGTGATCGTACTGACGGAACCGACTGGTCAGCCCGGGTAGAAGGCGACCGAAGCCGTCTCCTTCAGCGTCCGCCATCCGCTGCCGCCGGGCAGCCACAGCAGGCCGTCCTTGGAGGTCGCGAAGAGGGGGGCGTCGCTGTCCTCGGAGGCGGCGATGCTCGTCACTTCGGTGAGGCCGGGCAGTGTTCCGGTTTCGGGGATGGAGCCGTCGCACTGCACGTACTGGACCTGTTCGACTCCGCCGGCCTCGCGGCCGACGACGACGAGCCGGCTGTCCCCGGCCCACGACACGGCCGTGACCTGTTCCAGGTCGGGGGTGGCGGAGCGCAGTTCCTGCACGGACACGGTGTTCTGGTCGCCGTTCTTCTCGCGTTCGATCCGTCCGATGAGCAGGGACTGCCGGCCGTTCTTGTCGACGACGACCGCGATGCGCACGCCGTCGGCGGCGACGCGCACGGTCTGGATCCGTCCGTCGAGCTGGGGCGTGAGGACCGTCAGCGGTTGTCCTCCGCCGCGTTCCAGCAGGAGCAGTCGTGGGTTCGCGGGGTCGCGGTCGGCCACCCACAGGTCGCCCTGGGCGTCCCAGGTGGGGGTGGTCAGCCGGTCCTCCTCGGTGGGGCCCTTGCTCTGCAGGACGGGGTCGCCGATGAGGCTGCCGATGGTGGTGGAGGTGAGGTAGAGGGCTTTGCCGTCGAGGGCGACGGCGGCCGCGTCGTGTTCGTCGCGGGCGACGGCGACCGACCTCAGGGCCTTGCTGCCGTCGCCGAGTGCTCCGGGCACCGCTTCGGCTTCGGCGCTGTTGCCGCCGGTGTTCGCCATCCGCAGGAGGCGGTGGCGGTTGTCGATGAAGTAGAGGTGGTCGGGGCGGGTTTCGGCGCCGCGTTCGGCGACCGCGGTGGCGCGTTCCTCGGTGAGGGAGCACAGCTGTGTGTCACCGGCGCGCAGCACGATCTCGTCGACGGTGGGGGTGAGGCTCTGCAGGGTGAACAGCAGTTGGGCGGCCATCTCGTCGCATTTGCCGTGCCCGATGCGGGCGGCCTTGTCGTTGAGCGGCACGGTGAGTTTGTTCTGGTCGTCGGGCGTCAATGAGGTGACGTCCTTGGGGAGCGCGGTGCCGGTGGGGAAGCTCGAGCGGACGACGGGCCGCAGCCAGCTGGTGGGTCCGTTGAGCAGGGAGCGCACCATCTGGGTCATGGGGTCGACGCGTTCGCGGACGTAGACGGGGTCGGCGACGGCCATGGGCTGTCCGGAGCCGGAGGAGGCGGTGTCGGAGGCGAAGTAGTACTTGTTGACGGACAGGTAGTTGCGCTGGAAGTCCGACTTGCCCATGACGACGCCCTGCGGCAGTGCGTCGATGCGCCACTGTGCGGTCTTCTTGTCGCGGACGAGGTGCACGGTCTGGCTGTAGGTGCCGGCTGCGGGCGCGTACGACTGCTGGGCGTCGATGGTGGCGACCTTGATGCCGGTGAGGGTGAACGAGAAGTCGTCGCCGTCCTCCCTGCCGCCGGACCGGTCGGCCGCGGTGCCGGGTCCGTCGGCGAGGACGGTCGTGGACCGCTCGGGTTCCCAGCTCTGTGCGGCCTTGCTGGTCAGGTACTGGCGGGCGGTGGCGTAGCGGGGGTCGTCGCTGGTGAGGGCTTCGAGGAAGCCCTGGACGATCTCGGAGGGCGGTGCGTCGTCGCGGGGCGGCATGGCGAACACGCGGACCTGTGTCTCCTGGCGTGGGGTGGATTCCACGCCGCGCAGGTCTCCGTGGTCGGGCATGGAGGCGCATCCGGCCAGCAGTACGGCACCGCAGGCGGCGTACGCCACCGCGCGCGCCGGCGTGCGCCGGGCGCTCCCGTCGCGGTCAGCGCCCACGAGATGCCTCCCCTTGCTCGTCCGGGCCGTCGGTTCTGGTGTCGGTCCTGGTGTCGGTCCGGGCCGTTGTCCCGTTGTCGCTGTGTGCCGCCCCTGCGGTGGGCGGGTCGTCCGGTCGGCGGGGGCCGGCGGCGGGCCGCGGGACCACACGTGCGCCGTTGCCGGGCAGGGCCGTCGGGTCGGCGGTGGGGGCGGCGGGGCGCGGGGCGAGCGGCGTCCGGGCGGGCGACCGTTGCTCGGTGGCCTGCTGGACGGGCACGGTGGCGCTCTTCTCGCCGTCCGCACGGCGCAGTCCGGCGTCGTCGAGGCCGCGGTTGCGGCGGGAGTCCTTGGGTTCCAGGGGTATCGGCGAGCCGCGCAGCGGTTCGTCGGCGGTCCTGGGCAGGGTCAGGCGGAACTGTGAGCCGCCGCCGGGTTCGCCCCAGGCCTGCAGCCAGCCGCCGTGCAGCCGGGCGTCCTCGAGGGCGATGGACAGTCCGAGTCCGGTGCCGCCGGTGGTCCGCGCGCGTGCCGGGTCGGCCCGCCAGAAGCGGCTGAAGACGCGGGTGGCCTCGCCGGGTTTGAGTCCGACGCCGTAGTCGCGCACCGCGACGGCGACCGCCCCGCCGGCGGAGGCGAGCTTGACGATGACGTCCTTGCCCTCGCCGTGTTCCACGGCGTTGACGACGAGGTTGCGCAGGACGCGTTCGACGCGCCGGGCGTCGGCCTCGGCGACGACGGGCTGCTGGTCGCCGATGACGCGCAGGGCGGTGCCCTTGCGTTCGGCGAGCGGTGCGGCTCCGCTGACGACGCGGCGGACGACCTCCCGCAGGTCTATCGGTTCGGCTTCCAGGGCGGCGGCACCGGCGTCGAAGCGGCTGATCTCCAGCAGGTCGGCGAGCAGCGACTCGAAGCGGTCGAGCTGGTCGGCGAGGAGTTCCGCGGACCGCGCGGTGACGGGGTCGAAGTCCTCGCGTGCCTCGTGGATGACGTCGGCGGCCATGCGCACGGTCGTCAGCGGCGTGCGCAGTTCGTGCGACACGTCCGACACGAACCGTCGCTGCATCCGCGACAGGTCCTCCAGCTGCTGGATCTTCAGTTGCAGGTTCTGCGCCATCTTGTTGAAGGCTTCGCCGAGCCGGGCGATGTCGTCCTCGCCGGTGACCTTCATGCGTTCCTGGAGGCGTCCGGCGGAGAGCCGCTCGGCGATCCCGGCGGCCATGCGCACGGGGGTGACGACCTGCCGTACGACGAGCCAGGCGATGGCTCCGAGGAGGACGACGACGAAGAGCCCGGCGGTGGCCAGGGTGCCCTTGACGAGGCTGAGGGACTTCTCCTCCTGGGTGAGCGGGAAGAGGTAGTACAGCTCGTAGGGGTCGCCGTTGGGGTCGTTGACCTGTTTGCCGATGACGAGTCCCGGCTGGGATTCCTTGTCGTCGGTCTTGTAGGTGATGCGGGTGTAGCTCTGGGCGGCGCCGGTGGTGCTGTTGATGCGTGCGCGGAGGTCTTCGGGGACGCTCTTGTTGGGGTCGACGCCGCCGGAGGCGCGCGGTCCGCGGCCGCCGCCGCTGTCGTCGCCCGGGGGGAGGGTGACGACGTCGAAGGCGCCCTGGCCGCCGCTGGAGAGCGACGACACGAGTTCGCTCATCCACTGGATGACGTTCTGCGGGCTGCCGCCGGCGACCGCGTTGCCGTCGCCGGCGACGGCGCCGGCCGCTTCGTCGGCCTGCTGCTTGGCCACGGCGAATCCGCCGGTGGCCTGGCTCTGGGAGGCCTTGACCTTGGCGTCGAGGAGGCCGTTGCGGACCTGCCCGATGACGACGAACCCGAGCAGCAGGACGACGCCGAGCGACATGAGCAGGGTCGTGGCGACGACCTTGAGCTGGATGTTGCGTCGCCACAGCCGCATCAGGGGCAGCAGCGGTCGCCTCACCCAGCGCAGCAGCAGCCGCAGGACGGGGCTGTTGCGCACCCCGCCCTCGAGCAGCCCGCCTTCGAGGAGGCGCCCGGAGCGCGCCCCCTTCGTCGTCGGGCCGGCAGCCCGCTCCGGCCGGGCCCCGGGCCGGCCGGGTGCCGAAGCGGCACTGCCACCGGACATGTCAGCTGGGTCCTGCCTTGTAGCCCACACCACGGACGGTCACCACGATCTCCGGCCGCTCCGGGTCCTTCTCGACCTTGGAGCGCAGCCGCTGGACATGCACGTTGACCAGGCGGGTGTCGGCCGCGTGGCGGTAGCCCCAGACCTGCTCCAGGAGCACCTCGCGCGTGAACACCTGCCACGGCTTGCGCGCCAGCGCCACCAGCAGGTCGAACTCCAGCGGCGTCAGCGCGATCGACTGCCCGTCCCGCTTCACGGAGTGACCGGCCACGTCGATGACGAGGTCGCCGATGGCGAGCTGCTCGGGCGTCGGTTCCTCCGACCTCCGCAGCCGCGCCCGGATCCGGGCGACGAGCTCCTTCGGCTTGAACGGCTTCACGATGTAGTCGTCGGCGCCCGATTCCAGACCCACGACGACGTCGACGGTGTCGCTCTTGGCCGTGAGCATCACGATCGGCACCCCGGACTCCGCCCTGATCAGGCGGCACACCTCGATGCCGTCCCGGCCGGGCAGCATCAGGTCCAGCAGCACCAGGTCGGGTTTGGCCTCACGGAAAGCGGCCAGCGCCTTGTCGCCGTCGGCTACGAAAGACGGCTCAAAACCTTCACCACGCAGCACAATGCCGAGCATCTCGGCCAGTGCGGTGTCGTCGTCGACGACAAGGACTCGTCCCTTCATAAACGACATCATCCCATTAGCTAAATCGTTACCTGGCGTGACCTGGCACACAGCTCTGCCAGAGCCTCTGCCGTCACGGGTGACACAGCGCCTTCCTCCGTGACGATCGCCGTCACCAGCTCGGGTGGCGTCACATCGAACGCCGGGTTGTACGCCTGGGTCCCCAGGGGCGCCACCGGTGTGCCGCCTCCCGCTCCGGTCACCGGCGCCTGGGGCGCCGTGATCTCCGTCACTTCGAAGCCGGGACGCTGCTCGACCTCGATCGACGCCCCGTCCGGCGTCTTCGCGTCCACCGTCGTCACCGGCGCGACCACGATGAACGGCACATGGTGGTAGCGCGCGAGCACCGCGAGCGGATAGCTCCCCACCTTGTTGGCCACCGAACCGTCGGCGGCGATGCGGTCGGCTCCGATGAGCACCGCGTCCACCTCCCCGGCCGCGAACAGGGAACCCGCCGCGTTGTCGGTGAGCAAGGTGTACGCCATGCCGCTGCGGGCCGCCTCGTACGCCGTCAGGCGAGCACCTTGCAGCAACGGGCGCGTTTCGTCCACCCACAGTCGCCGCAGCCGCCCCGACCGGTGGGCCGCGAGGGCGACCGCGAACGCCGTGCCCTCACCGCCGGACACCAGCGAGCCGGTGTTGCAGTGGGTGAGGATCCGGTGCCCGCCGCCGGGCAGGAGCTCGTCGAGGAGCGCCGCTCCGTGCTGCGCCATGCGGGCGCTGGCCTCGGCGTCCTCCCGGTGCAGTCGCCGTGCGGCGGCCAGTGCGGCCCGGGCGCCCTGTTCGGGGTCGCCGCCGTCGGCGAGGCCGGCCCGGTAGGCGGCGCGGGCGCGGTGCACGCCGACGGACAGGTTCACCGCGGTGGGACGGGCGCCTTCGAGCGAGGCGGCGGCATCGTCCACGTCGAAGCCGCGCGCGGCGGCGAGCGCGACGCCGTACGCCCCCGCGATCCCGAGCAGCGGTGCCCCGCGCACGGCGAGCGAACGGATCGCCTCCACCAGCGCGGACGCGTCCGTACAGACCAGTTCGACCTCCTCGGCCGGCAGCCTCGTCTGGTCGAGGAGCACCAGCACGGGGCCTTCGGGTGGTTCCTCCCAGCGGATCGCCGGTATCTCGGTGGGCGGCTTGTCCTCGCCGGATTGCGCGTACTGATCAGCCATGCGGTCAGTCTGCCCCGTATGCGGCGGACAATTGAAGGTGTGCAGCCCCAACCGCGCCCGGTCATCGGACGACCACCCCATGGCACGATGACGTTCGAGCTGCCGCCGCGACCGCGGACGGGCACCGTGAAGGAGCGACGATGACAGACACTCCGGGCTGGGCCTCGCCCGGATCCGCCCCGTCCGACGGGCAGGAGAAGGCGACGACCGGCCCCGCCGAGCCCGCCGACCGCCCCGGCGGCACCCGTCCCGCCGACACCCCCCACGGCACGCCGTCCGCGGGCCCGGCCGACGACGCACAGCCGGCGAACCAGGCCGACGGCAGCACGCCCGCAGGCCGGCCGGAGGCGGCACCGCAGAGCCCCGGCGCGAAGTGGTCCGCGCAGCAGCCCCCACCCGCCCGGTGGGCCTCGCCGACAGGCCCACAGAACCCCGCCCAGGCCCCTCCACCGCCCCCGCCCGGCCCGGGCTGGGGCGGGCCTCCGCCCGGCGCCCCCGGCCCCGGAGGTGCCCCAGCAGGCCCCGGCGGACACGGCGGTCATCACGGCTACGGCGCTCCCGGCGGCTGGGGGGCCGGGTGGGGCGGCCCTCCGCCCGCCGCCAAGCCCGGAGTGATCCCGCTGCGCCCGCTCGGCGTGGGCGAGATCCTCGACGGCGCCGTCGCCACCCTGCGCGCCCACTGGCGCACGGTCCTGGGCATCTCCCTGACGGTCTCCGTCGTCATCCAGGTCGTCGTCGTCCTGCTCCAGGGCCTGGTCCTGGACGACACCACCGCCAGCACGAACGTCCTGACCGACCCGAGCGCCACGGTCGACGAGCAGACCCGCGCCATGCGCGACCTCATGCTCAACTCCGGTGTCGTCTTCCTGGTCGCCCTGGTCGGCACCATCGCGGCGACCGCGCTCCTGACGACCGTCACCAGCCGCGCGGTGCTCGGCAAGTCCGTCACCACCGGCGAGGCCTGGCGGGACGCCCGCCCCCAGCTGCTCCGGCTGTTCGGCCTGATCTTCCTCATGCTGCTCGTCGCGGTCGGCATCGGCCTCGCCGGCGCCCTCCCGGGCTACCTCGTGGGCAGGGCCGGCTCGGACACCGCGGGCGACGCCCTGTCGGCCCTGGGCAGCCTGTGCGCCGTCCTCGTCGTCGTGTGGCTGCTCATCCGCCTCTCCCTCGCGCCGGCCGCCCTCATGCTGGAGAAGCAGGGCGTCAGGAAGGCACTGACCCGCTCGGCCAAGCTGGTGAACGGCTCCTGGTGGCGGATCTTCGGCATCCAGGTGCTCTGTCTGATCATCGCCAACATCGTCGCGATGATCGTCGCCGTGCCGTTCGCCCTGCTGGGTGCCGCCCTCGGCGACGGTGGCCTGACCGCCTTCGCCGAAGGGCGGACCAGCTCCGGCTGGACGTACCTGGTCGTCAGCGGGGTCGGCTCGGTGATCGGCTCCATGATCACGATTCCCATCACGGCGGGCGTCGCCGTCCTGCTCTACATCGACCAGCGCATCCGCCGCGAAGCCCTCGACCTCCACCTGGCCCGCGCCGCAGGCCTCCAGGGCTACGAAAGCCCCGCGACCGGCCCGATGCCGGGGAGCTGATGCGGGGAGGTGAGTCGGGCGGCGGGAGCCGTCACGACAGGAGACACCTCCACGCCGGTGCCGCCCGCCCTGGGCGAGGCGGCCCCGGCAGCCCCCCCTCACGCGCCCTGCACGCCCTCCTGCGGCCGCCGACGGCTCGGCCCCCCGCCCGGGCCCGCTCGGACGGCACACCCCCGCTGACCGTCCCGCGCGCGAGGCTCCCCGCCGGGAGCCGTCGAAGCAGCGGAGCCGGATGAACCGGACACCGCCCGGGGTCGTGGCGGCGGCTCCTCATCGGTCGCTCATGACAGCCCGCCACAACGCTGCGACGGGCTACCGGGGACCCCGCCCCCCGGTCTCCAGGGCGCGAACATCGCGCCCTGAAGACACTCACACATCGCGGCGCCTCACGATGGCAACGGCGAGTGCGACCACGATCAGCGGCCAGAGCGCGTACACGACCCAGGAGCCCGGGACCGTGGCGGTGTAACCCAGGGATCCGGGGTCTGGCCCCCAGTTCTGGACCAGACGCTTCCAGGCGGCCGACACCATCGCGTGGTTGATGTCCGCCGACCATCGGTGGCTCTCCGAGAACATCGTGGGCAGCACCAGCAGGGTGAAAACGCTGGTAACCATGGTCCCGGCGGCATGCCGGAGCAGAACGCCGAGGCCCAGACCGACCAGCGCACAGACCGGAGCCAGCAGCGCGGACGCCACCAGCGCCCGGAACACCCCGGGGTGGGTGATCGGAACGCCGGCATGATGCCCGTCCAGGACGGCCTGGGAGACCAGGAAGGAACCGCTGGAGGCGGCCGTACCGACCGCGGTCCACAGCGCGGCGGTGACGGCCGCCTTGGCCAGCACGATCGAGCCGCGGGCCGGGACGGCCACGGTGGTGGTGCGGATCAGCCCGGTGCTGTACTCGCTCACGACCGTGAGCGCGCCCATGGTGCAGGCGACGAGCATCAGCGTCCAGTAACCGGCCGCCGGATAGGCGTCGAAGGGCAGGAAATCGGCGGGGCCGGAGCCCGCGCCCTTGTCCGCCAGCGAAGCCACGGCGGCGGACCCGACGACGAACAGGACGGTGAGTCCTGTTGTCCACCAGGTGGAGCGCAGGGACCGCATCTTGATCCACTCGGAGGCGAGCAGGTCGCGGAAGCGGGCGGGCGGCGCGGCGACGGGCGCAGCCGAAGTGGTCGGTGAGACGGTGGTGGGTGTGGTCATCGGGGCTGTCCTGCCAGGAATTCGGTGCTGTCGGCGGTGAGTTCCATGAAGGCCGCCTCCAGTGAGGCGGTTCGGGTGGTCAGCTCGTCCAGCCGGATTCGGTTGGCGAGGGCGAGCGCTCCGATCCGGTCCGCCGGGAGCCCGGTCACGGCGAGCTTGTCGGCACCCGCCGAGCCCTCCGCCTCGACCGTGGCCCCCGCAGCGGTCAGCACCGCCGCCAGCTCGGCAGCCTGCGGCGTTGCGACCACGACATGGCTACGTGTGCCGCGGGCCGCGAAGTCCCGCAGCGGCTCGGCGGCGATGAGGCGGCCCCGGCCGATGACGACCAGCTGGTCCGCGGTGTTCTCCATCTCCGACATCAGGTGGCTGGAGAGGAGGACCGTGCGCCCCTCGGCGGCCAGGCGCCGGAACAGCCGGCGTACCCAGAGCACGCCCTCCGGGTCCATGCCGTTGATCGGCTCGTCGAACATGAGCACGGGCGGGTCGCCGAGCAGGGCCGTGGCGATACCGAGACGCTGCTTCATGCCGAGGGAGAATCCGCCGATGCGGCGGTTCGCCACCTCGGCCAGCCCCACCTCCTGAAGCACCTCGTCCACCCGGTGCCGCGGGATGCCGTTGCTGCGGGCCAGAGCGGACAGGTGGGCCGCGGCGCTGCATCCGCCGTGGATCTGTCCGGCGTCGAGGAGGGCGCCGACGTGCCGCAGTCCGCGCGAGTGGCGGTGGAAGGGGACGCCGTTGACGAAGGCGGCACCGGTGGTGGGCGTGTCCAGGCCGAGAATCATCCGCAAGGTGGTGGACTTGCCGGCGCCGTTGGGGCCGAGGAACCCGGTGACCTGGCCCGGCCGGACGGTGAAGGACAGATGGTCGACGGCCGTCTTGCTGCCGTAACGCTTGGTGAGTTCGCTGACTTCGATCACGGCACCCACACTGCCGAGAGGACCCCGTCCGGGCATGGGGCCGTGAGCGGCAATCGCGCGGCCGCCTTCGCCCGTGGGCGTACGCCCACGGGCCGATGCCGCGTGGGCGGCAGCTGGTTAGCCTCGGGACATGAACACCGCCCGGACCCCTCCGTTGCCTGCGCGTGCTGCGCATGGCGACCTCCTGCCCCAGAGGGCACACCACCGATGTTGAGAACGAGGGCCATGGCCTGGACCGGAGGTGTTCTGTACCTCCTCACGGCGGGTCTGCTCATAGGAGGGGCGCCGCGGGCTTCGGGCACGGTCCACGGTATCGGGGCACTGCTTGCCGCAAGCCTGCTCGTCGGTGTCCTGCGACACATGCCGTTCCTGGCCCTGGCCATGGCGCTCTTCGGATCCACCGCCGTGGTGGTGGGCCCCCCGAGCTCTGCCCCTGTGAGCCTGGCGGCTTCGTACCAGGGCCAGTTCCTGTCGTATCTGGCGGCGGACCTTGTCCTGGGCTTCATCGTCGCCACCTGCGCACGGCGAGCCGCGCTCGTCGCCGTGACCGTGTCGGTCACCGTGCAACTCCTGGTGATCGGTGGCTTCGCACACGGGGACAACCTGACCGTCAACGCGGTGATCGCCTTCCTGGCGATGACTGCGGCCTGCACGGTCGGCCTGCTGAGCCGAGAGCGCCGCGAGCACGCGGTGGTCCTGCGCGCACAGGAGGTGGCCGAGGCCGTGACCGCCGAACGGCTGCGCATCGCACGGGAGTTGCACGACATGGTCGCGCACAGCATCGGCATCATCGCCATCCAGGCCGGTGTGGGCAGCCGAGTCATCCAGACCCAGCCTGCGGAGGCGCGCGAGTCCCTGCGCGCCATCGAGGCCACCAGCAGGGAGACCCTGTCGGGTCTTCGACGCACGCTTGTGTCGCTCCGTCAGGCCGACCGAGGCGCGACCGCTTCGGAACAGTCACCGCTCGCACCCTCGCCGGGGCTGGCGGACATCGAACGGCTTGCAGCAGCGACCGCGGACGCGGGGGTACGCGTCGACGTGCGCTACAGCGGTGAGCAGCGTCCTGTGGCAGCCGACATCGACCTGTCCGCCTACCGCATCGTGCAGGAGGCCCTGACCAACGTGGTCCGCCACGCAGGCACCCGGCGCTGCCGCGTGGCCATCGACTACGGGCGCGGAGCCACCGAGAACGAATCGACCCACGGCTTCGGCATCATCGGGATGCGGGAGCGGGTCGCCCTGCTGGGCGGCCACCTCGACGTCGGCCCGCGCCCCGGGGGCGGTTTCCGGGTGGCGGCCCGGCTGCCGCTGCCCGCACCCGTCACAGTCCCGGTGGAGACTCGATGACCATCCAGGTGGTGCTCGCCGACGCAAATCGCACGTGTCACGCTGCTCACCAGACTGGGCGCCCGGGACCGGGTCCAGCTCGTCATCACCGCCTATGAGATGGGGCTCGTCACGCTCCCTCGCTGATCGTGAGGAGTCCACCAACCCTGAACGCAGAAAACCCCCGCGCCGAATGGCACGGGGGTTTCCTCAACAATTGTTCGGCGGCGTCCTACTCTCCCACAGGGTCCCCCCTGCAGTACCATCGGCGCTGTAAGGCTTA
>NZ_JBVIAY010000018.1:0-35009 GCF_055573695.1 Streptomyces sp. NPDC030143
CGCTTCGGCCGCGCCTGGCGGCGCAAGGCTCCGGTGGAGTCCCTGATGCCGCTGCGGCTCGCCCGCTACGGCGTGCCCCTGGCCGAGACGGCCCCCGCCGGCCTCGCTGCCGCCGGCATCCACGAGCCGCCCGCGCAGCTCGCCGCGGAGCGGACCGGAAGCGCGCAGCGACAGAACACCGTGCTCGAAGCCACCGCCGCCCCCGTTCCGCAGCCGGCGCCGGCGGAGGGTGCCGATCTGCCGCCGCTCCGGAAGACACCGGCCGCCGCCCCCGCCCCGCCCCGCGCCCACGACGGGGTGGGCGACGAGGACGTCAGGCACCTCGCCGACGCCTATCAGGCGTGGCTCGCCGCCTTCGGCCAGGAGCCGACCAACGCGCAGTTCGCGCGCTGGCTCCAGGAGCGGTACGGCATCTCCACCGCCGCCGGCCTGCCCCTGTCCGACGAGCAACTGGAGCCGTTGTTCGCGGTACTCAAGCAGCGCCGCACGCGCCTGGGCGAGGCCGGGACCGGAGCGGCTCCCGCAGAAGCCCCGTACGGGGACGACGGACTGCCCGGGGACGACGGGGTGCCTGGGGGCGACGGGCTGCCGGTGGGCGGCGGGCTTGCCGGGGGCGACTACTTCTACAGCGCCTGGCGCGCCTACGCCGCCGAGTACGGCTCCCACCCGGACGCGGCCGCCCTGGCTCGGTACGTCTTTCAGCGGGACGGCATCACGGGGGCGACCGGCCAACCGGTCACGGCAGCGGAGCTGCACTACTACGTCGTTGCGTTCCGGGAGCACGACGGCCTCGACGGTCCAGGCGCCGGCCCGTCCGCGCAGGACGGAGCGGACGCCGGGACCGACGACCCGCCACAGGTCGAGGCATCGTCCGGCCCCGCCTCGGCGCGGCGAAGCGCCTTCGGCTGATGCCTCGGGGTCCGGATGTCCGGGAACTGCTCCGGGCCGTCCCGGAGCCCCGCAGACCGACGGCCCTCCCCATGAGCGGGCCGGTGTCGTCCCGTCCCGGCTTGCCGTCGACACCGGTGACGCCGCACTTCCCGTTCGGGTGATCCGAGGGCCGATGGCCGCCCTGGGGAGACGGCCGTCGCCAGACTCGCCGTCGTGGCCGATCAGAACATCTCCCCGGGGCACTCCCCTGACAGGGCGGGCCGGACGGCCGCCCGCCCCGGCCGGGTCCGGTTCCCGCTCGTGCGGTGGGTGCTCGCGCCGCGGACGACCTGGCAGGCGCGGCGCCTGGCCGCCGACTTCGGTGAGGGGATGGACGCCCGGACCGCGTGGGTGACGGTCCGGGTGGCCCGCCACCCCGAGGAACGCGGCTTCGCCACGGCCCATCTCCACGACGAACGCCCCGCTGCGGAGCTCTGAGGGGTCCTTGCACCATGAGCGCCTGACCAGGCCGCGCGGCCCGGGCGGGCACAGTGCGAGGACCCCTGAGAGGAGCGCAGATCCCCAGGTGGGTCGGCCTCCGGCCCCGGCAGGCACAGCCCCCGGTTCACCGGACGGCTCTCCACCGAGGCGTGGCGGCGGCGCGGTCACCGCCGGGCCGGTCGGCGGACCGTCGGACGGCCGTGCCGGCCGGCCGCCGCGGCGCGCGGATGCCCGGCACCGATCCGGTCGTCAGGACCGCGCACGCTCGCGGGGCGTCATCACCAGTACCGGCCGCCGATCTGGCGCCACCCCGGCGATCTTCCGTTCGCGTGGGGCACGATCTCGCCGTCCTCACCGCCCGTGTCGCCCCAGTAGCGCAGGCGACCGTGGAACACGTGGTCCGCACCCATGCACGCCGACAAGCCCCGCAGTCGCTCGTCGACCGCCTCCGACTCGATCCCGGGATCGCGGACGCGGAGGTACTTGACGGCGCGCGGACGGCCCTGGTCGTCCGTGCCCGCGTCGACGTCCGGCACGAGCAGCCACCGAGCCCTGGTGACCTGTTCGGCGAGCTCCGGCTCGTCCAGTCCGTGCGGCGCGACCCGGAATGCTCCCCGGAACGCTTCCGGGTCGATCAGGTCCCGCAGGCGTGCGAGCGGGACCGGCGGGCACAGTTCGACGGTCCCCTCGACGCTCCAGTCGTAGCCCATGGGCCACCCCTTGAGATGCTCGGCGGTGTCGGTCGGCGCAGGTACCCCGACCGGTGGCCTACTGGTTTCGCTCGATGAAGGCCCGCAGCTCGGCGCGGGGGTCGGTGGAGGTGATCCAGGTCTTGTTGAGGTGTTCGGCCGAGCGGATGCCGGAGAGAAGCATGTCGCGCATCCGCGAGACCGCCTCGCTCCTCGCGGCGGCGACGCGGCGGCGCCCCTCCTCGGAGTCGTCAGCGGTCGCCAGCACATGAGCCAGCTGTCGGGCCCAGGCCCCGACGCGGCCCCAGGTGTGCATCTCGCCCTGCGCCGACCCGGCGTACTGCAGGCCGACCAGATCCCACCCCTGGTCCTGCGACAAGGGGGTGTCGGCGGAGACCCGGCTCGTGGCCACTTCCGCCGCTCGCCGGGCCAGTTCCTCGTCCGTCATCGGTGAGGCCTGCGCCGCGTGTCCTGAAGGCACATCGTTCATGATCCACAAATTATCGTCATGGCGACGATAAAGCAAGGTGTGCGTTCAGAGCTCGTTGTCCGGCCAGCCGAGAAGCCGGGCGCCGATGGCGGCGGTCCGCAGGGTGCAGCGGTGGACGGGGTCGGCCGGGTTGGTGCCGGTGAGCGTGTGGATGCGTTCGAGGCGGTACGTCAGGGCTCGCACGCCCAGACGCGGTCGGCGTGCCGCCTCGGCCGCCACGCAGCCCGTCTCGAAGTGCGCGGCATGCCGGCCGGCACCCCGACCACCACCGCTCCCGCCGCGCCCAGCCCGGTGGTCCCCAAGACGATCGCCCCGGAGAAGCCGAGCATGGACAGAAACCCGGCGATCACCGGCAGCGACAGCAGCCCGTCGACGACGCCGTCCAGGACGGCGACACCGTCGAACAGCGTCTCGAGCGGGCCGTCGAGGACGAGCGACAGGGCAAGGAGGGCTGCCCCGCAATGCCGAGTCCCGGAAACCAGGCCATCCGCGGACACCGCCTCTCCTTGCCGTCCCCCGTCGGCACGGGCATCGTCACATGCGGGCCGCGTGCAGCGCATTGCCTGCTTCCGGCAGTCTTCCCGCGCTGACGATGCCGGGCTCTCCCCGGTCGACCGTCGGGGCATGGGGGTCCCCCGCGCCTGCGTGGTGACGGTGTGTCAGCACCCGCCCTCACGGCGCACCCCGGCCGCCACGGCGACCTTGCCCCGGCAGGCCCACGTGAGGAGCCGGCCGTCCGTCACGTACTGGTCGACTTCCCGCGCGCCTGGCGGTCGGGCGGGCCGTCTGCGGGCCTTCCCCCGGCGGCGGTGACGCGGCCGGCCGGTCCTCGGCTCAGCTGCCCGGGGCGGTGGAGGCGTGGCCGCGTTCGCCCGGCCACGCCTCCCGGGTCAGCTGCCGATCCGCGCCGCGATGACGGGTGCGAGTCGGTCGGCGATGGCGCGGTGGCCCTGGTCGTTCGGGTGGACCGAGTCCGAGAGGTGGCCTGAGCCCAGCCAGCCGGTGGTGTCGACGAAGGAGACCCGGGAGTCCCCGGCGGCCACCGCCGCCTGCACCGCCGCCTGGGTCTGCGGGACGTAGCGTCCGCGGAAGGTCTCCAGCGCGAAGATCCACGCCCTGGGGTACGCGGACCGGACCTTGCGCAGCAGGCTGCCGTAGGCCGTCTGGAACTGGGCGGAACTCACCCCGTGGCCGACGTCGTTGGTGCCGAGGTTGATGACGACGGCGTCGGCCTGGTAGCGCGAGAAGTTCCAGTCGGGTGTCGGGGCGTTCGGGTTCAGCTTGGTGAACTGCCGCTCCAGGCTCACGCATCCGTCCGGCGCGGCGACCAGGCAGGCGCCGCCCTGGGCGATCTGGGTGTGTTCGGTGCCCAGGCGTTCGCCGATCAGCCAGCCGTAGGCGGTGCGGGCGTTCTGTGAGCTGGTGGTGCCGACGGTGATCGAGTCGCCGACGAACTCGATCAGTTTGCCGGGGGCCGGTGGGGCGAACGTCGTCGCGCCGCTGTCCAGCACCAGCCCCTGGAACACGGCGTCACCGCGGTAGGAGCCGGCGACCACCTGGTAGTTGACCTGGAGCGTGTGGTTGCCGGAGGACAGCGCCGTCGGGGTCAGGTTCACGGTGCCCCTGACGTCGTCGTAGAACCTCACGGGCCCGTTGTCGATGCGCGCCCACAGGTCGATCGTGTTCCGCTGCTTGAGCTTGACCGTCCGGCCGGTGAAGCCGACCCGGTAGTAGGCGCCGGCCCAGTACGGGGTGTAGGCGGTGCTGGAACTCGTGGTGTCCCAGCGGCCGACGAACTTGATGTGGGGGTCGCCGGGCTGCCCGGGGGCGGCGGCTGCGGACGTCGAGGCGTCGCCGGGCGCCGCCTGCGCCGGGGCCCCGCCCGACCAGGACACCAGGCAGAGGACGGCCGTGAGGACGGCGGCAAGGGCGCGACCGCGCCGGACAGCCGCGAGGGGGTGGGGGGTGGTCTGCACGGGGATCCCTTCACAACGTGGACGGGGAGCGCTCCCATGAGCTTTACGAGGGAAACAATGAAACGGTTCAGCGTCAAGAAGTCGCGCAGGAGGACGTCCGGCGGGGCGAGGCGGCGCAGGCCGGGCCCACCGGGCCGGTGCGGCGGAGCGGGCCCGTGAAGCGGGCCGAGAAGTCGATCCCGGGTGAGAGGGGATCGAAGCCGCCGACGTGCAATTCTCCCGCGCAGGGGCATACGGGGTAGACAGGCAAGCAGGAGAGACGGAACACGACGACGCACAGGGGCGGCCGACAGGGCACCGGCCCGATCAGCGAGGAGGCCGGGATGACGGGGCCGGAACAGACGGAGACCGCCCAGGGGCCAACCGTGCCCACAGCCTCCGCCGAGCTGACCGGGGCGCTGGAGGCCATCGGGGCCGGCGCCTGCCTCGTGGACGAGAAGGGCTGCGTCATCGCCGTCAACGCCCGCGCCGAGCGTCTCCTGGCCCGGCCCGCCGCGGACCTCCTCGGTCACGACGCGCACGACCTGCTGCACCGCGATCCGCAGGGCCGGCCGATGCCGAGAAGCCAGTGCGCGCTGCGGCAGGCGTTCCACGCCGGACGCACGGCCCAGGCCGACGAGGACCACTTCGTGCGCGCGGACGGTACCCTGCTGCCCGTCTCCTGGCTGATCACGCCGTACGGCAGCGTCGACGACCGTCCGGTCGGCACGCTCGTGGTCTTCCACACCCCCGAGCCCTCGCCGGGCACCGGCCCGCGACCGGAGTCGACGGCACAGCCGCTGTCCGACCTGCAACGGCTGGCTCTGCTGGCCGAGACCACCGCACAGCTGAGCTCCACCCTCGACGTCGACGAGGCGCTGCGGCGACTGGTGTCCCTGGTCGTGCCCCGGCTGGCGGACTGGGCGGTCGTCGACCTGATCACGGAGCACGACGAGGTGTGGCGTGCCCTCGTGGTCCACGCCGACGGTGACACTCTCGTGCACCACGAGGACCTGGAGGGACCGATGCCACCGGTCCCCGAGGAATCGCCGATGCCCCTGTCCAGAGCCCTGCGCGGCGTCGCCTCCACCCTGGCCGGCCCGCGCACCTACCAGGGCACACCGGATTCCGGCATCGCCGTCGAGCAGCGCCGCCTGTTCGACGCCACGGGCATCCACTCCGCTGCCATCGCACCCATCCGCAGCACGCGCGCGGTCCTGGGCGCGCTGACCGTGGGCCGCGCCGAGGACCCGACGCCGTTCCGCCCGGCCGACCTGCCCCTTCTCGAGGACATCGCACGGCGTGCCGGTCTCGCCCTGGACAACGCCCGCCTCTACCAGCGCCAGCGCAAGGTGGCCGAGACCATGCAGAACCATCTGCTGCCCCAGATGCCGAGCGTTCCGGGCCTGCAGATGACCGCCCGCTACCTGCCCGCACCCGACGCCTCCCAGGTCGGCGGCGACTGGTACGACGCCTTCCCCCTGTCGGACGCGTCCACGGCCCTTGCCATCGGAGACGTCGTCGGCCACGACCTGGAGGCGGCGGCCGGCATGGCGCAGGTCCGCAACATGCTCCGCGCCTACGCCTGGTTCCAGCACGAGCCCCCCAGCCGGATCGTCGAACGGCTCGACGGGGCGATCCAGCACATCACCGACGTCACCATGGCCACCCTGATCTTCGCCCGGATCGAGGCGGCCGACGGCGGTCACTGGAAGCTGTCCTGGACCAACGCCGGCCACCCACCACCGCTGCTCATCAGCCGGGACGGCCTGGCCGACTTCCTCACCGACGGCCACGGCATCCTCCTGGGCACCCAAGCGGACCTCCCACGTCCCGACGCCACGGCGCTGCTCCCGCCCGGCTCCACCCTGGTGCTGTACACCGACGGCCTCATCGAGGCACCCGGCCACACCCTCGACGAAGGCCTGAACCACCTGCGCCAACACGCCGCCGCCCTCGCCCATCGCCCCCTCTCCTCGTTCACCGACCGGCTCCTGAGCCGTGTCCGCCCCGCCGGCAACGACGACGACGTCGCCCTCCTGGCGCTGCGCGTACCGAAGTCCTGACCGCGACGGACCGTCAGTGGTGGCCCGCGCGGGAGCCCCGATAGGCGCCGCGGCGCGTCGCGGCCAGGGTGCTTCCCGCAGTGAGCCCGGGAACGCTGTGCCCGTAGATGTCGCAGTCGAGGCCGACCTCCTGCGGCACGGGCAGGGGGGCGCGTACCGTCAGCACGGCGAACGCGCGCCAGGTTCGGCCCGGCGCCTCGGCGCACAGGTCGAAGACGAGGGGGGCGGTGACGAGGGCCTCGCGCAGACGTGCCGGGTCCCCGCGCACCGGTGCCTGTGCGGAGGGGCGGGGAAGGGCGGCCAGGAGGCGGGGACGGCCGCCGACCCGGTAGGACAGCAGGGTGGAGTAGGGGCCGCCCAGTGCGTCGGCCCGGGGCAGGGGCAGATGCCGGGTGAGGCGGCTGCGGCCGCTGCTCGTGAGGAGCAGGTCGAGGGGTCGGCCGGGGCCGTCGGCGTGCTCCACGCGGATGGCCAGGCCCAGCCCGTCGGGCAGGCGCCTGGGCAACCCGGCCGCGCGTGACAGGCGCACCGTGGCGTCGTACCGCCCGGGAGTGTCCAGCCATGCCACACGCCAGGGCGGGCCTGCGCCGGCCACGACCTCCAGCTCGGCCGCGCAGGTCACGCCGTGCGGATGCAGTGCAGGGGCCCGGCGCAGCCGGCCCAGCAGCCGGAAGGCGGCTTCGGACGTGGCCTCCCAGGAGGTGGCCGCCTTGCGGGGCCGACGCTCCCCGTCGGCGGACCGGGTGCCGTGACGCGGCGGCGCGAGGCGGCTCACGAACCGGGCCCCCCGCTCTGCCCCTGCTCGTTCCGGTGCTCCTCCTGGGAGTCCCGGGCGTCCGGGTCGTCGCCCTCCGCCTGCGACGGAGTCGTGCGCGGCACGTCACGACGGCCGGACGTCTCCGTCTCGTCGCCCCCGTTGTCCGGCTGCGGCTCGCCCTCGGCCTGGGACGGGGTCTGTTCACTCATGGGTGCCTCCGTGGTGGGCGCTGTCGTGCCGTCCCGGGACGGCCCGGCAGTGGCGTGAGAAGAGGGCGGGACAGGAACGCCCCGGGCTTCTCGAGGTAGGGCTGCCCGCCGTCGACCGCGGGTCTGCGCCGGTGAGCCGTCCCTCCGGTCGGTCGGCCGGGTACCCCGCGGCCGGGGTGTTCAGTCGGTCGGCGCGTGCGAGGCAGCTCATGACCTGCCTGGCACCGATGTCCGCGGCCGAGGCGGCGTGCCGTGGCGTGCCCACTGCTCGTCGCCAGGTGGGAGCGTTCACGCGTGTCGAGTGTGGTGACGCCTGCCGTTGGCACGGCGGGTCAGCCGGACGGTGCCCGCGGCCGTGGCGACTCCTGCGACGCCCAGGGTCACGCGGCGAGCACCCGGGCTGCTCCCGGTAGCGAGATCGCGCAGTCGGTCGGCCGCACCGAGAGGGACGCCGCTCAGCGCGTTGCCGGGCGGACGCCGCGACACGGCCGGGTGCGGGTGAGTGGGCGCGGCGGCCCGCACCATCTCCCAGACGGCGCCCGTCCGCCGCAGCCGACGGTCGTCGAGCGCACTCCTCAGACGGGGCAGCAGGTGGTCTTCCTCGTCGCGGATGTCCTGCGTGATCAGGGCGAACGCCTGCTGGATCCATTCGTCCCGCAGGGGATCGCCGGGCGCCCGCCCGACCTGCGCGACGAGGTCGCTGATCGCCTGGTGTTCCTGCTCCACCCGCGCGGTGAGGTCCTCACCGCCGGGGTGGACGCGCCGCAGCAGGGGCCACAGGACGGTCTCCTCGGCGAAGGCGTGGCGGAACACCAGGTGCACGATGTCCAGCCACAGACGGTCGCGCTCCGTGTCGCTCATGCCGCCCGCACGGTAACGGTTCATCATCGCGTCGAGTGCGGCGTGGTCGCGGCGCTGCCTCACCAGGACGCTGCCGCGGCCACCGAGCGTGGCTGCGTCCTGATCGGCTATGGAGTCGGCGGGGCTGAGTGAGGAGCCGTGCCCGGCGGAAGCCTCGGAGTGTCCTCCACCCTCGTCGCTCCTGCCGTCACCGTCGGGTGCCGTCGGCTCGCGGCGTCGCGTTCCTGCCCCCTCGGGGGGCGTGTCCTTCTCTCCGGTGACGTGCTCCGACGGGTGGGACGGGTTGTCGTCGTGGGGGCTGGTCATGTCGACTCCTTCCCTTCCTTCCCTGCGACGAGCCGGGTTCCCCCATCCGCGCATTCGACCACGGCGCGGGCCCACGGGGAGGCGCATGGCGAACGGCCCCGTGCCCGCCGTAACCGTGTGCGGCTGTTCAGTCCGTGTCCGCGTCCGTGTCCGCGTCGTCGAACAGTGCGTGCATCGCGCCGAGAACGCGCAGACACGCGTCGATGTCCGCCACGGTGAGATCACCGTCCACGCGACGCAGCAGCGCGTGTTCGCGGGCCCGTACCGCGCCGATCGCGGCCCGGCCCGGCTCGGTGAGCCGGATGAGCGGCGACCGGCGGTGCGCGGGATTGGCGGTGCTTTCCACGAGGCCGTGGCGTGCCGCGTCATTCACCATGCGCTGCACGAACTGCCGGCTGAGCGCCTGCGCCCGCCCCATCTGCGGCACTGTCATCGGCCCCCGGGTACGCAGGAGATCGAGCACCGCGCGCACCCCGACCGACAGGCCCTCGATCGGTGCCGCCTCCTCCACCTTGCGGTGGACCCGCCGATAGAGGGGGCCGACCAGGTCGAAGACCTCGGTGAGGTGTTCGGCCAGCTCGTCCGGGGAGGTCGCGGCGAGGGCCGGGGTGCGTTCCTTCGTCATGCCATCAGGATGACACCTTGGTTGCCAATACCTGGACTTCATGACACCTTGGTTGTCATGAAGATGGAGCCCACCGCCACGCCGACCCGCCTGCTCCGGACCGCCGACGGCCATCTCGCCTACCGTGAGGCCGGCTCCGGGCCGCCCCTGGTGTTCCTCCACGGCGGCTTCCTCGACCACCGCATGTGGGAGGAGCAGATCGAGGCCTTCGCGCCACGCCACCGGGTCATCGCGTTCGATGCCCGTGGGCACGGCCGCTCCGCCAACGCGACCGGCCCCTTCCGGCCCGCTGACGACGTGGCGGCGCTGCTGCGGGGCCTGGACGCCGCGCCGGCCGTGCTCGTGGGCGTGTCGATGGGTGGGGCCACGGCGGTCGACTGCGTGCTGGAACACCCGGAACTGGTCCGTGCGGTCGTCGTCAGCGGCGTCGGCACCAGCGAGCCCGTCTTCCGGGATCCCTGGGAGCTGGACGTGTTCGCCGCCCAGGAACAGGCGTTGGCCCGGGGGGACGTGGCCGGCTGGGTCGACGCGTTCATGCGTCTCACCGTGGGCCCGCACCGCGACCTGGCCGCCGTCGATCCTGACGTGGTCCGGCGGGTACGGGAGATGGCCCTCGGCACCCTCGGCAAGCACACGGCCGGCGAACCCGACCACCGGGTGCCGGTCACGGCCACCTGGGAGCGCGCGACCGGCATCACCGTCCCCGTCTGTGCGATCAACGGGGCCCTGGACGCACCGGACCACCTGCTCATGGCCGACCGCCTGATCAGGCTCGTCCCCGGTGGCCGCACGGTCCCGATCCCGGACGCCGCGCACTACCCGAACATGGAGAACCCGGACCGCTTCAACGCCGAGCTGACCTCGTTCCTGGAGTCGGTACACGGTGCCTCGGCGGCCTGAAGCCGCGATGCGACAGGGGGACCGTACGGCGAGATCACCGTCCTCCGAGGGCTGACCGGGGGGCGACTCGCCGATGGAGACTGATCGGTGCGGCCCAGCACCCGCCGTACGGGATCAGCCCCAGGGCTCCCGTCCCCGCGCCGTACGGTTCCGTCCGGACCCTCCCAGACCCCCTGCGGTGCGGAGCCGTCCGTGAACTCCCCACCCCCGCCGGTGCGTGCGACCGAGTACCGGCGCAGCCTGCCGGCTCGCGTGAACGGAGGGGGCATCAGGCGTGGGGCACGTACCGGTCATCGCAGGCGCCACCGAACAGGGACGAGGAACTGATCCGGCATCTGGAGTGGGGCACCGATCTCCGGACGCAAGTGTGCGGGGACGGGCAGCAGTCTCACGGCCCGGGGCGGGGGCGGGCGAACGGCACGAGGGAGGCGGTCGGTGAGCCATCGGAGGCTCGGTGGCGGGAGACCGGCGACGACCGTCTGACGGTCCCACGAGCGGTCTGACGCGGTGCCGGCCTCTCGGAGATCTCCACGAGCGGCCCGGCAGGGTGCCGGCGTCTCGGAGGTCTCCACGAGCGGCCCGGCCCCGGGTCGACGTCGTCGGAGGGCTCGGCGCACCGCTGCGGCCCGGGGAGCTCGGGATCCTCCGAAAGCCGTAGGGGAACTCACTCAACGCGTGGGCATCCCCGCGCACTTCGAGTCGGTCTTACAAGGGAGTCCGCTGCCCTTGGAGGATCCGATGCACCGACGCCTCGTCACCTCGACCGTCATCGCGGCCCTTTGCGGCAGCACGCTGGCCGGCACCACCACGTCCGCCTCCGCCGCCACGCCCTTGTCCGTCGACTGCCGCAAGGTGAAGTGCGTCGCCCTCACCTTCGACGACGGGCCGGTCGCCGACACCCAGCGGCTGCTGCGCATCCTTGAGGAACGGAACGTCAAGGTGACCTTCTACCTGGTCGGCAAGAACGTCCAGAAGAACCCGTCGACGGTGCGTGCCGCGGCGCTCGCCGGCCACCGGATAGGCAACCACAGCTGGGACCACGCCAACCTCACGACGCTCAGCCCGGCGAAAATCGCATCGCAGCTGTCCCGCACGGACACGGCCATCAAGCAGGCGACCGGCACGAAGCCCACGACCTTCCGCGCCCCCTACGGCGCCCACAACGCGAGTGTCCGCTCGGCCGCCGGCCGGCCGCTGGTGCACTGGAGCGTCGACACCCTCGACTGGAAGTACCGTGACGCCGCCCGGATCGTCAGGACCGTCAACACGCAGACCAAGCCCGGGGACGTCGTCCTTCTGCACGACATTCACAGGACGACGGTCGACGCGGTGCCAGGCATCGTGAGAGCCCTCCAGACACGCGGCTTCCGCTTCGTGACCGTCGACCAGCTCTTCGCCCCCAGCAAGCTTCCCGCCGGGAAGGTCACGTACCACAACCGTGGCGCCTACCGACCGTGACCAGGGCCATCGCCCCGCGCAGGCGCGGGACGGCCGGCGCCCGGAACCGGTCGAACCACCGCGGGGCCGCCCCACGGCGGCCCGACGGCCGTCCCACCGCGCTTGCCGAGGGCGTCGAGCCGCGCGTGCCGTCGGCGCCGATGGGCTCATCGAGAACCCTGTCCGGACCGGATGCCCCCGGCCCCGCGTGGGGGAACACCCCGGCTCGCCCCGCGGCCCCACTACGTCTCGGAGAGCGCTGTCCCTCGTGTGTCCAGGACGAGCACCGCGACGTGCAGGGATGTGCGCTGCAGGCCCGATTCCAAATCGCATCCCAGGAGCCGCTCGATGGTGTGGAGGCGCTGGTAGTAGGCCTGCCGGGACATACCGGCCAGTTTCGCCGCGACGGATTTGTTCCCGGCGGCCGTCAGGTAGGCGCGCAGGGCGGGCAGAAGGTCGCCGTTGTTGCGGTCGTCGTGCTCGACGAGGCGGGTGAGCCGGCGCTCCGCGAACTGCTGAAGGCGGGTGTCCTGCCGTAGCACCCCCAGCAGCTCGGGCAGCTCGACGTCTGCGGGGACGTAGAACCATCGGTCGGGGGAGGCCGGGGTGATGGCTTCGGCCGTCTGCTCGGCCTCCTGCCACGACCGGGCGATTCCGGACAGATCGGTCACACCGGGGCCGACGGCCACCACGGCCTGCGGGCCGAGCTCCTCGCGGGCGAGACGGCCGATGCGTTCGGCGACCGGCTGCCAGGCGCTGGCCTGTGCCAGGGCGAGGAGTACGCCGATGCGTCCCGGGGACGTCTGGCCGACCAGGGCGCGTATGCCGGTCTGTGTCAGGGCCTTCGCGATCCGTTCGTCGAGGTGCTCGCCCTCGGTGCCGGTGTGCGTGTGGTGGATGGCCACGGCGAAGAGGCGGTGTCCGAAGGCCGGCAGCCCCAGTGCCTCGGCGCGGGCGCGCGCGTCCGCGGGGGAGCGGAAACGCCGCTCGCACAGGTCCCGCAGCACGGAGCGGTGGGCCCGGCGCTCCCACCAGGCCGGCCCGGCCAGGCGTGCCATGGTCAGCGCGACAGCCGCCCGCTCCAGGACCAGGACGTGTTCCGGGTCGGGCTCCGCGTTCAGCCGGCTGTCCAGCAGGATCAGCCGTCCCCACGGCCCGTGGTGGTCCTGCACCGGGGCGATCAACCACCCCTCCGGACCGCTCGGCGTGATCTTCTCCGGGGTCGCAGCGGCCCGGGAACGCCGGGACCAGGCCGACACCACCGGCTCGTACGGCCGGCCGAGCAGTTCGCACATCAGGACGCGATGATTGAGGTCCTCCAGCACCACGGGTGCGCCGGTGAGCTCCGCGGTGGTGTGCACCAGCTCCTTGGGGGTCGCACCCCGCAGCGTCAGGCCGGTGAAGATGTCCTGGACGTCCATGCCGCGCCGCAGCAGGGCACCCTGCGCGTCAAGGATGAGGGCGTGCACCGTCTGTGTGACGTCGATGAACCGGACGCCGCGGGCGAGCTCCACCAGCGGCACCTCGCGTGCGCGGCAGGCCGACACCAGCTCGTCGGGCACCTTCCCGTAGCGGTGACCGAGCTCCACGATCAGCCCGGCCGCGCCGACGTCGGCGAGCTGGTCGACGTAGTCACGCAGCTTCGAGGCGTCCTCGGGGTACGGCATGCCGGTGGTCAGGACGAGCTCGCCGCCCTCGAGGAAGTCGGCGGGATTGAGGAGCTCGGTGACGTGGACCCACCGCACCGCGCGGTTCAGCTGGGACTGACCGGCGAGGACGCGCGGCAGCCCTTCGACGAGCACGGGCAGGCTGAGAACCTCCGCGATGGTGAGGAAGTGTCCGGGTGCGGGACGTCTGGCCGGCATAGGAGGTGCTTTCGTCCGGGGGATCGGGGTCACCTTCGCACCGGCCCATCGCCGTGACAAGAGGGGTCGGTGCACTTTCCGAAGGACCTCCCTCCGCTGTGACAGACCGTCTCGAGAAGGGCGCAAGGTGGAACACAGTGTGGGTTGACCTGTGTGTTAGCCCGGGTCGAAAGTGAACGCCATCCCCGGTGGAACGCGAACCGCAAGGGTCCGCACCGTGTCCCCACGGTGCCGAGGGCCACGACTTCCATCCAGGCCACACTCGGCGAAAGGAGCGACTCATGCGCACCCGGAAGCGCGTCGCCGTGATCGGTGCCGGCAGCATGGGCAGCCAGGCCATGTGGCGACTGGCCGCCCGCGGAGCCGAGGTCATCGGCTACGACCGGTACGCGCCGGGTCACGACCGCGGCGCTGCCGGGGGTGAGAGCCGTATCTTCCGCGCCGTGCACCTCGGTGACCCCGGGTACATTCCGCTGCTGCGGCTCGCGGACCGGATGTGGACCCGTCTCCAGCGCGAGACCGGCCTTCCACTGCGACGCCGCAGCGGATGCCTGGTGATGGGAGAGACCTCGTCACCGTCCATGCGCCTGCTCCTCTCGTCCAGCACCACCCATCGGCTGGATCACGAGGTCCTGGACGAGGCGGAACTCGCCCGCCGCTACCCCCAGCACCGCCTCCCGGCCGGACACACCGCCGTGCTCGACCGCACGGGAGCCGTCATCAGGCCCGAGGCGTCCATCCAGGCCGCCGCCGCGCGCGCCGAGCAACTGGGCGCCCGGTTGAACCGCTACACCCCGGTGCGGGAGATCGCCCCCGCTGCGGGCGGCGGAGTGCACATCGTCACCGACCACGGAACGGACCACGTGGACACCGCCGTGGTGACCGCGGGCCCCTGGATCAACACCCTGCTCCCGGACCTCCCACGAACCGTGGACATACGCCGGCTGATCAGCTCCTGGCACATCCCCACCCGCCACGACTGGTTCGCCGGTGGCGCGCCCCCCTTCGTCCGCAGCACACCGCACGACTGCTACGGGCTTCCCTCACCCGACGGCATCTCCGTCAAGCTGGGCCTCTCCTTCGCACGCTATCTGCCGGTACCCGACCCCGAACGGCTCGACCGCACGGTCCGCCCCGGCGAACTCGCCACCTTCCGCGACCTCATCCGTGAACTCATGCCCGACCTGAACCCCGACCCGATCAGGCTGTCGGTCTACATGGAGGGCTACACGGAGTCCGGGAATCCGCTCGTCGGTCATCTCCCCGGAGAGGACGACATCATCGTCATGGCCGGATTCTCCGGCAGCGGCTTCAAGCTCTCGCCCGCCATGGGAGAGATCGCCGCCGACCTGGCTCTCGACGGCGCCACGGAACATCCCGTCGACTTCCTCGCTCCGGCCGCAGTCGCCGCCTGACCCCCCCCGCGGCTTCACCGGCCCGCCGTGCCCCGGTGAACTGCCCGGCAGAACCTCACCCCTGTGGGACATGCCCGGCGTGACGATCTCCCCGCACACAGCCGGCGAGACCACCGGCGAGCGGGAGGCCCTCATCGAGGTGTTCCTCGACAACCTCACCCGGCACATCGAGGGCCGTCCGCTGAACAACGTCGTGGACAAGCGGCGCGGCTACGTGGTGGAAGGGACGTACGCCGGCTGACGGCGTGGCGCGCGCGTGCCGACAGGTCCCGCCGCCGGCGCCGTCGCTCGGCACGGGGTAGGACCGTGTCCGCACCGTGCGGGCCAGGCCTCGATGCGGTCGGCTGCGCTCGCCCGCCGCCGGTGCCGGAACAGCCCGGCCGGCGTGGTCCGCGTCGGGTCCGAGCCCATCCACTCGTTCCGCCGGGGGAGGACGGGGAGCTCCGGACCAGCTGTCAAGGTCTTCCGCGGGCCCTGCCGAGGCTCCCTGACCCTCTGTCCGGGCTTCGAGCCGTGGGGCGAGGGCCGGCCTGCGCGCTGCCGAACACCGGTGGAAGCGGGGGCACATGACGGGCTCTGCCCACGGCAGAATTCCGTTCGTGTGATCGGGACGGGCTGGTTGAGTTGCGTCATGGAACGCATGGAGATCCTGGTGCTGGGCGGCACGGCCTGGCTGGGGCGTGAAGTGTCCCGGCAGGCACTCGACCGCGGCCACCGCGTGACCTGCCTGGCGCGTGGCGACAGCGGACCCGTGGCGGACGGCGCCCGCCTCGTGACGGCGGACCGGCGCGACCCCGGCGCGTACGCGGTCCTGCCCGGCCGGGACTGGGACGCCGTGCTGGAGGTGTCCTGGCAACCCGGTTTCGTCCGCAGCGCCGTTGCGGCCCTGGGCGCGCGGGCACGCCACTGGACCTACGTCTCCTCGGTCAGCGCCTACGCCTCCCACGGCGAGCCCGGCGCGGACGAGTCCGCCGCCCTGCTGCCCGCCACCGACCACGAGGAGGTGGACCGTGACCGGTACGGCGAGGCCAAGTCCGCCTGCGAGACGCTCACCCGGACGGCCCTGGCCGACCGCCTGCTGATCGCACGGGCCGGACTCATCGGTGGGCCCGGCGACCACAGCGACCGCTCCGGCTACTGGGTCGCCCGCGCCGCCCGTTCCCCCCGGGAACCGCTGCTCGTCCCCGACACCCCGACCGCCCCGACGCAGACCGTCGACGTACGCGACCTGGTGGCCTGGCTCCTCGACGCCGCGGAACACCGAACCACCGGCACGTACAACGCCGTCGGCCCGACGGTGCCCTTCGCCGAGTGGATCGAGCTGTCCCGTGCCGTCGGCGGACACACCGGACCGGTCGTCACGGTGGCGTCCGAACATCTCCTCGCACGCGGCGTCGCTCAGTACATGGGCCCCGACTCGCTGCCCATGTGGGTGGTCGAACCGGGCTGGGAGGGCTGGGCGGCACGCGACGGATCCGCCGCCGTCGCCGCGGGCCTGCGCCACCGCTCCCGCACCGACCTCCTTGCCGACACACTGCGCTGGGAACGCGAACAGGGACTCCACCGGCCCCGCCGCGCGGGGCTCACCCCGGACACGGAGCGCGAACTCCTGGCGTCCATCGGATGACCTTGCCGGTGCCCGGCCTGCCGGCCTCCCGTGCCGGCCGGCCGCGCGGGCCCGGAACGGAGGGTGAGGAAGCGGTTCGGGCGGCACCGGCCGCCTCCCTCCACCTCGGCACGGGAGCCGAGGACGCCCGGTAACGCCCTTTCGGCCCTCGGCCAGCCCGTATCTCCGCCATCATGATCCCTGCAGTCAGTCGACCTGCACCCGATCACCTGATGCGAGGAGTACGCATGCACGCGCGCGCAGCCGCCGCCACCGCGCTCTTGGGCGGCACCGCCCTCACGCTTCTTCTGCCCGTGCAGGAGGCCCAGGCGGCCACCCGCGCCGTGCCTTCGGCCGCCCGTACCGTGCCCGCGGTCATCGCCCACCGCGGAGCCTCCGCCAAGGCCCCCGAGAACACGCTGGCCGCCATCGACAAGGCGGCCGCCCTGGGCTTCAACTGGGTGGAGAACGACGTCCAGCGCACCAAGGACGGCGAACTCGTGGTGATCCACGACGGTACCCTCACCCGCACGACCAACGTCGAGCAGGTCTTTCCCAACCGGGCTCCGTGGAACGTGAGGGACTTCACCGCCGCGGAGATCGCCCGTCTCGACGCGGGCAGTTGGTTCGGCAGCGCGTACACGGGCGCGCGCGTGCCGACGCTGAAGCAGTATCTGAACCGGGTCGAGCACAACCACCAGAAGCTGCTCCTGGAGATCAAGAACCCGCAACTGTATCCGGGGATCGAGCAGCAGACCCTCAAGGTGCTCGGCAACGAGGGCTGGCTCGACGCGCAGCACCTGGCCGGCCGGCTCGTCGTGCAGAACTTCAGCGCCGACAGCCTGCGGATCGTCCACGACCTGAAGCCGGCGATCCGGACCGGGCTGCTGGGTACCCCGGCGGTCGAGGAACTGCCGACGTACGCTCGATTCGCCGATCTCATCAACCCCTCGTACGGCTCGGTGTCCCGGAGTTACGTCACGGCGGTGCACAGCATCACCGGTCCGCACGGCAAGCCCCTCGAGGTCTACGTCTGGACGGTCGACGACGCGGCCACCGCGCGGACCATGCGCGGGTACGGGGTCAACGGCATCATCACCAACAAGCCCGACGTGGTACGGCGGGGGTTGTACTGGTACTGAGCCCGGCCCTTGTCAGCGGGCCCCACGGTGACGCACCGGGGGTGCACGGGCCCGGCGCGTCAGGAGGCGAAGCGCGCGCTTCGAGGAGCCGGAAGACCGGGAGTGGCCGTGCCGGTTCAGGCTCGCGATCGGTGCGACCTCCCACTTCACGGTGCGCGTGGTCAGGTCGAACGCGGCGACGCCGGCGGCGGTGCGGGTGGGCGTGCCGGTGCCGCCGCCCCGCGTGTCGCCGCCGAGGTGGACGATGCCGTCGGCACCGAGGCTGAGGCTCAGCAGGCTCTGGTGGCGGATGACGCCCAGGTAGACGGATCTTGCCGCCGCACCGGTCCGCAAGCGGAAACTCCGCCGGGGCGGCGGGCGTGGCGTGGGTCGGTGGCCGACCGGCGTTCGTTCGGACCAGGGTCATCCATCAGGCCCGCGACGCGCAGCAAACGCGGCCCTGTGACCACCGGCCGAGCGTCGCATCCCCCTGGCCGGTCACCGCGAGCGCCCTACTGCGGTGTCGGCTCGCGAGCCGGATCCGCCCTCACGCCGCGGCCCGACGGCGTCTCCCCATTGCGCACTGCCGAATCAACGAGCATTATCAGGAATCCTGATACTTTAACTTTGTAGCGACAGGGGACGCAGCCATGCCCTTCAGCCCCAGAATCCAGGCCAGAGCCGTCCAGCTGCTGCTCGGCCGCACGATGGCCCGCGTGCACAAGGACCTGCGGTTCACCGAGTTCCCGAAGCGCACCGAATCCCTTCGGGTGGAGACCGGCGCCGGCCCCGTGGCCTGTACCGTCTACCGCCCGCCGACCACCGTCGCGTCGCCCGCCCCCGTGTACGTCAACTTCCACGGCGGCGGATTCGTCGTCGCCCGCCCCGAGCAGGACGACCACATCTGCCGCTACATAGCCGCCACGGCCGGCTGCGTCGTCGTCAACGTGGACTACGCCGTGGCGCCGCAGCGGCAGTTCCCTGTGCCCGTCGTCCAGGCGTACGACGTCACCGCGTGGGTCGCCCGGAACGGCCCGGCGAACAACTGGGACGGCTCGCGACTCGCCGTGGGCGGACACAGCGCCGGGGCCAATCTGACCGCCGCGGTCTGCCGCACCGCCCGGGAGCGGGGCACGTTCTCGCCCCGGCTGCAGATCCTCGACTCGGCGCCGCTCGACCAGCTCGCCGACCCCGCGACGAAACCGTCCCCCCTCGCCAAGCCGCTGCTCACCCCCCAGCTCATGCGGATCTTCACGGCCGCCTACGTTCCGGTGGCCGACGACCGTTCCCAGCCCCTCGTCTCGCCGGCGCTGGCGGACGACCTCGCCGGACTGCCTCCCGCGCTCGTCATCACCGCCGAGAACGACCGACTGCGAGACGAGGGCACCGCCTACGCCAAGGCCCTGGAGGCCGCCGGCGTTCCGGTCACACACCGCGACTTCGCGGGCGTCGACCACTACTTCACCCACACCGGACCGGTGCCGGCGGGGAAGGAAGCCATCGAGCTGATGGCCGCCACCCTGCGAGCGGCACTGAGCGACTGACACCGCAAGCACACTCGGGATAAGGGCTGTGCAGCCTCACGTCCGTGGTCGCCCTGCGCCGGTCATGAGTCACCCGCGTGCGACGGGGCGGCTCGCCGGGGATGCCGGCGCCTCTTCGGAGACGGGCCGTGGCACGTCGCCGTGAGGGCGCCGGCATCCTGTCGTGCGGTCAGCTCGTCACGCGGAAGGTGGCGTCGCTGCGCCCCGTCGCGTTGGTGATCGGGTCGAGCCGCAGTTGCGAGCGCACGCGCTCTCGCCAAGGGCCGGACGAGCACGATCGGTCTGGTCTTCCCGCCGGCCGGGAATCATTACACCGGGATGCGGCTGGACTTCATCGGCAGCGTGGTGGAGGCGGCGGCCCTGACCCGCCACCCGTGCGCGTGAGGGGGAATCGGTCAGGCCCAGGGGCTGACCGCCGTGAAGGAGCTGTCGGCGCGGAAGGTGGTGTTGTCCTGGTAGGGGTCGATGCGCAGTTCGTAGTTGTAGTGGCGCAGGTAGCGGCCGGGGTAGTTGTACGACTCCAGGGAGACCGAGCCGGCGGTCGAACCGGGGCGGGCGCAGTAGGTGGCGTCCTTGTTGAACAGCGCTGTGCCACCCGGCGCGTCGAAGCGGACCCGGAGGTCCTTGTGGCGCAGGTAGCGGCCGGAGGCGTCACGGAAGGAGTAGCAGCTTGCGTCGGCGAGGCCGGGGACGATCGTGAAGGTGGCGCTCTGCTTGACCGCCGTGGTGCTGGAGGACGTCACCGGGTCGAGGTAGCCGAGGCTGTCCGACCGTACGACGGCGTAACGGCCGGGGAAGTTGACCGAGCGCAGCGAGCGGGTGGTGCCGGTCGGCAGGGCGGTGCCGCCGGAGACCGGGGTGATGCTGCTCAGGGTGGGGACGACCTTCTTGATCAGGCCGTCGGTGTCGAACTCCATCTTGTCGATGGTGGTTTCGCGGTGGGTGCCGTCACCGCCGGGGATGGCGAAGCGGTGGTAGGCGATGTACCAGTCGTCGGTACCCGGTACCTGGACCACGGAGTGGTGGCCGGGGCCCTTGATGCCGAGGGAGAGGTCCTTCTCCAGGATCACGCCCCGCTTGGTCCAGGGGCCGGTGGGCGTGGAGCCCGTGGCGTAGGCGACCCGGTAGTTCTCGTCCCGGGTGTCGTTCTCCGACCACATGAAGTAGTAGGTGCCCTGGCGCTTGATGACGAAGGTGCCCTCTCTGTAGCCGCTGGGGGTGATGTTGGTGACCTTGGAGGCGTCGAAGGAGACCATGTCGTCGTTCAGGGGGACGACGTACGCCTGGCCGTTGCCCCAGTACAGGTACGACTGGCCGTCGTCGTCGGTGAAGACCGCCGGGTCGATCATCTGGCCCGAGTAGGCGCCGCGGGCGATCAGCGGCTTGCCCAGGGGGTCCTTGAACGGGCCGGTGGGCGAGTCGGAGACCGCGACACCGATGTTTCCGTCGGCGGAGTAGTAGAAGTAGTACTTCCCGTTCTTAGCGGTCATCGTCGGGGCCCAGGCCCGGCTGTTGGTCCAGGAGATGTCGGGGCCGAGGTCGAGGATGACGCCGTGGTCCGTCCAGTGGACCAGGTCCTTGGACGAGTACGCCTTGAACTGCGTACCGCTCCAGTTCGCGAAGCCGTCGGTGGTCGGGTAGATGTAGTACGTGTCGCCGAAGCGGACGATGTTCGGGTCGGCGGTGAGCCCGGGCAGGACCGGGCTCCTCATGATCTGTGCGGCCACCGTCCAGGTGCGCTTCGTCCCGTCGGAGCCGGTCACCTCGTACGTCACCGGCTGGGTGAAGTCGCGCGGGGTGCCGGAGGCCGGGCTGATGGACGCGCCCTGGGCGAGGGTGAACTGCGGCGCGAGCGCGGTGAGGTCCGTGCCCTCCCTCACCGGCAGCGTGATCTTGCTGCGGGCGTCGTCGATGAGGGCGTCGATCTTCAGCGAGGGATGGGTGACCGCGGCGATGTGCGTGGTGTTCCCGCTGATTTCGAGGACCTCACCGGGCGCCAGCGCGCGGTTGTAGACCCGGAAGTCCCGCATCTTGCCCTTGAAGAGCTTGTCACCGCTGAAGAGGGACTTGCCGATGTGGTTGGCCGTGGTGGTGCCGGATCCGATGGAGCCGGGGGTGGTGGTGACCGACGTGTTGCGGGCCACCTCCACACCGTCCTGGTACAGGACGCCGGTGGTGCCGGTCTGCGTGTAGGTGACGTGCTTCCAGACGGAGCGCGGCAGGTCGCTGGTGGTTCGGGTGTTCTGCTCGGTCGAAAAGGCCCCGGAGGCGATGGCGGTCCGGAACGCGTTGCCGGTGGTGAACAGGTACCCGTTGCCCGCTCCGTTGGCGGAGTTGCCGAAGCCGTAGATGAAGTAGGGCGTGGTCTGGTTGGCGTCGATCTGCACGTCCATCGAGACGGTGATCGAGTTCATGCCGCTCATGATGTTGTCCGGCACCTTGATGTAGGTGCTGGACCCGTCGAACGTGAGCCCTTCGCCCGATCCCGACCAGCCCGCGGTGCCGTTGACGGTTCCGTTGCGGCCGTTGCCCGAGGCGTCCGCCGCCACGGTGCCCGAGGTGGCGTCGAGTTTGTACCAGAGCGCCAGGCCGTCGGTGATCTCCGCCGCCTCGGCTGGGGCTGCCGGGCCGACGACGCCCACCAGAAGCGAGACGGCGGCCACGGCGGCCAGAGAGCCCGCCCGCAGTCTCCGGTGGCCCTGAGGTCTCATGCTGTGCATGGGTTCACTTCCCCTGATGAAGACATGCCTGAGGAGGGGGCTCGAGACCTCGGCCGAGGTGCTGGCGTGCCGCCCGTGTGACATCGCGTCGCGTGAGTCTGAAATGGGCCACGAGTCGGCGTCAATAGTTTACGAACAATGTCCGGTAGGTCGAACGGTTCCGGTGGGCCCGGCAACTCGCCGCCGGGCGCTACCGCCTGACCGGACGAACGCCGCCACCTGCCCGGGCGCGCGCCTGATCAGGCCGCGCGGCCCAGGCGGGCACAGTGCAAGGACCCCTCAAGGGGGAGGGGCGCTGTCATTGCCTCAGGGGCAAGGCGCTGCCATGTAGAGGGCGTGTTCGCCCGACGAGGGGGTGCCGTCGTAGAGCGCCGTGTCCAGTCCGCAGAAACCGAACCCCATCCGTCGGTAGGCGTGGATCGCCGGGGCGTTGATGTTGGAGACCTCCAGCCAGATGTGTTCGGCGCCGCGCTCGCGGCCGAACTCGACAGCGTGGCCCACCAGGGCGCGGCCGACGCCTCGGCCCCGATGGGCCGGAGCGACCTCGATGTCCTCGAGGACGAGCCGGCGGTTCCACGCGGCGTAGGAGACGGTGGCGAAGCCCGCCGGACAACCGTCGGGTCCGACGGCGACGAAGGTACGGCTGTTCGGATCCCCATCGGTTCCAGGCCCCTCGTCGTCGGGTTCTTCCGCGGGGAAGACCTTGTGGACGGGCGGGTTCACCGGGATCTCCCGGAGAGCGAAACCGAGTTCGGTGACGGTCACGTGGAAGATGGTGCGCGTGGTGAAGGACCCGTCGAGTGCCTTGATGGCCTGGGAATCTTCGGGCCGGGCGGTACGGAACTCGTAGTTCACGGCGTCAACGGTCGTCATGGCACGAATCTACGATCAGTTCGCGGACGACCGCTGCGTGCCGGGGCTCGTGGCCGGGAGCCGGTCCGGGGCGAGACGGGGACAGCCTGGACTTCCGGGTGTGAGACGGCTCGGTCGTGGGACTGCCCGGGTCCGGGCCCGTCTGCCGCTCGGTCACATCGCACTCGCGCTCGCCGTACCGCGCCATCGGTTCGTGGTCAGCCCTTGACGGCGGAGCTGGCGACGCCTTGGACGAACCATCGCTGGAAGAAGGCGAAGACCACGAGGACGGGCAGGACCAGGAGGACGCCGAAGGCGAGGATCTGGCCCCAGTCCGGAGGCAGTTGACCCTGGAAGACGCTCATCTCCAGGGGAAGCGGGCGCACCGAGGGGTCGGAGACCATCAGGACCGGCCACAGGAAGGATCCCCACTGGGTGAGGAAGGTGAGGATGGCGACGGAGGCGAAGGCCGGCTTCGACATGGGGACGATGATGGCGAAGAAGGTGCGCCAGGGGCCGGCGCCGTCGATGCGGGCGGCCTCTTCGATGCTCGGCGGGATCGAGCGGAAGAACGTGTGGAACTGGTAGACGGAGAAGGCGTTGGCGACGAAGGGGAGCGCCTGGATGAAGACCGTGTTGCGCTGGTCGTTGAACATGTAGAACAGCGGGACGGCCACCGACTCGAACGGAACCAGCATCAGCAGCAGGACGAGGGTGAAGACGGCTTCCCGTCCGCGCCACTTCAGCCGTGACAGTCCGTACGCGGCCATCGAGTTCACGAGGAGGCCGCCGGTGACGACCACGAAGGCCAGCAGCAGCGAGACGCCCATGAAGCGCCAGAAGTAGCCGGTGCTGTCGGAGTCGAGGGCGTCCAGGACGGCCGTGTAGTTGTCGAACGACAGGTGGGTGGGCAGGAAGCCGGACAGCCCGTCGAGGACCTCGTCGGAGGGCTTGAGGCTGCCCAGGAACAGGTAGAGGACGGGCAGGGCGAAGAGGAACGCGAGCACGCTGAGGACGGCGTAGTCGGCGAGGCGGCGCAGCGGGTGGCGGGTCGTGGCCATGGGTCAGTCCTCGTTTCCGGTCCGGACGACGCGGCGCTGGATGAGCGTCAGGACGACGACGATCAGGAAGAAGACGACCGTGATCGCGGACGCCTGCCCGATGTTGTTCTGGTCGAAGGCGGTGGTGACGGCCTGGTACATCACGGTGCGGGTGGCGTCCTCGTCGAGGCCGCCGCCGTGGATGAGGATGTAGACCTGGTCGAAGACCCGGAAGGACAGCACCGAGGTGAGCATGGCGACGAAGACGAGGGTGCCGTGGATGCCGGGCAGGGTGACGTGGCGGAACTGCTGCCAGCGCGAGGCGCGGTCGAGCCGGGCGGCCTCGTAGAGCTCGGTGGGGATCTGCTGCAGGCCGGCGAGCAGGATGACCATCTGGAAGCCGACGCCCTGCCAGACGGACAGCACGATGACGGAGGCCATGGCGGTGGTGGCGTCGCCGAGCCAGTCGAAGGCGCCCCAGTTGCCGAAGGTGACCGCGTGCAGCAGGGAGTTGAGCATCCCCTGGTCGCTGCGGGAGAGGATGAGCCGCCAGATGACGGCGACCAGAGCCATCGGGAAGACCACCGGCATGAAGAACAGGGACCGGAACAGGCCGATGGCCTTGAGCTTGCGGTTGAGCAGGATCGCCAGGGCGAGCGCGAGACCGGTCTGGAGGGGGACGACGACCACGGCGAAGGTCAGGTTGTTCAGCAGGGCCCGCAGGAACGGGCCGGACAGGTCGGGGTCGGTGAACAGCCGCCGGTACTGCTCCAGGCCGAAGAAGGAGGGCGCCAGGGGGGAGCCGAGGCGCACGTTGTAGAAGGAGAGCACCACGGCGTAGCCGAACGGGACGCCGACGAAGGCGACGAGTCCGGCGACAGAGGGTGCGGACATGAGCAGTCCGTGCACCCAGTCGCGGCTCTTGCGCGCCGGCCGCGGGGGCTTCGGGTTCTTCGGGGGCGGGGCCTTGTCCCGGCCGGAGGGCGCGACGTGCGCGGGTTCCACGGTCTTCACGGGTGGAGTCCTGTTCCCGGCCGGGGCGGGCGGGCTGCCGTCTGCCCGCCCCCGGCCGATGAGTCCTACGGGATCTTGTAGCCGGCGTTGTCGGAGAAGTCCCGGTCGATGGCGCGGGCGGCCTTCTCCAGCTCACTCTTGGGGTCGGCGCCGCCGTAGATGGAGTTGAGGGCGTTGCTGAACTCGGCGGTGATGGTGGGGTATCCGGCGGTGACCGGACGGGTGACGGCGACGCAGGACTTGGTGATGTCGCTGTCGCCGCAGGGCTTGGCGAGCTGGTCGGCGAAGAGCTGCAGCGGGCCGCCCTGCCGGTACAGGGGGCTCTTGGCCAGGGCGGTCCTGGTGGCGGGCGCCGCGCCGTTGGCCGTCGTCATGGCCGTCACGTTGGCGTCGTTGAGGAGGTAGTCGAGGAAGGCGCCGGCGGCCTTGGCGTTCTTGGTGGCGGCGCCGATGCCCCAGGCCCAGGAACCCTGGCCGGTCTTGGGTCCGTTGCCGAAGTCGGGCAGCGGCAGGACGACGAGGTCGTCGCCGAGGGCCTTGCTGTAGGCCGGGTACATCCAGTGGCCGACCCAGCTGAGTGCGACACGGCCCTTGGCGAAGGCGTTGCCGTCGGTGTTGGGGTCGACGTAGGGCTTCCAGGACTGGAAGGTCTTCATCGCGGAGACCACGGCCGGGCTGTCCAGGGCGCCTTCGGCCTTGCCGTCCTTCAGCAGCGAGCCGCCGGCGGACCAGACGACGGGGGCGAAGCCGTAGGTGCCCCACTCGTTGTTGTAGCCGCCGGTCTCCTGCAGATCGAGGACCTTGCCGTCGGAGTCCTTGGCCTTGAGGGCCTTGAGCGCGGCGGTGAACCCGTCCGCGGTCCAGTCGTCGGACAGGCCGGTGGGGTACTTCACGCCGGCGGCGTCCAGGAGCCTCTTGTTGCCGTACATGCCGAGCCCCGAGTCGTACATGCCCAGTCCGTAGAGCTTGCCGCCTGTCTCGCCCTGCGCCTTGCCGGCGTCGGTGGCGTTGGCCGTCGTCCGGGAGGACACGTAGGAGTCGATCGGGGCGAGCTTCCCGTTGTAGACGAAGTTCGCCATGGTCGGGCCGTCGAACTCCATCACGTCCGGCAGCTTGGAGGCGTCGGTGGCGGTGATGGTCTTGGTGTAGTCGTTTCCGGGGATCAGCTTCAGCTCGACCTTGACGTTCTTCTGCGAGGAGTTGAAGGACGCCACCGCGTTCTGCAGTGCCGCGTCCTCGCTCTTCTGGCCCTGGTGGGCCCACACGCTGATGGTGCCCGTGCCGCTGCCCGCCTCGGCGGAGGCGTCGGTGCCGCTGCCGCTGCCGCCTCCGCCGCAGGCGGCCAGCGCGGCCAGGGGCAGGGCGAGGGCGAGGCCGGTGCAGGCTGTGCGGCGGTACCTCGTGCTGTGTACGTCCATGGATCGGTGCCTCCGTGCGTCAGGGCAGGGTGAGGGTGCGAACTGCTGGGGCTTGTGCAGCGTGGGGTTCAGGGGCCCGCTGACCCGCGCGGGACCGCGGGCGGGCAGGCGTTGCCGCGGGTCTGTGCGGGCCGCGGCGCGCAGGCGCTACTGCGGTCCGCGCGGAGCCGGCGGGGCGGTGGTGTCGCGCAGGACGAGGCGGATGGGCATCTGCACGTGCTCGGGCGTGTCGGCGTCCGGCTCGTCCAGCTGCCGCAACAGCAGGCGGGCGGCCTCGGCGCCCTGGCCGGCGACCGGCTGTGCGACGGTGGTCAGCCCGATCACGTCGGCGAGTTCGTGGTCGTCGAAGCCCACGATGGACACGTCGTCGGGCACCCTGAGCCGGTGGCGGCGCAGGGCTCGCAGCGCGCCCATCGCCATCTCGTCGGACTGGGCGAACACGGCGGTCGGCGGGCGGGAGGCGGCGAGGAGCTCGGTCATGGCCCGCTCGCCGCCCTCGACGGTGTAGTCGCCGTCCGCCTCCAGCGCCGGATCGTGCGCGATCCCGGCGTCGGCCAGCACGTCCAGGTACGCCTGGCGGCGGTCGACGGGGGTGGTCCAGTGCAGCGGCTCGCTGGCCCCGGAGATCATGCCGATCCTGCGATGGCCGAGGTTGGCCAGGTGCCGTACGGCGCTTTCCGCGCCGGCCCGGTCGTCGATGCCGACGACGGTGAAGCCCTCCCGCGCCACGCCTACGGTGCTGGCCAGGGGCACCCCTAGGGAGCGCAGCGCGGCGGCCTCCTCCTCGTCGGGGATCAGCAGGCAGAGCACGGCGTCCACCCGCTTGCGCGCCGGCAGCTTGGTGAAGAAACGCTTGCGCGCCTCCGGCGAGCCCAGGTTGTACAGCAGCACGTCGTAGCCGGCGGCGCTGAACACCTTCTCCGCCGCGTCGAGCACGGTGCCGAAGAACCAGCGGCCGATGTACGGGGCGATGACCCCGATGGTGAAGGTGCGCCCGCTGGCCAGGCTGGAGGCCGAGCGGGAGGCGGTGTAGCCGAGCCGGGCGGCGACGGCCGCGATCTGGGCCCGTACCTCGTCGGACACGCCCGGCTGGCCGCGCAGGGCGCGGGACACGGTGGACGCGGAGACTCCGGCGGCGCGGGCGACATCGGTGATGCTGACCGTCACGGCGCACTTCCTCCCGTTGGTTTCACGCTGGTGTGATCTGTGGGTGACGTGACCGTAAACCCGGCCCACTTGTTGCGCAAGCGTTTGCGTTCATATTTACTTGGGCCGATTTCCAAGTGAGACCTTGCTAGCCATTGTTCAGCGCACGCGTTTGGGTGCTGTGAGCCGACAGGAACTGTGCATGCGATACGCCCCGCCCGGCCTCGTGGTGAACGACTTCGCCGTCCTGCGCGACGACGACGGCACGTACGCGGTGCTGCACCTGCAGGGCCCTTGGACGGACGAGTTCGACCACCTGCGGATGGAGACCTCCTACGGCCGGGCCACCTCCACCGACCTGGTCGACTGGCAGCCCGCGGGCACCTCCTTCGGCACCGGGCTGCCCGGCCGCTTCGACCATCAGGCCGTGTGGACGATGCACCCGATCCGCCACGGCGACGGCACGGCGATGTTCTACACCGGGGTGAGCGGGCTGACGGAGGACGGCTGGCCGTTGCAGTCCGTCGGCCTTGCGTACTCCGACCGCACCGACGGCACCGGCTGGCGGCGTCACGGCACGGCCCCCGTCGTCGAGGCCGACGCCCGCTGGTACCGCACCGGGGAACGGATGGGCTGGCGCGACCCCTTCGTCGTCCCGGACGACGAGGGCGAGGGCTGGGTCATGGTCGTCTGCGCGGCCGACGCCTCCCTGCCCGTCGAGGCCGGCGGCTGCGTCGCCTGGGCCACCTCCGACGACCTCGAGCACTGGACCGTGCACCCGCCGCTCATCTCACCGGGCGACGTCGACGAGCTGGAGTGCCCGGTCCTGGAACGCCTCGACGACGGAAGCTGGCTGCTGCTCGGCTCGATCGGCGCCACCCGCGGCTTCGAGGCGTGGACGGCGCCCCGCCTGCGCGGCCCCTGGACCCGCCGCGGCCCCCTCGGTCCGACCGGTTCCTACGCCCCCCGGATCATCGCGGCGCCCGACGGTTCCCGCGTCGTCGTGCACACCACCCCCCGACGCGTCGGCCTCACCGACACCGGCGACCGCTGCCGCGGCATGCTCGCCCAGCCCAAGCTCCTCGTCATATCGCCGGACGGGGCGCCCCGCCTGGAATGGTGGCCGGGCCTGAACGCGTGGCTCGGTGAGGAGACCGACCAGCCCGTTCTGCACGCGGTCGGCGACCTCGAGGTATCCGGCCCCGTCGAGATCACTCTGCGCACCGCCGCCCCAGGCGGCGACGAGCCCGCTCTCGTCGTCGGCTGCGACGGCAGGAACCTCTGGGTGACCGGTCCGGACGGCACCCGGCTCGGTGCGACGGTCCTGACCGAACCCGCCACCACCTTGAGGATCCTGACCATCGGTGAGTACGTCGAGGTCTACGCCGACGGCGTCTTCGCACTCACCACGCTGTGCTACTCCGGCCACCCCGCCCGGTGGACCACCGTCACGGAAGGCCGCGCCCGGCCCCTCACGGTCCGCCCGATCCGCCTGCCCGACCCCGGCCGCGACGACGCCTCGGCCGTCTGGCCCGGCCCGTCCTCCCGCTGAACCCCACCCCTCAGGGGCTCGACGAGGAGCGCGCCCGGACCGGGCGGCATGCGTTCCGCCTGCGATCAGCTCGGCTTCAGGATGATCGCCTGACCGCCGGACGGGGCCATCGCCACGTCCAGCGCGGTCGCCGATGTCATGGTCCGGGTGCTGACCACGACCGGGGTCTGGTAGGCGCTCGTGCCCGGAGTGCCGTCGGCGTACACGGTCGCCGTGTAGGTGCCGGATCCCAGGAAGGACAGCGGCACGGACAGTGTCCGGGCCGACTCGTCGGTCATCGCGCCGAGGAACCAGGTGGAACCGCTGCGGCGGGCGACCGCGATGTACTCACCGATCGAACCGGTCAGAGTCCTGCTCTCGTCCCATGTGGTGGGGACGGCGTTGAACCAGGGCAGTCCGGGCCAGTTCGCGGTGCTGGCGTACTTGGACAGGTTGTTGTCGTACCAGAAGAGGAAGTTGAGCGGCTGGTAGTAGACGGCGGCCATGGCCATCTGGTGTGCGTTGGTGGTCCTGTTGCGGGACTGGCCGTAGCAGATGGTGTAGTCCATCGGTCCGCCGATGTTGCGGGCGAACTGCAGGGTGACGTTGTGCGAGGCGGGCGGGAAGTTCTCGTTGCCGCGGACGCCCTCCAGGCTGATGTAGTTGGGGTAGGTGCGCTCGTAGCCGAACGGGCGGACGTCGTCGTGCATGTCGATCAGCAGCTGATACTTGGCGGCGGTCCTGGCCCAACCGGTGAGCAGGTTGGTCATGGCCTGGGTGCCGTCGTTGATGAAGCCGAGCTTGATGCCGGAGACGCCCCAGCTCCTGTAGAGCGCGAACAGTGAGTCGGTGTCGGTGAGGGCGAGGCGGTTGACGTACAGGAAGACGCCGATGTTCTTGCTCCTGGCATAAGAGATCACCTGGGGCATGTCGATCGCGGCGATCGGTTTCGTCGCGTCGGGGGTGGTGAACTCGGGGCCGTACCAGCCGGCGTCGTACTCGATGTAGTCGATGCCGCGGGCCACGGCGAAGTCGACACCCGCTGTGCCGGCGGCGGTGGTGAGCTCGCAGCGGAAGACCTTGCCCGGCTTGATCCACGAGGTGTCGGCGATGGCGCCGGGCGAGGCCAGGTTCAGTACGAGCTCGGCGTTGTCGACCAGTTCGGCGTGGGTGGAGCCCATCACGACCGCGCGCCACGGGGTGGCGAAGGGGGTGGTGACGGTGGCCGTCGTCGAGACCAGGCCGCTGCCCCGACCCGTGTGCTCCATCAGGAAGGCGGAGAGGGTGTTCGGCCGGCCAGAGACCGAGCTGAGCATCAGCCGGGGGAAGTTCAGCCGCGACGACTCGCAGATACAGGCGATGATCCCGCTGGAGAGGGTCGCCGTCAGCGGCAGGTCGGTCAGGGGGCCGTTGTCCGTGCCGGAGGTGCCGGTGACCGGGATCGCGTCGGGGGCGACCGGGTTGTAGAGGTTCTCGTCGCGGGCGCTGTAGACGGTCGTCCCGCTGGGGAAGACGAACGTCGTCAGCTCGTCGGAGACGACGGCGGTGCCGGTGTCGAGCAGTACGTACCGGAGGGCCGCACCGGAGTCGTAGGCGCGGGCCTGGACGCTGAAGCGGACGCCCGAGGCGTTGTCCTGGAGGTTCCAGCGCTGTTCCTGGTAGTTGTCCGCGATGGTGCTGTTGCGGCCGTAGACCGGGGACCAGGTGCCGGCCTTGGTCCAGTGCTGGTTGATCGTCACCGTCGTGTCGTTGCCGAGCGTGGTGCCGTTGCTCAGCCTGATGCCGAGGGTCGAGGTGTCGATCACCGTCTTGCCGTCACGGCTGGCGGACCACCGGAGTGCTCCGCCCATCAGCGACAGGACGATCTGCGTCCTGCCGTTGGGCGAGGTCGCCTTGACCTGGGCGTCCGCCGCGTAGGCGGGCTGCAGGGCCCCGATGCCGGCCGTGGCCGCCCCGGCGGTGACGATCATTCCCTTGAGCATCCCTCTGCGGGAGACGGAGGCGGGGTGTTCGGCTCTGCCCGCGGCGGTCTCTCCCTGCTCGCCTGCACTTCTCATCGGACCCTGTTCCCTCGAGGACGGCACGACAGCGGACCTGCATCTGGACAGAACTCTTCAGTAACGAACGTTGGAAGATGTTGGAGGAGTTTCGGCCCTGGGTCAGTCGTGAGTCAACGAGGCGCCGTCGGCTTTGCCCGAAAGTGACGAGAGCGGTTCTCGCGCAGCCGCTTCTCGGCGTCCGCGATCGTCCGCCGCGCGCCGCTGCGCGAGCGGCGAGGCCGGAGCGCCGTTCCGTGGGAGCGCCGTTCCGTCGTCGGCGACGACGGCGTGCTCCACGGCGGCCCGGCCCGCCCCCGCACAGTTCATACTTTCCTGAATTCAGGATTCTCTGTAATGTCGTGGGTGTGCTGACCATCGCCCCCGAGGTCGAGGTGCTCGCGCGCTTCGGCCGCGCTCTCGCCGACCCCATCCGGTGCCAACTGCTGCTGGCTCTGCGGGAGATCCCCGCCTACCCCTCCGACCTCGCCGCGAGGATCGGCGTCTCCCGGACGCGGCTGTCGAACCATCTGGCCTGCCTGCGTGACTGCGGTCTGGTGGTCGCCGTCCCCGACGGCCGCCGCACCCGCTACGAACTCGCTGACGAACGCCTCGGACACGCCCTGGAGGATCTGCTCGCCGCCGTGGTCGCGGTCGAGTCGGACAGGACCTGCCCGGACGCCGCGACGGAGGGCTGCTGCTGATGACCGCGACATCCCTCGGACCGCCCCCCGCCCGCCGAGACGCGCTCACCCGCCGGATACGGCTGCTGGTCGCCGCGACGATCGCCTACAACGTCGTCGAGGCGATCGCCGCCCTCACCGCCGGGACCCTTGCCTCCTCCACCGCGCTGGTCGGCTTCGGACTGGACTCCGTCATCGAGGTCTCTTCCGCCGCCGCGGTCGCCTGGCAGTTCTCCGCCCGCGACCACGACGTCCGCGAGGCCCGGGAGAGGGTCACCCTGCGGATCATCGCCGTCTCCTTCTTCGCTCTCGCCGCCTACGTCAGTGCAGACGCCGTGCGCGCCCTGGCCGCCACCGGCGAAGCCGACCGCTCGATCCCCGGCATCGTGCTCGCCGCCCTGTCGCTGGCGGTCATGCCGTTCCTCTCCACGGCACAGCGCCGCGCCGGGCGGGAGCTCGGCTCCGCCAGTGCCGTCGCAGACTCCAAGCAGACCCTGTTGTGCACCTACCTCTCCGCCGTCCTCCTGGTCGGCCTCGTCCTGAACGCGACCCTCGGCTGGTCCTGGGCCGACCCGATCGCGGCCCTCGTCATCGCCGCCACAGCCGTCAAGGAAGGACGCGACGCGTGGCAGGGCAAGGGCTGCTGCGCACCGAGCGTCCCCTCCGACACCGGTGCCAGGAACCGGGGCCCGGCAGCCGACACCTGTGGCCCCGACAGGTCCTGCTGTTCCTCCGGCGGTTCGTGAGTCTTGTTGCCGCTCGCGGCCTTCGGCCTTCTGTCCGCGACGTCGAACCGTCCGTCGGCTCAGCCGGCCGTCGTGCAGGCGCTACGCGCGGGGCGGACGCTGGACGAGGTGGCCGCCGGTCGGCCCTGTGGGCCGAGGGAGTGCGCGCGAGGCACGACCAGGTCCTCGACCTCGCCCGCTACGTCGAGACCGGCGAGGTCACGTCAGGGACGACGGACAGTGAAGGGGCGCGAGCCGATGGACACGGCCGCAGACGGCCTCGACGCCGCCCTGCAGAAGGCGTTCACCCGCCCGGATCCCAAGAGCGCGGGCGCGCGGATGCGCTGCCTGGTCAGACAGCTCAAGGGCACCAGGGCGGTGGCCGAACTGCTGGGCATCACCCAGCGCACCGTCGAACGGTACGTCAAGGACCAGACCTGAAAGCCCCGTCCGGACCTCGCCCAGAGCATGGAGCGTGAGGTCGGCAAGCGGTGGCAGCCCCGGATCCGGGCCAAGGCCGAGCAGCAGGCGGCCACCTGCCGGCGTGATCGCCGCCGGACCGCCGGGCAGGGCGGCCGCGCGGCCGTCAGGGCGGCGGGCCACCTTCACTGACGCGGACCGGTGAAGTCGCCGTACTTCCTCGGGCACCTCGCGCGCGGACGCCTGCGGCTGCGGTCGTGAACTCCGCTATCACCTGCGGATGTTGGGCTCCTGCGAGCGTGCGGTCGCCGATGACGAGGGTGGGTGAGTCGCGAGGGACCGGACCTTGCCGGTCAGGAGGAGTTCACGACCGGGCTCAACGGCTCGTACGACGACGAGGGCGGCGCCCTCGAGGGCCGGGCCGGGCTCGGGACTCCCGGGCCCGGCCTGCTGCGCGGATTCGGGCAGGGTGCCGGTTCGAGCGGTGATGAGTCACTCGGCCGGATGCGGTCGGATGCGGGCGGATGTGCGCGGCACGGCGGGCCCGGGAGACGACGAGGCGCCCATTCTGTTGCCTCGTAAATCACTTTTGTGGTGATTCAAGCGGTTTTGCTCATGGGATGGCGGTTAGTCGAGGGGAGTACGCCCAGGCAGCGAGGCGGGCGTCGGTTCCGCGGCACACGGTCGACAGTGCGAACCGGTGCATGGAGCGGCACGGCATCCGCGCAGCGACTGAAGGAGGACACCACCCAGGCCGGCCGGCAGGTAGCCGAAGGGGTCGAGGACATGGCCGCCGAGGCGACCCTCACCCCCGGGCGACAAGCCGGACCAGTCACCCCACAGCCCGCAGTCCACGCAGCCCACGGCCGAGGAAGCGCGCGGGAAGACCCCAGCCTCGGACCGTGGGAACGCAGCCGCACCGGACGGACCGACGGCACGGAATCAGTCGGCCGTACGCCAGGTGTGCCGAACACACACCATCTCCTCCTCTCTTCGGATGTGATTCGCAGTGACATCACCGAGCTACGGGTCGGCCGGTTCGACCGGGTCGGCCGGTTCGACCGGGTCGACCATGGAGGCCCACCCGGACATCGTCGACATGCGCCAGCGCCACGCGATGGCCGAGCGCGCCGCAACGACCTCGAGGGCGCAAACCATCGAGGCCCTGGCACTGCTCACGGGCCTCTATCTCGCGGCATCGCCCTGGATCGTGGGGTTCACCGGCGGCAACTTCTCCCGTCTCGCCATCAACAACCTGATCGTGGGCATCGGCTACGCCCTGCTGATGAGCGGCGGCTTCGGCCGGGCCTACGACCGGTCGCACAGCATGGCCTGGGCTGCTTGCGCGCTGGGCGCGTGGACGATCATCGCGCCCTGGGTGGTGGCGGGGAACGTCGACACCACACGTACCGTCACCAACAACATCATCACAGGCGTGATAGCCCTGCTGCTCGCCCTCGCCGCCAGCGCCGCGGCCCGCTCGCGCAGTTCCCAAGGCGCGGCCGGGGGCGCATACGGCGGAGCCGGCCGCTGAACACCTGCCGGTTTCCGCGACGGGGGGAATACACGGCACCAACGAAGGAGCAACCCCCAGATGATCACCCGAGAGCAGATCCCCACCGTGCTGTCCCACCCGGTCTACGACACCAGCGGCGCCAAGATCGGCGAAGCCCGGCACGTCTTCCTCGACGACGTCACCGGCCAGCCGGAATGGGTCAGTGTGAAGACCGGCCTGTTCGGCACCAACGAGTCCTTCGTCCCCGTCGCCGACGCCTCGGTCGTGGAGGACCACCTCGAGGTGCCGTTCGCCAAGGACAAGGTCAAGGACGCGCCCAACGTGGATGTCGATGCCGGCGGCCACCTGTCCGAGCAGGAGGAACACCGCCTCTACGAGCACTACGGCATCGACTGGGACGCCGCCTGGCAGCAGTCGCAGACCGGCACCGGTCAGACCGCCGGGACCACCGACGACGACACGATGACGCGCTCCGACGAGATGCGCGCCGGCACCGGTCGGACCGCTGGGACCACCGACGACGCGATGACGCGCTCCGAGGAGGAGATGCACGTCGGCACCGAGCGCCGGGGGGGGGGGGGGGGGGGGGGGGGGAGGGAGGGGGGGGGAGGGGGGGGGGAGGGGGGAGGCACCAGCCTACCCCAAGAGGGCCGCGTCGAGGGGGGGGCGATGAAGGAAAACAACCACAGGG
>NZ_JBVIAY010000018.1:35019-162844 GCF_055573695.1 Streptomyces sp. NPDC030143
AGAATCGCGAAAACCGGGAGCGGGGGGGCGGCCCCCCCCCCCACCGCCCTCCCCCCCCCCCCCCCCCCCCCCCCCCCCCCCCCCCCACGGCTGCGTAAGTACGTCGTCACCGAAGAGCAGCAGATGACCGTCCCCGTCCGCCATGAAGAGGTCCGCGTCGAGCGGGAGCCGATCACGGACGCCAACCGCGGGGACGCCATGGCCGGCCAGGACATCTCCGAGGCGGAACACGAGGTCACCCTCCACGAGGAGGAGCCCGTGGTGGAAACCAGGGCCGTGCCCAAGGAGCGGGTCCGCCTGACCACCGACGAGGTCACCGAGGAGGAGACCGTCACCGGCGAGGTCCGCAAGGAGCGCATCGAGGCCGACGAGGAGACCGACGAGCGGGGCAAGCGCCGCCGCTGATCCGACCACGTACTACCTACCCACGCGCCCGGGACGGGAAGAGCGACGGCCCCCGTCCCGGGCGCCCCGCGCGCCCGCGACACCGAGCGGCCGTCATGCAACCCGGGCGGCAGTCTCCCGGCCCGTGTCGTCGGCGGTCGCACCGGTGCCGGCACCGGGGCGGGCCGGTCGTCGACCCTGGAGCGGAGATGGAGCGGTGATGGCCGGGGCCAGGCAGTCCTCGCCGCGCTGACTCGTCTCGTGAGCAGAGCCAATGCCCGGTGGTGTCGCGTCCGGGTGGTGGGCTGCTGCCGTACGAGTACGTGCTGCACCGGCGGGGCGACAGACACGCCGTGCGGGGGTAGGCATGGCCGCATGATGAAACGCGTGCTGCGGCAGGGGCTGGTGGCGGGTGCGGCCGGGGCCGTGGTGATGACGCTGGGCGAGAAGGCCGAGCAGCGCCTGACCGGCCGTCCCGGCTCCCACGTTCCGGCGCGCACCCTGGAACGCATGACGGGCATGGCTGAGCAGCCGGGGCGCCGGTCGTTGGCGCTGAACTGGGCGATGCACTACGGGCAGGGCGCGCTCATGGGCGTGTTGCGGTCGGTGATGGCCCACGCGGGACTGCGCGGGCCGGTGGCGTCGGCGCAGTTCACCGTGGTGCGGTTGACCAGCGACCAGATTCTGGAGAACGCCACCGGGGTCGGCGCCCCGCCGCAGACCTGGCCGCGCACGGAGCTGGTGGTGGACCTGCTGCACAAGGCGGTCTACGCGTTCGCGACCGGAGCCGTCGCCGACGCGCTGGCCGCCCGCTCCGGGCCCGGGCAGCGGCACGCCGCCGAGCGGCCCGGCCGGCGCGCGGATGTCGGGCCGCTGTCCCGCCCGGACGCTCACGGAGGGTAAGCGAACACTGGTATCGGCGGGGTGCGGCTCCGAACCCTGGAGTCGGCGTTGCAGGCCGGGCGGTCTCCGTCCTCGGCACCCTCGCCCGAGGAGCGCGCGCCGATGGACAGCCGCCGGTCGCGAGCCGGTGGGCCGCCGAGCGGTCTCCGCTCACGGCCGCCGCGTGGTGCGGCGCCGTCGTGGGCGTGTGTCCCGGTCACGACGCCCGGCCACGGCGGCGCAGCGCGGACACTGGCGCCGCACCCGGTCCGCCGCGCCGCCGGTCTCCCGGAACGTGTCAGGCCAGGTGACGTGCGGGAAGCGGGTCAGTCGGGAGCGGTGGAGGGACAGTCCGCAGACGGTCTCGTTGCGGCCCGGTTCCCAGGCGTGGACCTCTCCGGTCGGCAGGCGGCGCCGGCCTTCCTCTTCGTCGGTCCACTGTCCGGAGGCTGCGACGGCGTACTGCTTGGCGCGTGGCATGGTGTCCGGCGGCGGGTCAGTCGGCCTCGAGGTCCCCGCGCGTCCGCACCAGCTCCTCCAGACGCCGGAGGCTCGTGTCCAGGGCGTCGCCCACGGACTTCTCGCCGGGATCGTGGCTGTCGTCGAAGAAGGACAGGTGGACCGTCACCTCACTGGTTCCGCTGTCCATGCCGGCGACCTGGAGCCATCCCGTGTAGCCGCCCCGGTCGCGGGTGCCCCACTCGAGGCGCATCTGTTCGCGTCGGGCGCGGAACAAGGCCGCGGTGTCCTCGTCGGTGCGGTCTTCGTGCACGGTGACGGCGGGCAGGCCCTCGGCCTCGACGTGCAGGGCATCCGGCAGCCAGGCATCCATCCGACCCACGTTCGCCGCCTGGTCGAAGACGTGCTGGGGCTGTGCGGACATGGTGCGTGAGCGTTCGTACTCGGTCATCGTGGTACCGGCCTCGCATCGGTGGTGGTACGGCGCAACGCGTTCCCGTCCTGCCCGGACGTAACCATGGGCAGCGGGCCCGTCCGGGGGTACTCGCCGCGTGCGGACGCCGTCCGAGGCACATACCTCCACCGAGAGGTGACCGACGATGACGTCGACGAGAGTGTTGTGGACGACGGGCGCGGGCATCGTGGGGGCTGCCGTCGCCCGGCGGCGACCTCGCCGCCTCCGCTGCTCGGGCCGGTCGAACCGGCGCGAGCAGCGGGCGTAGGAGCCGGCGCCCCGGGCCGGCCGCCAAGCGGGACGCGCCGCCGGCTGCTCGCCCTCGTCGCCTGGTGCTTCGGCCGGTGTCGGGCGCGAGGGTGTGCCTCACGGTCGGGGACGCGGGTGACGACGTCCTTCCCGGCCCTGGTGAAACCGTGCGCAGAGTCCGCGCCACGGTGATTCAGGTCACAGTCGCTGGACCTCGACTGCGCTTGAGGAAACAGGCTGGTGGGCACCACAGGGCGCCCGCGTGAAGGCGGCCCTTCCGATCCTCGGGAGAACAACCATGGCCACACTGCTGCACATCGACACGTCCCTCAACGGCGAGAACTCGCACTCCCGCGCGGTGACCGCCGCCTTCCGTCGGGCGTGGGAGAGCGAGAACCGGCAGAGCTCGGTGATCTACCGCGATCTCGACGCCGACCCGATACCCCACCTGCGGGCCGCCGCCTACTACGCCGGCTACACCGCACCGGCCGACCGGTCCCCCGAGGAGCGGGCCGCCTTCGCCCTCCGCGCCGAACTGATCGCAGAGGCCGAGGCGGCGGACGTGATCCTGCTCAGCGCACCGATGTACAACTACTCGATCCCCTCGACGCTGAAGGCCTGGATCGACCACGTCTTCGCCGTGGGCCGCACCGCGATGACCGAACACCCGTCACTCGCGGGCAAGCCCGCCGTGGTCGTGACCAGCCGCGGTGGGTCGTACCGGGAGGGAACCCCCCAGCACGGCAACGACTACGTCCAGAGCTATCTGCAGCAGGCCCTCGGCACCGGTCTCGGCCTGGACGTCACCTTCATCGTCCCGGAGTTGACCCTGGCCCCGACCGTCCCCGCGATGGCCGGCCTGGTCCCCCTCTTCGAGGCCTCCCGCACCGACTCCCTGGCTGCCGCCGAGTCCCACGCCAGGGAACTGGTCATGCGGCTGGCCGCATAGCCGCACCGTGACTGTGGAAACGGGCGTCTCCGCAGCCCGTGCACAACCGCCGTCACGACGCGCGCACGAGGCCATCTCTGAGACGGCAGTCGCAGAGAACCCGCTCAGCCCGCCGTTCGGCGTCATCCCAGGAAATCCATCAGGCGGTCGTTCAGCTGCTTCGGCGCGGTGAGCGGCAGCGAGTGGTGGGTGGCTCCGGGGAGCAGTGTCACCTCTCCCCGTGGGAGCACCCGGCGGGCCCGGTCGGCGACCTTGACCGCGTGGTGGGCGCGGCTGTGCTCCGCGAGCAGGACCAGGACCGGCATGAGGAGGTCGGCGGCCCGAGGGCGGGCGCCGGTGACGAACGTGCGGCCGGGAACGGTGGTGGCCAGCGCGTAGAGGCGCTGCCAGGTCTCATCCGGATGGGTGCCTGCCGTCTCCCAGGCCAGGAAGGCACGGGCGCGGGCCTCGGTCGGGCGGATCAGGGTGGGCAGCGCGCGCAGCAGATAACCGAGGCGGAATCCGGCGAAGACCTGGGTGGGGTCGACGAGGGCGAGCCGGTCGACCCGCCGCGGTGCGCGCAGGGCGTACCTGACGGCCAGCCAGGCGCCGTACGAGTGACCGCACAGGTGCGTGCGGGCGAGCCCGAGCCCGTCCAGCAGCGCGTCCAGCCAGGCCGTCAGGTCGTCGGCGCCTTTCACCGGTGTGCCCCGGCGTTCGGTGCGGCCGGCGTCACCCATCAGATCCACCGCGTGGACCCGGTATCGCTCGCCCAGGGCCGACGCGTTGGCGCACCAGGCAAGGCCGGTGGCGGAACCGCCGGGCAGCAGCACCAGCGGGCTGCCGTCCGCCGGGCCGTACACGTGGACCCGGGTGCGCCCGTATGGAGTGGCGACATCGCGCTCCTCGGTGGATTCGGGCCAGCGGGCGCGAAACTCGTCGTAGGCGAGGTCGAACCTGGACAGGGACACGGGCATTCCTCTCGATGGGCGATAATCTCGCTCAGCGAGATATTACGTCGGGTCCGAGGAGTGTGCATGGACGATCAGAGCCCGGTGATGAGACTGGTTCACTTGCTGCGCGCGGTCACCGTGGAGTTCGACCTGCTCGGCGCCGAGTTCGCCGCGCGCCACGGGCTGCATCCCACCGATGTGCGCGCGCTGATCCATCTGCTGGACGCGTCGCGGGCCGGTACCCGGGCCACACCCGGGTGGCTCGGCGAGCAACTGCGGCTGAACTCTGCCGGGACCACCGCACTGGTGGACCGGCTGGAGCGGCTCGGACTGGTCCGGCGCAGCAGGGACACGGCCGACCGGCGACGCGTGCTGCTGGAGGTGGAGGAGAAGGCCACGGAACTCGGGTGGACCTTCTTCGGGCCGGTGATCAGCGAGGTGGTGGTGGCCGCGGAGAGCTTCGAAGCGGGTGAGTTGGAGACGGTGCGTCGCTTTCTGACCGCAGTGCTGGAGTCCGCCGGGCGGGCGCGTTCGGTCTGACGTTGCTTCGGCGCGGGATCAGGTGGGGGTCTCCTCTCACCGCGGCGCCTCCCGGCACCAGTCGACGAAGTCCTGGACGACGGGATCGGTGTCGTCGGCGGGGGACCAGGCGACGCCGACCTGACTGGGGCTGACGCCGGTGACCGGGTGTTAGGTGATGCCGGGCCGCGCGTAGAAGCGGGCGGCGGACGCCGGGGCGAGGGCGATGCCGTAGCCGTTGGCGATGGCGCTGAGCCAGTCGTCCGGCTGGTCGGCGACGGCCCCGACGCGGACCGGGTGGCCGTCGCGTTCGTCGGTGGCCAGCCAGTGTCCCGCCAGCGGCCTGACGCCTCTGGGGCGGCGACGAACGGCTCGTCCCACAGGTCCCGGACGACGATGCGGGCCCGGACTGAACTCACCGACGGTGACGGTGATCAGGCCGTCGCACACGTCGTCCACGGCGGGTACCCCTACGCCGCGCCCACAGCCGTCGACTTCGATGCCGGTGGGGGGACGGGCCGGGTACTTCTGGGCCCGACGGGGTTGTCAAGGCGTCAGAGCATCAGCAGGAGCCGTGTGTTGGGCACGAGCTTCCGGTTCACGCTGGTGCTCTGCACGAAGATCGTGAAGTCGTCGTTGTGGTTCGGCTTGACGCGAACCTCCGCGTCCGGGAGGCCCAACAGGGCTCGGGCCTCGGGTCCCGTGTAGACCCGGTCCGTCTTCTTCTCCAGCACCGCGATCTGCTTCCGCGCCTGGATCTTCTCCGACTTGCTCAGCTGGTAGAAGGCACCGCCGGTTCGGTAGGTGTGCCCGCATTCGGTGACCCACTCCCGGATCGCCGCGTCCCGCGCCACCGAGATCAGTTGGTATGCCGACGGATCCACCGGGGTGAGGCCTGCCGCCTTGATGGTGTCCTTGTTCACCGCCTCCGCACCCGTGGAGAACACCGCGCGGGATCCTCGGATGCCCTGGGTGCGGCCCACCATGAACTTCTCGGTGGCCTGCTGGATGACCTGCCCGGCCTCCTCCAGGCCTTGCGTGCTCGTGGCGTCCCAGATGGCGACGTTGTCCTTCGGGAAACCGCACTGCATGGCCTCGCGCTTGCCCATCTGGTCCGGCACGAGGACGGCCAGCGTCCAGTTGTCCTTCTGCGTCTCGATCATCTGGGCCACGGCCTCGACCAGTTGACGCGGATCCTTGGCGGGGGCGTCCGGGCAGCGGTGACTTGCGTTCTCCTGACCGTCCGTGAGGACGAACGTCAGGAAGCTGTGGTCGCCGTACAGCTGAGCTGTCTGCGCCAGCTCCCGCTGTGACTTCAGTGCGGCCGCCAGCAGGGCCGTCATCCCGCCGACCCGATACAGCTGCTTCAGCGACGGCATCCGCAGTACGTCCTTGTCGTAGATGACGCACTCCACCTTGTCCGCGAAGACGTACACCGTGACGCGGGTTTCCTGGTCCAGCTCCCTCGACCGGCGGGCAAGATAGGAGATCTGCTGGTCGGCGACTTCGACGACCTTGCGGCTCAGGTGCGACATCGACGAACTGGCGTCCAGCACGAGAGCAACGTGGTTGATGTAGTTCTGGTTTCCGGTCATGACAGCTCCCCCTCTTTCCGACTCGATGCCTTAACCGTCTCACGCACCACTGACAATCGATCTTGGCTCCGGGAGGGTTGGAGGACCCGGCCGACCGGTATGGGCGCAGCCCCGGCGTGCGAGGCACGAGACCGGGGCTGTCGCAGTGAGCGCTGCCGTCGTTCCGCCGTGCGGCTCCGGCTCGTGTGCGAGTACGGAGGCCGTGCGCAGCACGCTGTCCCGGACCGGATCAGGCAAGGACGAGTGGCGGCGGACCGGTTCGCTCTCCGGCCGGGCTGCCCGAGTGGCCCCGTCGTGAGGAGCGCTGTGCCGGCCCTGTCCAGCGGTCAGGAGGTGGTGAAGTCGGCGATGTGGTCGGTGGCCCAGGCGGTGAAAGGGCGGGCGGGGTGGCCGGTGAGGTCCTCGACGGTGTGCGTGAGGGTGACGTGGGTGCCGTCGTGGGCTTCCCACCAGTTCAGCAGGGCGTCGGCGTAGGGGCCGGGGAGGTACTCGGCCACCTCGCGCTTCCATTCCTCGCGTGTGACGTGGTGGACCGGTATGGGGTGGCCGAGCGCGGCGGCGAGTTGGTCGATCTGCTGGGCGAAGGTCAGCGACTCGGGTCCGGTGAGGGTGAACTGTCGCCCGCGGTGGCGGGGGTCGGTGAGAACCGCACGGGCGGCTTCGGCGAGATCGAGCTCGTGGAGGGGGTCGTTGTGAGCCCCCGGGTAGGGCAGGCGGACGGGCTGCCCTGCCCTGATGGGCCAGGCCCAGGCGGCGGCGTTGGAGGCGAAGGAGCCCGGCCGCAGGATGGTGGTGCTCAGCGGCGAGGCCAGCAGCGCCTGCTCGACGTCGAGGTGGGACGTCGCGATCGGATTGTCGGCGGCGTCGGGGGCGAGGACGCTGGAGGAGGACAGCAGGACGATGTGCTCGACTCCGGACCGGTGGGCCTCGTCGACGAAGTCGGTGATGCGGTCGGGCTTGGCGTAGAGGAACACCTGGGTGGCCCCGGTCAGCGCGGCGGGGAAGGTCGCGGGGTCGGCGAGGTCGAGGTGGACGGTCTCGACGCCGGCGAGCGGCGTGAGCTGGTCGGGCCGGGCGGAGCCGAGTCGGACGGGCAGCCGGCTCTGGTGGAGCAGGCGGGTGAGGTGGGTGGCGACCGCGCCGCGGCCTCCGGTGATCAGAATCATCAGTGTGCTTCTTTCTGCTGCTCAGAGGATGGATGGGGCAGTGGTGCGGGGAAAGGGCGATCGGGGAGAACCTGTGACGCGGCCGTGGCAGGCCACGCTGGTCGCGGCCACGATCAGCGGACTGGTCGGGCGCTTGAGGTGGACGGTGGTCACTGCGGCGCCGCCGAGGGCGTCTGCGCGCTGCTGAAAGGCGGTCAGGGCGCTGGAGTCGAAGCCGGATCGCTCAGCGCCGCGAAGGGGCGAGCACACCGCTTGGAGAGGACGGGGTGAAGGTGCTGGTCATGGCGCACTTCCCTGAAGATGAGCGGACTGCGAACTGTGTTCGTCACGAACAGCGTTCGCCTTGAAGCTAGGCAACGAACGATGTTCGTGTCAAACGCTGTTCGTCCCGGAGGTAGGCTGGTCTCATGAGCAAGCAGCCGATCAGCCGTCGCACACGGCCCGCCAAGGCGGCCCTCAGCCGCGACGTCATCGTGCGCACCGGCCTTGCGATCCTCGACCGTGACGGCCTGGACGCGCTGACCATGCGCCGCGTCGCCAAGGAACTCGACACCGGCCCGGCCTCGCTCTACGTCTACGTGGCCAACCGCGACGATCTGATGGCCGCCATGCTCGACGAAGCCCTCGCCCACCTCCCACCGGTCTCGCAGGGCACCTGGCAGGAACAGCTCCGGGCCCTGGCCGCCGCGGCCATCGAGGCCATGAGCCGGCACGAGGGCCTGGCCGCCGTCGCGCTCGGCGCCATCCCCACCGGCGACCACACCCTGCTCGTCCTCGACCGCATGCTCGCCCTGCTCAAACAGGGCGGTCTCGACGACACCACGGCCGCTTGGGCCCTCGACCTCCTCTGGCTCCACATCGCCGCAGCCGCCACCGAGCAGAGCACCCACAACATCCGGGGAGCGGGCGAAGAGGCCGCGGTCACCGCGGCCGACCGCCGGTACGCAGCCCTGCCCGAGGACCGCTACCCGATGATCACCTCACTGCGCCAGGCGCTGCTCTCTCCCGGCGACCGCGACACCTGGGGCCTGAGTGTCCTCATCAACGGCATCCTCCGGACCCCCGCCCGCTGACCCGCTCTTCGGCTCCGGTGCTCAAGCCCTCGACCTCAGCAACTCCCACCGGATGCCAGGCGCCTTCACCGGACGGGCCGGCCCCCGTCGGCCGACCTCGGCGACGACGGCACCGTGCGCGTCATGCTCTTCGGCGGGCCGGGTCCCCGTGGTTGCGGGCGGTGGCTCTCAGGTGTGGAGGTCGGCTCCGGTGCCGTTTCCCGCATGACCCGTCATGGCAGGCCGTGACGGGGTGTCGGCAGGCGCGGTCGCTCCCGCGGCACGGGATCCGCACCCGCCGGTTCCGTCGGGACGTCGGCTCAGCTGCTCCTGACCCGGCTCAGATACGACGCACGGTGTGCAGCGTCCTGGCGTACGTCCCCGAGCCGTCGAGCAGGGACGCGCCGCCCAGGTCGGACATGGTGGGCCCGTTGACCGTCTTGCGGCTGGAGAGGAAACGGCGTTTGCCGGCGGCGTCCAGACCCAGGTAGATGCCGACGTGGTCGATGGTCAGGCTGACGCCGTCGTCACTGGAGTCGGCGTTGAACAGCACCAGGTCGCCCGGCTGGAGCAGGGCCGCGGCGGGCGGGGTGGCCCCGGTGGCGCGGTCGACGACCACGCCCGGCGCGTAGTCGGCGATGTGCCGGGACCTGCGCGGGATCCGGGTGCCGGAGGTGTCCTGGTCGGCGGCCAGGGGAACGCCCAGGTGGTAGCCGTAGACCATGCGCGTGTAGCCCGAGCAGTCGAGGTTGCCGGCCTGCTTGCTGGACGGTCCCGTGTACGTGCCGTCCGGGAACGTCCAGCCCGTCTTCATGTACTCGTGGAAGTCGGCGCCCTCGAGCCGGTAGCCCTGCGCGTCGAGATAGCCGTACCCGGCCTCGCCCAGCACCTGCCTGCCCTGGGCCGGCCCGGTGCCGGCCGTGACCGCCGGCGCGCCGCCGAGGAACATCGCGGCATGGGCGAGGACGTCGGGGACGGTGGATCCGGCCCAGCCGCGGATCGTCTGCTCCAGCGCGGCCGTCCAGGTGCCGTCGAACGGCTCGGGGAGCAGGCGCACCCAGTCGCCGTGGGTGACGGTGGGCAGGAACGCCCAGTTCGCGGCGTCCACCTCGAGGCGGCTCACGGACAGGCGGACGGGCAGGTTGGTGCAGCCCTCGTTGGCCAAGGCGCGCAGGCCCACCCGCCCCTTGGTCAGGGTGGGCGTGGCGTCGGTGACGTCGAAGACCCACGAAGACGGCTCCGTCGACGCGGACTGCCAGGCCTTCGCCTGAATGCGTGCGCCCTCCCGCCGCACCCGGATCGTCCAGTCGGTCCCGGCCGGCACGCCCGTGGCCAGGGTGACCGCCGTTGCCAACGAGGCCACGGCGTTGTCGACCTCCTTCTCCAGCCGCATCTCGACCGCCCCGGAGGTGAGGAAGGACAGCCGGGCCCGGTAGTGGTTCTGGGAGCTGCCATAGCCGAAGGTCAGCGCGAAGGAACAGGCCTGACCGGTCGGCACCTTGTCGAACCTGGCCGTGCACCGCACGTCGACGTCGGTGATCTCGTCGTCGCGCACGCTGGCGTGGCGGCTGTACCCGGCGGTCGTGAGGTCGATGATTCCGGTGCCTGGCACCACCGAGAAGTCGGTCCTGAAGGTCTCGGACGTGATCCACTTGCCGCCGCCCGGCGAGGTGCCCCAGTACACCCGGTCCGCCTCGTTCAGCGTGAGGTCCGGCAAGCTCCGCTGGAAGTCGTCCACGAATGGCCGCTTGTTCTCCGCGAACGTCCGCTGCGGGCCGGGCAGTACGACGGTTCGCGCGCCGTGCGTCAGCAGGGCGACGCGCCTGCCGCCGGAGGTGACCTCGGTGCGGGCCGGGGTGCCGGAGAGCACGGTGGTGGTGAGCGGGGCGGTGAGGGCCACCGAGGTGAAGTGCGAGGCGCCAAGGGGCGCCATGGTCACCGACGAACGGGCCGAGGACAGGCCGCCCGGGCCGGGGAAGGCCGGCACGTCCGCCGCCGCGGCGGCATGCGCCGGGGTGGCGGCCATGCCGGCGAGCGGCGCGGCGGTGGCAGAGGCCGCGAAGGCGGCGAGAAGTCTTCGTCGAGATGTGTGAGACATGTGTTGCATGATCCATCGCCGCCCGCCGATGCGTCACGGCGCCCCCGTCGTCGGCCGGTCCCGGGCGAACGCACGGGCGGTCCGGCGCTTGCGGCGGCGGCCGCCCGGGTGTCCCGCCTGTCGGCACTGGGATCGTCGGCGCTGTCGGACAGCCGCGGTGAGCGTCACCGTGGTCGGTGACGGACCGATCGCCGGGGTGGATCGCCGGCCCGGCGTGGCGGACGGCGCCCGTGACCCGGTCGCGCAGGAGAGGCGGCCCGGGTCACGGGGATCCGGCTTCAGGGGTCCTCGCACTGTGCCCGCCTGGGCCGTGCGGCCCGGCACCGCACCTCGCCGCGTTGCCGGAGGGTCCTGGTAGCGGAGCTACGGGGACCCTCCGGCGCCTTGCGATGCACGGCACCGGACCACGCGGCCTGATCAGGCGCTCATCGTGCAGGGACCCCTCAGTAGCCGTAGATCATCTTGTAGGCGACCTCGGGGAGGAACTGTCCGGCCGAGGAACCGGCTCCGACGCCGCAGTTGCCGTCGGACTCGCCCGGAGTCTTGATCCACAGGAGCATCTCGGCGCCTCCGCCTATCTGGGTGGGGGTGCCGATGCGGCGGCCCGAGGGGTTGCACCACTGGCCGTTGGAGCCGTTGCCGTTGCGGCTGGTGTCCACGACGAACGGCTTGGTGTAGCCGTAGCGGGCGCGGAGTTCGCCGTTGACGGCGTTGCCGTAGGCCGTGTTCTCGGCCGTGGTGAAGTAGTTGGAGATGTTGAGCGAGAAGCCGTGGGCCTGACGGAGACCGGCCTCGTGCAGACGTCGGGCCATGACCGCCGGGCTCGCCCAGCCCGGGTTGCCGCCGTCGAGGTAGACCCAGGTGTTGGGGGCCTGGCGGCTGAACTGCGTGAGGGCGCCGGAGAGCATGCCGCGGCGTTCGTCGATCTGAGCCTGGGTCATGCAGCCGTAGTCGCCGAGTGAGTCGGGTTCGAGGAGGACGACGGCCGGTCGGTTGGCGATCCCGCCGGCGAACTGGGCGATCCAGGTCGCGTAGGCGGACGGCGAGGCGGCTCCGCCCGCGGAGTGCCCGCCGCAGTAGTCGCGGTTGTAGATGTTGTAGGCGACGAGCAGGGGCAGCTTGTCCCGCTGGTCCGCCGCCCCCGCGTACGCGCCCGTGGCGGTGCCGATGGCTCCGCTCCACGAGCCGAACCAGCGGGCCGACGGCGTGTTGGCGAGGGAGGCGTTGATCGCGGGCGCCCGGCCGTCACCGGGGTTGGCGGCGACCCACCGTTTCGCACTGGAGTCGGGGTCCACGTAGAAACCGCTGGTCATCGTTGTCGGGTCGGCCGCCTGGGCGGACGGTGCGACGGCGAGCACCAACGGCAGGGCGAAGAGCGCTCCCACGAGGGCGCGGAATCTGCGGCGCATGACTGTACCTCGGTTTCCTGACAGGGATGCGTCGCACGCTCTCGTCGCGAGCATGCGACGCGCTGAGGAGGTGCGGTGGTACGACGTCCCCCCGAGTCGGCGGCTCTCCAGCGGGACGACATCCCCCGGAAAGGCCTCAACACTTGTTGGGAGCGCTCCCATTGGAAGCGGTCCCAGCGGCACTTGAAGACTTCTGGGGTATGGTCGGTATCGTGTGTCGTGCTCGCAAAGCTGTCAAGAGCCGAGGTTCGACGCTCGCCGATTCACCTGGTGCGGACGGGACTTGACAGCCCGTTGGCTGGAAGCGCTCCCAGCACTTCGACCTTGCGGGTGCCGGACGTGCCGTACGTCGCCCACCGGTCGGGTGGCGGCGGCGAAGGCCGGGGTGAGACGCTTCCCGTTCGTCGCGAGGGAAAGGCTGATGGCTCATGGCAGAAGGCGCGCCGCGTAGGCAGCCGACGCTCGCTCAGGTGGCCGAACTCGCCGGCGTCTCCCGTTCCGTGGCCTCCCGAGCCCTCAACAACGCACCGCACGTCAGCCGTGCCAAACGCGAGGCGGTCGAAAGAGCCGTCCGACAACTCGCTTACGTGCCCCATCCGATCGCACGCGCCCTGGCCACCCGCCAGACGGGAGCGGCCGCCCTGGTCGTCTCGGGCGAGGATCCGTCGATCTTCGCGGATCCGTTCTTCGCCCAGGTGATCGTGGGGGCGTCGGCAGCCCTGGAGGAGGCGGACCTGCATCTGATGCTGTGCCTGGCCGCTTCCGACCGCGGCCGCAAGCGGGTGGAGGAACTCCTGCGGTCACCGGGTGCCGACGGCGTCATGCTGATGGCGCTGCGCGAGGACGATCCGCTGGCCCGCATGGCCGAGGAGACGGAGATGCCCGTCGTGTTCGGCGGACGCCCGGTCGGTCCGACCCCCCGGTGGTACGTGGACGTCGACAACGTCGGCGGAGCGCGCGAGGCGACCGAGTACCTGGTCTCGCGCGGCCGGACCCGCGTGGCCGCGATCTGCGGGCGCCTGGACACCGAGGCCGGGCGCGCCCGGTACCGCGGCTACCGGGACGCCATGCTGGGAGCCGGGCTCGCGCCCTTGCCGCCGCAGGAGGGGGACTTCACCGAGCCCAGCGGTGCCACCGCCATGGCCGCACTGCTGGCGAACCACCCCGACCTGGACGGGGTGTTCGCCGCCAACGACAACATGGGGGCGGGAGCGGTACGCACCTTGCGCGAGGCCGGCCGACTGGTCCCGGCGGACGTCGCAGTCGTCGGCTTCGACGACCTGGCCGTCGCCCGGATCACCGATCCTGCGCTCACGACCGTCCATCAGCCCATAACGGCCTTCGGGCGGGAGATGGCGCGCATGCTCGTCGCGCTCGTCGACGGACAGGACCCCAGCCCGCTGATCCTTCCCACCCGTCTGGTCGTCCGCTCCAGCGCCTGACGGCTGTGACCCGCACTCCCGGCGAAGGGGTCCTTCTGTGCCCGCCCGGGCCGCGCGGCCTGATCAGGCGCTCATAGTGCAAGGGCCCCTTGAGCGGCTGCCGAGGCCGGTGAGTGCGCCCTTCGACGCCAAGGTCCACTGCCCACGTGTTCCGGCGGGGACGACCGGCAGCGTCCCTGTGTCCGCTGCCGGGTTCGGCCACCGTGCGGGGGAGTCAGCCGTCGAGCGGGCGGCTTGATCGCCTGCCCGAGTGGCCGCCCCGGGTGCTCACGGACGGCATGGCAGCCCGGGCCGCCGACGACCCGGCGGAGGCGGCGGAGCCGCTGCCGCGGCCCTCGCCGAGCGGCCGAGGTCGGTGGCCGATCCCGGGCCACCGGGCCGTGAGGACCGCGGTGGCCCGGGATGCGGGATCAGCTACTGCAGGTCGGCGACCCCCCGGAGCAGACCATGACTTCGGGGAAGTGCCTCGACGCCTGGTCGAGCAGGGGTTGTGGCCTGTGACGCAGGTGCAGGTCCATGAACGCGCGGCTGTATCGGCGGGTGATCTGCGACGCGCGGGCGGCGGGCAGGGTCGCGCCGATGTCGAGGCCGAGTTGTTCCGCGAGCAGCCCGACGTCGGTGAAGGAGGCGTGCTCGGCGCCGGCCACCACGAGCCAGCGCTTCCATCCGGTCAGGTGCCGCCAGTCGCGCTCCCAGGTGACGGCCGGGCCTCCGCCTCCCGGGGTGTATGCGCCGGCCCTGCCCAGGAACAGGAACGGCCGGGACAGGCCGCTGCCGGGAATCGGGACCTGGATGGTGCCGTCGATGTCGATCCCGGCGCGTATCCGGGAGTCGGCGAGCATGGCGGCGCTGGTGCTCGCGCCTCCCACGGAGTGGCCCGCCATCGCGATCCGGTGGGGGTCGATCAGCAGGGCGCCGTTCCACCGGGGGTGTGGTGCGGTCAGTTCGTCGAGCACGAAGGAGACATCGGCAGCTCGGCCCGTCACCAGCCTGTCCCAGAACGCCGGGTCATGGTCCACCTCGCAGGCGGCACAGGTGGCAACCCGTCCGTCGGGGAAGGTCGTGGCCACATTCTCGTACGTGTGATCGATCGCGGCGACCATGTAGCCGTTGCTGGCCAGGTCCTCGGCCAGGGCGGTCAGCGTCGCGCGGGGCTTGCCGAAACCGGGCGAAAGCACGACCAGGGGCACACCGCGCCGACGTCCCACCGGTTCGGCGTCCCCGACGGCGTTCGTCCGCGTGGTGCTCAACACCTCGAGGGGCATGCCGGTGATGCCGCCGTCCGTGAGGAGCAGCTGCGACTCCGTCGGCGTCATGTACGGCGCCCGTCGCCCGTCCGAGGACTTCGCCGGGTACCACACGGAGACCATGAGTTCCCTCGCGTCCTGCCCGGGTCTCCAGGGGTCGGGGCGGGAGACGTCCGTCAGATGGAGGGACGTTCTGCCGACCGGGTGCGGGCCGGTGGGCACGGGCAGGTACGGCGTGCCGCTCGATGCGACCGACGATTCGGCGGAGCCGACGGCAGTGGGCGACGCGTCCGCGGCGGAGGCGGGTGGGGACGCGGCCAGGACGAGGAGCCCGGCCACGGCGGCCAGGCCGCGGCGCACGATCCGGTTCCGCGGTGTCGGTGGTGGGTTGCCCGACGCCCTGGTCTCGCGGTCCACGGCGTGCGGTTCGGTCGGCGGTGCGGTCATGGTCGTCCCTCCGTCGGGTTGTCGACTCCGGCTCCGTGGACGCTAGAGGCGGCGCCGGACCGGGCGCGCCCGCCGCCGGGACCGTTTCCGGTACCGCGAGAGGATGAGGCCGGCCGGCGTCATCCCTGCGATGTAGTCGTTCGGTGTATCCCGGGTGACCACAGTGATCACAGGGACGGACGTCGCGGGCCCGGGCCTCGGCGAGAATGGGGCCGTGACGACCGTGCCGATGGTGGAGCGACTACGCGAGCGGGTCGGCCCCGACCGGCTGCGCGAGCGGGAGAACGCGGACCGACCGGGAACGTCGGTCACGCGACCGACGGGCCGAACGGGTCCTCAGCCGCGGCTCACCCGGCGCGGCCGGACGTTCGACGTGGTGCTGGCACTGGTCATCGGTGCCGGCGCCGTCCACTACGTCCTCGACAACATGACCGCCGTCGTCGACCGCGGCGACCGGCCCGCGCCGCTGCCCGGCGAGTGGATCGCTCCGGTGATCGTCGCGGTCATCGCGTCGGCACCCTTGGCGCTGCGCCGGCGGTACCCGCTAGCCGTGCTGTGGGTCGTGCTGGCAGCGGTCGTGGCGACACCGCACGACGCGCCTCGGCTCACCTTCTACGCCTGCGTCGTCGCGGCCTACAGCGCCGCCGCCTACAGCCCCCACCGGATTCCGACCCTGGCGAGCCTGGCGACGGCGGTGTTCCTGGTCAGCACGGACTCGGCACTGCCCACGGTCCCGGCCAAGTACGCCCCGTACCTGATCCTGGTCCCGATCGTCGTGGCGGCCAACGGCCTGCGCACATGGAAACTGCGGACCGAGGAGGGCCGCAGGCGCCTGTCCTCCATGGAACGCGAGCAGGACGAGGCGCTGCGCCGCGCGGTCGAACACGAACGCGCCAGGATCGCCCGCGAACTGCACGACGTGGTGACGCACCACGTCAGCGTGATGGTCATCCAGGCCGGGGCAGCCCGCAAAGTCCTGGACGCCCGTCCCGACCAGGCCCGCGAAGCGCTCCTCGCGGTCGAGGCCGGCGGCCGGGCGGCGATGACCGAACTGCGCCACGTCATGGGGCTCCTGACCCCGGACACCCACGCGGAGCCTGACGGCAGCGGGGCCGACACGGCGGACCTGACGCCACAGCCGGGCCTGGACCAGATGGAAGCGCTGGTCGCACGGGTGCGCAGGGCCGGGATGCCGGTCAGCCTGACCGTGTCCGGGCGAACGCGTCCGCTGCCGTCCGGGGTCGAACTGACCGCGTACCGGGTGGTGCAGGAGGCACTGACGAACACGGTCAGGCACGCCCCGGGGGCGACCGCGGCGGTCACCGTCGACCACGCCCCCGACCGACTCCGGGTGGACGTCACCGACGCCGGCGGCACACCGGGCAGGTCCGGGTCGAGTACCCCGGGGACCACCGGCGGCGCCACCCGGACCGGACGGGGGCTGATCGGCCTGCGCGAGCGTCTCGCCGTCTACGGGGGAACGCTGCGGGCCGGGCCGCACCCGGCAGGTGGTTACCGCGTCACCGCGGTCATTCCCCTGGAGGCTTCGTGACCGGCTCGCCGCGCGTGGTGATCGCCGACGACCAGGCACTGGTCCGCACCGGCTTCCGGATGATCCTCACGGCCGACGGCGTGGACGTGGTCGCCGAGGCGGCTGACGGCGCGGAAGCCGTCGACGCGGTCCGGCGCACCCGACCCGACGTGGTGCTGATGGACATCCGCATGCCGGGACTCGACGGGCTGGAAGCCACCCGCCGCATCCTGACCGGCACGGACCACGAGCCCCGCGTGATCATGCTGACCACCTTCGACCTCGACCGCTACGTCTACGCGGCCCTGTCCGCCGGGGCCTCGGGTTTCCTCCTCAAGGACATCACTCCCGAACACCTCGTCGCCGCCGTCCGCATGGTCCGCTCCGGCGACGCGCTGCTGGCCCCGGCCATCACCCGCCGTCTCGTCGAACGATTCGCCCGCCACGACGCCGACTCCACCGCGGTCCACCGCGACCTGACCACGCTGACGCCCCGCGAACTCGAAGTGCTCCACCTGCTGGCGCACGGACTGAACAACGCCGAACTGGCCGCTCACCTCCACCTCGCGGAGGCCACCGTCAAGACCCACGTCGCCCGTGTCCTCGCCAAACTCGGACTCCGTGACCGCGTCCAAGCCGTCATCGCCGCCTACCGGACCGGACTCGTCAGCCCCGCCGGAAACCCCACCACCCCGCCGGCCGCCGACGCACCGCTTTGAACACCCCAGGGCGCACACCGGCTCGTGTACGCCCCTCGCATCTGGTTCGTGAAAGGCGTGCGAGCGCGTCGACGCCGTAGAGCCGGTAGCCCGCCGCGCGCTCCGGTCGGTGGGCTCGGGCCGACGGTGTGCGGCAACCGCCGCCCGAGCGGGGGAACGTCGGCCGTGCGGGACTGCCGCTCTCCTGGACGGGGCGGGACGGTGGGCGGCCCGCTGACGGTTCCTTGCCGACGTTTTGCCCTCGGCCTGACGTGAAGGGCAGGGCATGCAGGGCAGGCGGGAAGGCATGACTGAGAACCATTCCCGCCAAGGCACCGCACACCTGTATGACCCGCTGCGCAACAAGGGAACCGCGTTCAGCGCGGAGGAGCGGGCGGAGCTCGGCCTCGACGGGCTGCTGCCGCCTGCCGTGGAGACCCTCGACGACCAGGCCGACCGGGCGTACGCGGCGTTCCTCGGCTACGACAAACCGCTCAACCGGCACATCTACCTCCGCCAGCTCCAGGACACCAACGAGGTGCTGTTCCACCGGTTGGTCACCCGCCACCTGGAGGAGATGCTGCCGGTCGTCTACACGCCGACGGTCGGCGAGGCGTGCCGCCGCTTCAGCGAGATCTACCGCCGCCCACGCGGGTTGTTCCTGTCGTACGAGGACCGGCACCGCTTCCCGGAGATCCTGCGCAACCGCCCGCACGACGACGTGGACGTCATCGTCGTCACCGACGGCCAGCGCATCCTGGGCCTGGGGGACCAGGGGGTGGGCGGCATGGGCATCCCGATCGGCAAGCTCAGCCTCTACACGGCGATCGGCGGTATCCACCCCGCTCGAACACTGCCGATCCTGCTGGACGCCGGGACGGACAACGAGGACCTGCTGAACAACCCGCACTACCTGGGCCGCCGCGAACGCCGGGTGACGGGGGCCGAGTACGACGAACTGGTGGAGGCACTGGTGGCGGCCGTGGAGGCCGAGCTGCCGGGAACGCTGCTGCAGTGGGAGGACTTCGCGACGGCGCACGCCCGGCGCATCCTCACCCGCTACCGCGACCGGCTGCTGACCTTCAACGACGACATCCAGGGCACCGCCGCCGTCGCGCTCGGTGCGCTCACCACGGCGACGCGGGTGGCGGGCACCCGGCTCGCCGACCAGCGGTTCGTGATCCTGGGTGCGGGCTCCGCCGCGATCGGCGTGGCCGACATGATCCGGATCGCACTGGTCGACGACGGCGTGCCCCAGGAGGAGGCCGCCTCCCGATTCTGGTTCGTGGACGTCGACGGGCTGCTGACCGGTTCCCGCGACGGGCTGACCGACGAGCAGCGGGTCTACGCCCGCGACGACGAACAGGAGCCGTACAGCCTGGCCGAGGTCGTGGACCGGGTGGAGCCCACCGTGCTGATCGGACTGTCCACCGCGCACGGCGCCTTCACGGAGGAGATCGTGCGGCGGATGGCGGCGTCCTGCGACCGCCCGGTGATCTTCCCGCTGTCCAACCCGACGTCCCACTCCGAGGCCGACCCGGCCGACCTGGTGCGCTGGACGGACGGCAGGGTGCTGGTCGCGACCGGCTCCCCGTTCCCGCCCGTGACGGTCGACGGCCGCGAGGTGCCGGTCGCGCAGGCGAACAACGTGTACGTCTTCCCGGCCATCGGCCTGGCGGTCACCGCGAGCCGGGCCACCCGGGTCACGGACCGGATGATGGTGGCCGCCGCACGCGCGGTCGGTGACCGCGCCGCCCGGTTCGCCCCGGACGACACCGACGCCCCCGCCCCGCTGCTGCTGCCGCTGCGGGACATGCGGGACGCCGCACGGGAGATCGCGGTGGCCGCGGCGACGGCGGCGGTGGAGGACGGCGTCGCCCCGAAGGCCACGCAGGAGGAGCTGCGCGCGGCTGTCGAGGCGGCCCAATGGAGCCCCGAATACCCGCGGTGACAGCCGCACCCGCCGCACCCGCTCGGCGGCGGCGTGGGCCACCGAGGGCTCCGCCCGGCACTTCGACCGCCCACTCCGGTCGGGACCGCGACCGACGGGCCCAGTGGGGCACCGATTCCCCGGCCGGGCAGCGGGCCGGGGTTCCGACCGGAGTGGTCGCCCTTCGGCGCACGAGGACGGGGCCCCCAACTCGTCGTCGGTGTCGAGGCACCGAGCACGGCGCGTCCGAGTCCCCCCGACCACGTCGGGGTAAAAGCACCGAGCACGGCGCATCCGAGTGCGCCCCCGACCACGTCGTCGGGGTCGAGGCACCGAGCACGACCCCCGTGCGCTTCACCGTCGACGCTCCGCGCTCGACCACCCGTCCGCTCGGTCCCGTGGGCGTGTCGGAGCAGGCCCCACGTACCCTCTTCCCGTGCCGTCCCCCCGTCTGCATCGCGTTGCCGTCCTCGTGCTCGAAGGCGCGAAACCGCTCGATGTCGGCATTCCGGCACAGGTGTTCACGACCCGCACCAGCATGCCGTACGAGGTGCGGGTGTGCGGGGCCGCGCCCGGTCTCGTGACCGGCGGTGACGGCCTGTCGTACTACGTCGCCCACGGCCTTGACGCCCTCGCGTGGGCCGACGTCGTCTTCGTCCCCGGCTACCGGCACCCGGACCGCGACGACCCGCCGCAGGCCGTCGTCGACGCGCTGATCGCCGCACACGCCCGGGGCGCGCGGCTCGCCGCCATCTCGACAGGAGCCTTCGCGCTCGCCGCCACAGGTCTGCTCGACGGCAGACGCGCCACGACGCACTGGCACTACTCGCGGGCACTCGCGGCAAGGCATCCGCTCGTCCAGGTCGACGAGAACGTCCTGTTCGTCGACGAGGGCAGCGTGCTCACCTCGGCCGGTGCCGCCTCCGGCATCGACCTGTGCCTGCACATCCTGCGCGCTGACCTCGGTGTGGCCGCGTCCAACCACGCGGCCCGCCGCCTGGTCGCGGCCCCCTACCGCAGCGGCGGCCAGGCCCAGTACGTGCCGCGCAGCGTCCCCGAACCGCTCGGGGAGCGCTTCGCCACCACCCGCGAGTGGGCGCTGCACCGGCTCGACGAGCCTCTCACCCTCGACGTACTGGCGCGGCAGGCCGGGGTCTCGGCACGCACGTTCTCCCGACGCTTCGTCGAGGAGACCGGCTACACGCCGATGCAGTGGGTGATGCGCGCCCGCATCGACCTGTCCCGCGAACTGCTCGAGCGGTCGCAGCGCAGTGTCGAACAGATCGCCGCCGACGTCGGGCTCGGCACCGGCGCGAACCTGCGCCTGCACTTCCAGCGCATCCTCGGCACCACACCGAGCGAGTACCGGCGCACCTTCACGCGGGGCGAGTAGCTGCGTGGCGGGATCCTTGTGAACCATGGCGACCGCGCCACTGTCAGCGGCACCGGTCGCGGGCGAGCCTGGGGGCGAAGGGAAGGGACATCACTCATGACTCGCATCGCCATCAACGGATTCGGCCGCATCGGACGCAATGTGCTGCGCGCACTGCTCGAACGCGACAGCACCCTGGAGATCGTCGCCGTCAACGACCTCACCGAGCCCGCCACTCTCGCCCGGCTGCTCGCCTACGACAGCACAGCCGGCAGGCTCGGGCGTCCGGTCACCGTCGACGGAGACGCCCTCGTCGTCGACGGCCGTCGGATCACGGTGCTGGCCGAGCGCGAACCGGCGCAGCTGCCGTGGGCCGAACTCGGCGTCGACATCGTCCTGGAAGCCACCGGCCGCTTCACCTCCGCCAAGGCCGCCCGCGCCCACCTCGACGCGGGCGCGCGCAAGGTCCTCGTCAGCGCGCCGTCGGACGGAGCCGACGTCACGCTCGCGTTCGGGGTCAACACCGACGCCTACGACCCGGACCTGCACACGATCGTCTCCAACGCCTCCTGCACCACCAACGCGCTCGCTCCGCTGGCCGCGGTCCTCGACGAACTCGCCGGCATCGAACACGGGTTCATGACGACCGTGCACGCCTACACGCAGGAGCAGAACCTCCAGGACGGCCCGCACCGCGACCCCCGCCGCGCCCGCGCCGCCGGCGTCAACATCGTGCCCACCACGACCGGCGCCGCCAAGGCGATCGGCCTGGTGCTGCCGAACCTCGACGGCAAGCTGTCCGGCGACTCGATCCGCGTACCGGTGCCGGTGGGCTCGATCGTCGAACTCAACACCACCGTCGCCCGCGACGTGACGCGCGACGACGTGCTGGCGGCGTACCGCACCGCAGCCGAGGGGCCGCTCGCCGGCATCCTCGAATACTCGGAGGACCCGCTCGTGTCCTCCGACATCACGGGGAATCCGGCCTCGTCGATCTTCGACTCCGCCCTCACCCGCGTCGAGGGCCGCCACATCAAGGTGGTCGCCTGGTACGACAACGAGTGGGGCTTCTCGAACCGCGTGATCGACACGCTCGAGTTCCTCGCCGCGCGCTGATGGGACCCCGAGGCGGCACCCCGCCTCGGACGACCCCGCGGCCCGGCACTTCCCTTGGGTGTCGGCTGCCGTGGACGTGGAGGAACGGTCTGAGGGCGCACTCGCGCCCGCACGGCCCCGGCTCACGCGACGGACCGGGCGCCGGCCCCCGCGCAGCACGAGGTGCCGCTGCCGTACGGCCGGTGCGCCGCGTGGGACGAGGTGAGGTCCCCGTCGATCACGAGCAGGCACTCAGCGCCTGCATCGCGTCGCGTTCTATCCGTGCAAGGTCGCAGAGGACGGCGCCCGCCTGATCGAGGCACTCCCCATCGCCCGATGTGCCGGCTTGTGCGATCAGCGCCGCTGCTTCCGTCCACAAGGTGGCTGCCTCTGAGTAGAGCCTGTGGCCGGTGCGCAGGTGGCTGCTGTCGTGCAGTTGAGCGCACTCGGCCAGGAAGTCGCGGTAGAGGTTGCGGAACAGAGCGCCGCCGGTGCCGGCCCTTTCCATCAGCAGGGCAGCCCGCGGTAGATCCCGCTGCGGGTCGTCGGTGCGCCGAAGCCATGTGCGGACCAGCTTGCCGGCCTTCTCGATGCCTCGGTAACCGAGGTTGGCGATGGGCGGGTGGAGGAAGGCGTCGGCGCAGGCCGTGACGGCCGCGACCGCGCTCTCCCGCGGGGAGGGCAGTCGCTTCGGAAGGGCGAGGGTGAAGGAGCGGTGCTTGGCTGTCATCGGGCCGCGCGCGGCCCTGGCCCGGGCGAGGCTGGTCAGGCTGGTGGACACGGCTCCGCCTTGCTGGTCGGTGTCCACCAGGTAGGCGTCGTGGTCGTCGTAGCCGTACATGGCGACGACATGGCCGCCGAAGTGCACCTTCGAGACGAAGTAGTCCAGGTGGTAGCTGTCGACCTGTAATCCGACGGGGTGGCCGGCCTGGATCGGGGCCGCCACGTTCTCCCATGCCCTGCGGGGGGAGGTGGTCTCCTGGACCAGGAGTTCCAGCCCGAGTCTCGCGGCCAGGTTCCTGGTGAGGTCGAAAGGCCTGACCCGTCCGCCGAGGAAGGGGAAGTCCATGTTCTTGCCGTCCCAGTAGACGAACGAGAGACCGGCCCCGAGGCCGAAGAGCATGGGCTCGGACAGATCGAGTCCCTGGTGCCGCAGCAGCACTCCGAGAGCGGTCGTCTCGCAGTGCTGCGTACCGCGGACATCGACGCCGTTCACCTCTGGCATGGCAGTGCTCTCTTCCGGACGGGGATGGCTCATCGGGCCTCATGATGCCGCGGTCGACCCGGGGTCATCTGCAGAGGCGCAGGAGCACGGCACTGCTCCCCGGGCGGCACACCCCGGCCGCGGGTGCAGCCGCTCGACCGGGCTCGACCCGCTGGTGGACAGAGGCGGCCCTGACCGTGCCCGGGTCTCTCGTCCACCACTGCCTCGTGGTGTCGGGGCTCAGCGACCGCTAGGGGGCGACCGGCTTCCTGATGCGATCGCTCTCATCCTGTACGAGCAGGGAAAGCAGGGAAGCCACGGAGAGGCCGGCTTCGGCCGGGTGACGCAGCACCTTGTCCGGCTCGATGCGGTAGGTGTTCGTGCGGCCGTCCCGGGTGTGGGAGAGGTAACCGTCCTGCTCGAGATCGGAGATGATCCGGGCGACGGCGCGCTCCGTGAGTCGGCAGCGGGCAGCGATGGCGCGGACGCGGACGTTCGGGTTGTCGGCGATGACGGCCAGGACGCGCGCGTGGTTGGTGATGAACGTCCATCCGGTGTGAGATTCGGGCACTGCAACCATGCCCCGGATTTTACGGGGCCCACCGTTGCCGAACACGGATACATGACATACTTTTCAGGTAACGGACGACATCCTCCCGCAAGGGAGAACAACACGAGGAGCCCGAAGGTGCCCTGGGACGAGGCCGCCATGCCGACGCTCACGAGCGACACAGGCGGGAAGCCGTTGCCGGAACAGGCCACCTCGCAGGCCCCGGAGGACGCTGAGGTGCTGCAGTACCCGAGGCGCGGGGCTTGGGTCGTCGCAGCGCGCGGCTCCTACGACCTGCACACGATCACGCCTTTGGCGAAGACGCTGGAGGCCGCGGCCGAGAAACATACGAAGGTGGTCCTGGACGCCTCTGGCGTCACCTTCGCGGACTCGACGTTTCTCAACCTGCTGATCCTCACTCACCAGGCGGTCACCTTGCGTCTGGTCGCACCGTCACCGCAGCTTCAGCGGCTCTGTGAGATCACCGGAGTCGACACCCTTCTGGAGACACGGCGTACGGTCGACGACGCTGCCGTCTCCTGAAACCCCTTCTGTTCGGAGCTCCATGGCGGGCCCGCCGGGACGACGGCCGTGGCTCCACCGGTGGCCACGCGGAGCGGGCCGGCCGGCTCGAGCGTCCCGGTGCGCTGTTCGTCCAGGACGGCCTGGGCGCGGGGTCCGGCGGCAATGGTGTCGGCGTGGATGTGCCGCCGGCCGTCCACGCCGTGCTGCCGGTGAAGCCGTAGCCGAGGAGGCAACAGCCTTCACCGAGCAGTGAGCGGTGGGAGCGTTCGACCCTGCCGGGCGCTGCGGGTCGGACCCGGGTCGTGGGCGGACCCGCGCGTCCCCGTAGCGGTGACCCGGCACCGGTGAGCCGGCGGTAATCCGGGCGAGGCGGGGTAATGGGATGTCGATCAGTTCCCGTCGAGAAGGAGCCGAGGATGACCGACGACGCCTACCTGTTCCTGCTGGACGACGCGTCCGCCGCTGCGTTCGGCGTGGCTCCCGCCGCCGTCGGCGATCTCGCCTGCATGGAGACTCCCGCGGTACGCGCGTGGCTCGACGCTCATGGCAGCACGCCCACCTCCCCGCGCCTGCGTCTGTTGCCACCGGAGGAGACGGCGGCCATTCCCGAGGGAGCGGAGCGACTGCCCGTCCCGCTGAGCGACGAGGAACTGAGCCGTGTCCGCCACCGGATGGCACCGGAGCCGTTCGCCCGGATCGAGGAGGAGCTGCTCGCCTACCGCGACTGCACGGACGACCGGGACGGGCTGATCGGACGCGCACTGGCCGCCGGCATGCCACCGCACCGCATCGTCGAACTCACCGGGGTGGATCCCGCTACGGTGACTGCCGCGTCGGACGGCTGACGGGGCGACGACGGCAGCACTCTCTCTCGGACCGCTCGATCACACCCGGGAACCCCGCGCGGAAAACTGCTCGGCATCCCCCCGGACCGCCGGGAAGGGGCTGGTCGACATCGGCCTCTGACCCCAACCGCTGTCGGCGTGGGCCGAGTTCGTCGACAGGGCTTGGCGAGTCGCCGTACCGGTGGGCGGTTCGCCAAGCCCTCACGTACGGCCAACCGCCCACGCCGGGACCCTCTGAAACCGCTCAGCGGCCAGCCGCCGACCATCGGGCCGATCACCGTACCCACGCCCACCGCCGCCGACCAGACGCCTATCGCCCTGGTGCGCTCGGCGCCCCGCGGGAAGACCTGCCCGATGATCGCCAGCGTGGCGGGCATGATCAGTGCCTCGCCGACCCCCATCGCCCCCCGCGCCGCGATCAGCGCGGTCACGGAGCCCGCGTAGGCGGCGGCGACGGCGCGACCGTGAACAGCGCCAGACCCGTCATGAAGACCCACTTGCGGCCCAGCCGGTCGGCGATGCTGCCGCAGAACAGCACCAGGCTGCCGGACATCAGCAGATAGCTGTCGACGATCCACTGCAACTCCCTCGTGGACGCGCTCAGTTCACTCACCAGGGTCGGCAGGGCGACGTTCAGCACGGTGGTGTCCAGGCCCACCGGCAGCAGGCTCACGCTGACGACGGCCAGGGTGAGCCACCGGCTCGCGGGCGGGGCCCCGCGGTCAGGGGGTGCAGCGATCAGATGGGCAGACGGGGGACACGAAGTCCTCCTCTTGAACGGGGGCGGAGAGGCTGCCTCCGCCGACGGCTGAACTGTACGGACCAGTACATGTGAACTGTTCAGTTCAGTCAACTGTTAGACTCGACGCATGAGCGTGGACAGCGTCAAACAGCCCCCCAGCGGCCCGCGCGCCGAACAGAAGCGGCAGGCCATCGTCCGGGCGGCTCGCGCACTCTTCCTGCGGGAGGGGTTCGGCGTCGGAATGGACGCGATCGCCGCGGAGGCAGGCGTGTCCAAGGTGACCGTCTACAACCACTTCGGCAGCAAGGAAGCGCTGTTCACCGCAGTCATCACCAGCGCGCTCGACGAGCCCCTCGGCCACGCCTCCTCGGCCGCGCTCGAAGGGCTGGCCGAAGCCGAGGACCTGCGCGCGGCTCTCATCGACGCGGCCCGGTCATGGGTGCACGCCGTCAGGACGAACCAGGACGTCATCGCCCTGCGCAACCTGGTCGCCGCCGAACAGCACCGCTTCCCCGAACTCGGCCGGGCCTGGCACGGCCACGGCCCCGAGGGTCACCATCCGGCCGTGGCCGGCGCCCTGCGCACGCTCGTGGATCAGGGCCGGCTCGTCATTGCGGACCTGGAAGCCGCCATCGTCCAGCTCTACGCGCTGCTGGTCTTCCCCCACATGGTGTTCAGCACCTACGGCACTCACATCGAGGACGGCCTCACGGACCGCCTCATCGTCAGCGGGGTGGACATGTTCCTCGGCCACTACGGTCCGGGGCAGAACTGCTGAGTCCTGCGTTCCCGGCCCCACGACGGCGGAACGGGGTGCGCACGCCATAGCCGGCATCGGCGACGGCCCCGGAGCCTTCTAGGATGTCGGCCGCGCGTCGATGTCATACGCGGTGGCCGACACGCGGGCGTTCCTCATGGGCGGACACGCGTCCGTGAGCCGTCCAACCTGCTGTGTCCGGGTATCCGGATCTGATCTGTTACGGGGGCGAACTTCGGTGTTCGGAATCATCAGGCCATGTCGTCATCGGCTGGGCGAGGGCATGCGTACCGAGTGGATGGCCCATCTGTGCGGGCTGTGCCTGGCGCTGCGCGGCGAGTACGGGCAGTTCGCCCGGGTGGCCACGAACTACGACGGGCTGATCGTCTCGGTGCTGACCGAGGCGCAGTCGGAGCGGACCGGCGACTGGCGGCGAGGCGCCGGTCCCTGCCCGCTGCGCGGGATGCGGTCGGCGGACGTGGCGCAGGGCGAGGGCGCGCGGTTGGCGGCGACGGTGTCGCTGGTGCTGGCGGCGGCGAAGATACGTGATCACGTGGCCGACGGCGACGGCCTGTGGGGGCGCCGCCCGGTGACGCTGGCGGCACGCCGAATCGCCCGGGGCTGGGACCGTGCGGGTGCCGCGGGCGGCGCACGGCTCGGCTTCGACACCGCGGTGCTGCTCGGCGCGGTCGAACGCCAGCCCGAGATCGAGCGGCTGACCGGCCCCGGCGGCTCGCTGCTGACGGTCACGGAGCCCACCGAGACGGCAACGGCCGCCGCCTTCGCGCACACCGCAGTGCTCGCCGGCCGCCCGGGCAACGCCGAACCGCTGGCGGAGGCCGGCCGTCTGTTCGGCCGGCTGGCGCATCTGCTGGACGCGGTGGAGGACCTGGACGCGGACCAGGCCTGCGACGCCTGGAACCCGATCACCGTGACCGGTGTGGACCGGGCCGAGGTGCGCCGGCTCTGCGACGACGCCGTCCAGGGGATCCGACTCGCCCTGAGCGACGCCACGTTCGTCGACGGACGGCTGGTACGGGCCCTTCTGGGCGGCGAGTTGGAGCGTGCCGTCGACCGCGCCTTCGACCGCCGTCCTCACCACCAGCACCGCCACCAGAGGCGGGGCCTGCTCACGCTGCCCTGGCCTGAGCGCCCTACGGTGACACGAACGCCCTCGGGGGCCGGCACGGCGTGCGGCGCCGGTGACCTTGTGGGCACGGCCCCGGAGGGTGCCCCGACGGCGTCGGACCGGCCCAGGGAGGGACAGTGCCGACGGTGCGGCCAGTGGCGCCGGTTGTGCCGCGATTGCGGGTTGTGCGTCAGCTGCTGTACCTGCGACGACGACGCCGGACCGGATGACGGGGAGCCCTGGCAGTTCGGCGACGGCAACCGCCAGGGCGGCTCCGGCCAGGGGGGCTCCGGCCGGGACGGTGCCGGGGGCGACGGCTGGTTCGGCGGCCCGGGCGGCAACTCGGGCGGCTCCTCCGGCGGTTCCGGCGGCGGCGGCCGCGGTTCCGGCGGTGGTTCCGGTGGCGGCTCGGGAGACGGCTGCGGCGGGGGCGGTGGCTGCTGCAACCCGTGCAAGTGCTGCTGCGACTGCTGCGACTGAACACGGACGCACCGCGGCCCTCGCCGGCTACGGGGGAGGCTCGCCCCAGCGGAAACCGCAGGCGAGGGCAGACGCGACATCGTCACCTCTGACCGCATGGCGGTGGTGGGGGCCGCGGACTCCAGTCGCCTGCCGCGGAGCCCCCGTGGCGGCGCCGGCCGACCGCTGGGGTGCCCGCTACCTCGAACGGACGGCAAGTGCATCCGGGCCGCACAGCGCCTGACACCCTGCTGAGCCTCGTCACCTGATCATGGCGACGAGGAGCGGCGGTCGGCCCGCCGCTGTCAGCCACCTGCGGTTCCAGGTGGCCGCCGGGGGTCCGTGTCGCACACGGTCTACCTGAAGAGCGGGGAGAACGGCGGCAAGGACCACGCGACGCCGGAGCTGACCTTCTCCAACGCGAGCTGACTCGAGGACGCGACAGTGCCGCGGCGTCCCACGGGCGCCGCGGCTTCGCCGGCCCGGAGCCGTCACCGCTCGCGAGACCGCCACCGTCCGGTGGTCGGTCGGCCCCCGGGCTTGTGGATGCACACCTCCCCGTCCCGCGCGTGAGAGGACGGGTGGGACGCGCGCCCGGCGTGGACGGGCCGTAGCGTGCTGAGCCGGGCCGGACCAGCGCGGCGGCCGGTCCGACGCTCACCGGCGACGTGACGGTGAACGCGGCGGCTCGGCGGCGGGTGGCAACCGCATCGCCTTCACGATCCGACCGTGCGCGCACGCCACGTCGAGGCCTCGGGCGCGAAGTCCTGAGCACGGTTCCCGTAGCGCCGGGTACGGCGGGGCCGGTGCCCGCGCGTGCGGGGCGCAGACCCGGCGAACCGCCTCGGCCACATCGAGCGCCGGCGTTCGAGCAGGAGCTGACGGTCCACCATGGCCAGGGCGAGCTGTCGGGCGGTGAAGCGTCACTGGCTCGTGCCGGGTTCGGTTCTGGCACGGAGCGATCACGTCCGGGACCCGGCGGCCCGGAACGGCGCACGTCCGGCGCAGCCGGGTTCGTGTCGGGTCACCAGCCAGGCGGCCGGGTCGTCGTCGTTGATCTCCCGGTTGTGCCACCCGGTGGCCGTACGCCTGCCGGGAGCGGGGCCAGGACCTGGCCGAGCAGGTGCAGCGGCCCGGCGGTGATCCCCGCCTGTTCCACGGCCCGCCAGTAGGTGAGGGCCGTGGGGCCGTCCACCAGGCCGCGCACGAGGGGTACGTCCGCACCGAAGGCGCACAGCAGCGACTCCGCCCGGCAGGACGCCAACGTGCCGGGCAGCCCGTGCTGCGCCACGGAGTCGGCGGTCGCGACGGCGTCGGGCAGCCCTCGGGCCAGGGTGCGCCGGGTGGCCCCGACCGTGAGCAACCCCCCGCCCACGACGAGGACGTCTGCGCGTTCACGCATCCGGGCGAGCGCGCGACCCGTGTCGAAGCAGTGCGGGAAGCTGTCGTCCACCACCACGGCGCCGGGCCGCAGCCGGTCGACGTCGACGAGGGCGCTGTGTCCGCTGACCGCCGTGACGATCAGACCGGCCTCGTACACGGCGTCGGGCAGACCGGGGTCCGAGGTGCGCACGGCGACCTCCTCGGCCAGACCGCGCTCTCGTAGCGCCCGCGCCAGGTCACGCAGGCGCGCACCGCTGCCCGGCACGTCGCACAGCACGAGCCGGGCGGGCGGCCGCTCGGCCAGGGTGAGCAGCAACTCCAGCGAGGAGGCTCCGATGGAGCCGAGCCCGACCACGGCCAGGTCCGTGTCGGCCAGGTCCCGGTCGGTGGCGGACAGGGCGGCGTGCACCGTGCGGACCACGGAGACGACCGTGGCCGCGTGTCCGGTGGTGACGGCCGCCGGGGTGCTGGACGCGCGCAGCACGTCGAAGCCGTAGCCCGTGAGTGAGGGGATCATGCCGGCCAGGGAGACACAGCGGGCGCCGAGCGAGGAGGCCTTCTCCACGGCCTGGACGGTCCGCTCGGCCAGGGCACCGTCACCGGCGAGTTCGTCGGCGAACACAGGAAGGGCGACGAACCCGGACCGGCCCAGCGGGGTGGTGGTCGTCTCCAGCAGCCGGGGAGCGCCGTCCGGGAACAGCAGGCGGCGTATGTCCTCGCGGGCCGACCGGGTTTCCGGCAGGCCCGCGAGCCGGGCCAAGTGGGCGGGCGCGGGCAGGTAGCCGATGAGGGCGGCGTCCAGGTCCTGCCCGCCGGAGCGGGTGGCCCGCCGAACGGGGCGCACCGCTCGGGAGACGAGCGAGTCGCGCAGTCCCTCGGCGAACGCGGTGAGCGCGGGCCCGTCGAAGGCCGCCGTCGCACCGCGCACGGTGACCCGCAGCCGGTCCCCGTCGGGCCGCACCGCGAGGAAGACGTCCGTTCCGGCCGCGGGCGGCGTGAAGCCGCTGTCCTCGTCGTCCCGCCGCACGGCCAGGAGATGGCCGTCGCGCGGGCCCAGCTCGCCGAAGTCGAGGAAGGTGAAGAAGAACTGTGACGTCAGCGGCAGCCCGCCGGCGTCCCGGGGGACGACGTCCTCGTAGGTGCGGGCGGCGATCGTCTCGTCGACGACCCGGCGCACGCGCCGCGCGAAGTCGTCGTCGGGTGGGGCCTCGGTGCCGGGGCCGAAGGGGCGGACGGCCACGGCGGTGGCGAACGGCCCGAAGACACGGTGGATGTCGGGCAGGGGGTGGTCGCGGCCGGACACGGCCAGCCCGATGACCAGGTCGTCCTGGCCGGTGAGGGCGGCGAGCGCCTGGTGGTAGGCGGTGAGCAGCGGCGCGTACAGGGTGGCGCCCGCCTCGGCGGCGATCTTGCGCAGGGCGGCCACGGCGTCGGCGTCCAGGACGAAGCCGTGGGAGTGGAAGCCCGGTGAGACGGAGCCGTGGGCGGCAGGGGTGGGGGAGCGCAGTCCGTCCGGCTGTCCCTGTCCTGTGTGGGCCGGCGCCCGCAGAGCCGGCTTCGTGTAGGGCGCGCACACCTCGGCTCGACGCCGCCGCGCGTCGTCCTGCTCCGGTCCCGGGTGCGCGGCCTGCCGGGCCAGGCGTTCCGCGTGCTCGCGGAAGGTGCCGCGCAGCTCGGGCAGTTCCGGTGCCGAACCGCGGTCCAGGGCGTCGTGGACGGTGGTCAGTTCCTCCAGGAGCAGGGCGGCGCTGTAGCCGTCGCCGATCAGGTGGTGGGCGTGCGCGACGAGCACGTGCTCGTGCGGGGCCAGGGTGAGCACGCTCAGGCGCAGCAGGGGCCACGCCCACGGTTCGAAGCGGCGGCGCCGCTCGTCATCGACCCGCTGCGCCAGCTCCTGCGGCCCGGACACGGTCTCGAAGGCGACCGGCAGCCGCAGCGACGCCGGCAGTTCCTGCTGCACCGGCGGCCTCGCCCCGGCGGGGAAGACCGTGCGCAGCATCGGATGCCGGGCCACCAGGGTGTCGACCGCCCGCTGGAAACGGTCCCGGTCGAGGGGGCCGGTCAGGCGCAGCCTGGTCAGCCAGGACGCCCCGGTACCGGGGGCGAGGGCCTCGGCGAGCAGGAAGCCGCGCTGGCCGGGGGTGACGGGACAGGCGGCCGGGACCACCGCGTCCGCGGGGCCGCGGTCCTCGGCGAGCGGCCCGGCCCCGCCTCCGCAGGCGTGGGAGCCGGTCGCCTCGGCGTCGACGGCCTCGGCGAGCGCGGCCAGCGTGCGGTGCCGGTAGACGGCGGTGGGCCGGGGCAGCGGGCCGCCGCCGTGCCGGGCGAGCCGGTCGAACACCTGAAGGGCCAGCAGCGAGTCGCCGCCGAGTGCGAAGAAGTCGTCGTGCCGCTCGACCCGCTCGAGGCCGAGCACCTCGCACCAGATGCGGCCGAGCCGTTCCTCGGTGGCGCTCGTCTCCGGCGGCATGTCCACCGCCGGCCGTGCGGTGTCCGCCGTCGGTGCCCCGGTCCGAGCGAGCAGCGCCCGCCGGTCGACCTTGCCGGTGCCGGTCAGGGGCAGGGCGTCCATGAGGGTGATCCGGGCGGGCAGCATGTACGGCGGCAGGGAGTCCGCCAGATACCGCCGCAGCGCCACCACGTCCGGCGACGCATCCGGTGCCGTGGGCGCGACGAAGGCGAACAGACGCCCCGCGTCGGCCAGTACGGCCGCCTGCCCGACGTCCGCACGGGCGCGCAGCACGGCCTCGACCTCCCCGGGTTCGACGCGGTGGCCCCGTATCTTGACCTGGTCGTCGATCCGGCCGACGAACCGCAGCGCGCCGTCGGAGAGCACCTCCACCCGGTCGCCGCTGCGGTACCAGCGGCGGCCGTCCCGCCGCACGAACGCGGCCTTCGTCAGTTCGGGTTCGCCCAGGTAACCGGCGGACAGCCCGACGCCGCCGATGAGCAGCTCACCGGTGCCGCCGGGACCGGTCTGCTCACCGCCGGGGCCGGCGACGAGCAGGTCGGTCCCGGCGACGGCGCGGCCGATGGGCAGCGCCGTTACCTCGTCGGCGGGCCGTTCGGCGACGACGTGGTAGGTGGCGTTGACGGTGGTCTCGGTCGGTCCGTAGAGGTTCACGATCCGCTGCCGCGGACCGAACAGGTCGAACCAACGGCGCACCCAGTCCGCCCAGAGCACCTCCCCGCCGACGTGGACCAGGCGCAGCGCGGACAGGTCCGGCAGCCGCTCACCGCGCCGGAGGCGGTTCTCCGCCGCGGCCAGCAGCCGCTCCCACAGCGACGGCACCGAACTCCACACGGTGATTCGCGCCCGCTCCACGTGGTCCAGCAGCAGTTCCGGGTCGCGCACCAGGTCACGGTCGGCGGTCACCACCGTGGCGCCGGTCAGCAGCGGGGCGAGCAACTGGCGCACCGAGGCGTCGAAGCACGGCGAGGAGGTGTTCGCGAGCCGGTCGCCGGGGCCGTAGGCGAAGGTGGTCACGGCCCAGTCGAGGTAGTTCTCCATGGCGCGGAAGGTGATGGGCACGGCCTTGGGGCGGCCGGTGGAGCCGGAGGTGAAGATGACGTAGGCCGTTACGTCGGCGTCGGCGTCGGTCTCGTCGAAGGAGTCCTCCACTGGTCCGGCCACGGGTCCGGCGGCGGTGACGGGCAGGGCTGTCATGGCGGTGAGCGCCCGTACGGCCGGCCGGGTGCGGTCGTCGTGCACGACCACGCGGACGCCGCACCGGGCCGTCTGCTCAGCCAGCCGGGCCGCCGGGTGCTCCGCGTCCAGCGGCACCCATCCGGCGCCCGCGCGCAGGATGCCGACGACGGCGATCACCGTGTCGGGACCCGGGGAGGTGAGCATGCCCACCAGGTCCCCGCGCCGCACGCCCTGTTCGCGCAGACGGCGGGCGAGGTCACCGGTGGCCGCGTCGAGGGCCCGGTACGTCAGGGTCGTCCGGCCGTCGTCGACGGCGACCGCGTCGGGATCGGTGCGAAACCGGTCCAGCAGGCGGCCGACGACAGTCGCCCGGGGAACGCCGGCGGGCACGGGCGCGAGACGGCCCTCCAGCGCTCGCGGAGAACCGGCACCGCCTATGACCGCGCGCAGTTCCCGCTCGAAGTCCGTCGCGTGACGGACGGCCGTCGCGGCGGTGAAGACACGCTCGGGGACGTTCCAGGACAGCCGCAGCAGGGGCCCGTCCTCCCAGGCCAGCAGGCTCAGCCGGGTGGCGGCCGATCCGGTGCCCGCGGCGGTCGGCCGCACGTCGACCGGGCAGTCCGCGTCCAGCGTGGCGGGGAAGCGGGCGAAGCTGAAGCTCGCCGGACTCGCCGTACGCGGCCCCGAGCCGTCGCCCAGCGGCAGCAGCCGGGCGAGGTCGAGACTGCTCACCGTGGCGTGCCGCTCGCTCTCCAGCCAGGCCAGGCGCACGCGTTCGGCGAGCCGGGGCAGCGGCTCGTCCGGGTCCGCCTCCAGCAGCAGCGGCAGGGTGTCGGCGAGGGGGCCGACCAGCCGGTCGAGTCCGGGCAACCGGGCGTCCCGGCCCGCGCGGGCGACGTTGACCGTGACGGCTCGGTGCCCGCTCCACCGGGCCAGGCAGCGCACGTAGGCGGCGAGCAGGAGATGGAAGAGGGAGACGTCGCAGCCGGCGGCCCGTTCGCGCAGGGCGGCGACGAGCGTCCGGTCCAGGGCGCGGTTCACGGCGACGAGCGGCCCGGGGCCGTCGGCGGCGTCGGGGCGGCCGTCGTAGGGGAGGGGCAGGGGCGTGTGGTCTGCCAGACGGGCCGTCCAGTACGCGATGTCGTCAGCGCGGGCGGCAGGCCGCCGTGCGTCGGCGGCGTAGGAGGCGAAGTCCGCGGCCGGCGGAAGTACGGCGGGGACGCGGCCGAGGGCGAGGTCGGTGTAGAGCGTCCACAGTTCCGTGCCGAGGACGTTCAGGCTGTAGCCGTCGGCGGCCGCGTGGTGCACGGCGAGGACCAGATGGGCCACTCCGGCGTCCTCGGTCACCAGCAGCGCCCGCAAGGGGGGTTCGGCGGTGAGGTCCAGCGGCCTGTTGGCCAGTTCCGTCTCCAGTGCTCGGAGCGCAGCTCCCCCTCCGGGGCACGGCCGCGTCTCGAACCACACGTCGGGGACGGCACCCGGCGTCACGATCTGGTGCGGCACCCCGCCGTCCTGTCCGATCCGCACCCGCAGCATGCCGTGCCGCTCGGCCAGCGCGGTGAGGGCGCTGCGCAGCAGACCGGGGTCGAGCGTCCCCCGGACGGTCTGCCGTACCCAGCCGCGGGCCGGGGTCTGCGGATACAGCACGCTGCTGGTGTGGAGGGCCAGTTGGACGGGGGTGAGCGGGAACGGCACGCCCTCCGCGGCGCCGGACGCGCCGGTGGCCACGTCGCCGGAGGGTGCCGCCACGGACCGCGTGCCGTCGTCGGCGGGCGGAGCATCGAGGTGGGCGGCGAGCTCGCGCACCGTGCCGAACTCGAAGAACAGCGTGGCCGGCAGGTCCCGGCCCAGTGCGCGCTCCAGCCGCCGGACCAGGTCGACCGCGGCGAGCGAGTCGAGGCCGAGCGAGAGGAAGGCCTGGTCCTGGTCCACGGCCTCCGGGTGCAGGTGCAGGGCCTCGGCCAGGAGGGTACGCACCAGCACGCGGGTGTCGGACACGCCGCCGGAGACGGCTGCGGGAGTGGCGGGGACGCGATGATCGGCAGGGCCCGCCGGTAGCCCGCCCCCTGCTGGGCCCGTGACGTCCGCCGGTATGGAGAGATCCGTCCGTATGGAGAGGTCCGTCCGTGACGAGGCGTCCGCTCGTACGGAGGTGTCCGCCCGTACCGAGGTGTCCGCCCGTACGGAGGGGGCTTTGTGGACCGGCACGTCCGCGGCCGGCAGGTCGGCGACGACCAACTGCGCCGTGTCGACGGCGCAGGCCGCACGCAGTGCGCGCAGGGCGTCGGCCGGGGCCATGGGGACGCCCCCGGCTCGCAGGGGCGTGCGGTCCCCGACGGCGGCGGCGAGCCCCGTGCGGGCGACGGCGCCGAGGTTCACAGCCAGCCAACGGCGGCCGGCGGCGCGTTCGGCCGCGGCGAAGGCGTCGAGAAAGGCATTGGCCGCCGCGTAGTCGCCGAGCGCGCCCGCGGCGCCCGGCAGCACCGAGGCGACCGAGGAGAACGCCACGCACAGCTCGGGACGGTGCCCGTGGCGGTCCAGGGCACGTGCCAGCAGCCGGGTGCCGTGAACCTTGGCGGCCAGCGAGCGGTGCGTGTCCCGCAACCCGGTGCCGCGCAGCGACCCGGGCAGGACGACCCCCGCCGCGTGGAAGACGACGTCCGGCGCGGGAATCTGCGCGAGCAGGGCGGCGAGCTGACACTCGTCCGTCACGTCGGCCTGCCGGTAGCGCGCGTCGGCGCCGAGTTCGGCGAGTTCCGTGAGCAGTCCGGCGGGAGGCTCCGGGGAGCGGCCGGCGAGGACGAGGGTGGGGCGCCCGCGTCCGGCGAGGTCCCGGGCGAGCGCCGCGCCGAGGCCGCCCGCCCCACCGGTGACCAGGTAGACGCCGTCCGCAGGCAAGAGGTCGGTGTCGTGCGGCAGGGCGGTGGCGGGCAGGGGCTCGACACCCCGGAGGAGCCGGGTTCCGTCCCGCCAGGCGGCCACGGACGCCCCGTCCGCGACGGCGGTCAACTCGGCGAGGACGGCGTCCAGTCGCCGCTCCGGCGCGTCTTGGGAGGACAGGTCGGCGCAGGCCAGCCGAGCGCCCTCGGTCTCCTGCGGGAACGCGAGCGCAAGTCCGGTGAGCAGGGCCTGCTCGGGGCGGGGCCGGGCCTCGCCGTCGGTGCCGGTGCGGTGGGCGTCCTCGGTGAGCACCAGCAGACGCCGCGCGCCGACCCGGTCGAACTGCCGCACGGTGTGCCGGAACGCGGCTGCTGCGGCCGGTGCGTCGGTGCCGTCTCCCGCCCGCCGCGCCAGGTGCACGACGGTGTGGGCGGACGACATGCCCGCCTGCGCCACCGGAACCCCGCGCTCGGCCAACCGCGCGGACAGCTCCCGCACCGCCTCGGCGTCGGGCCCGGCGACGAGGGTGACCGGGGCCGCTCCGGCAGGCTCCGCGGGGGGAGCGGGCGTCCAGGCGAGCCGGTGCAGAAGCCGGGCGGCGTCAGGGCCGGGCCAGTAGGCCCGCCGCCGGAACGGGTACGTGGGCAGCGGCACGCGTCGTCCCGTCGGCGCCAGCGCGGCGTGGTCGACGGCGACACCGCGGGTCCACAACCGGGCGACGGTGCGCAGCAGCGCGTCGCGCCCGCAGCCGCCCTCCCGGTGCGCCGCGGGCAGGGCGGAGAGCACGGCCACGGGGGTGCCGGGCCGACCGGCGGCGGCCGCGCGCAGGGCGCCCGGCAGGTCGGTGCCGGGCCCGAGCTCGACGAAGGTGTCGTACCCGTCCTCGGCCAGCCGCCGTGCCGCGGCCCCGAACAGGACCGGCCGCAGGACGTGTTCACGCCAGTGGGCGGCGTCGGGAGCGGACTCCCAGTCGGCCGTCAGCGTGCTCAGCAGCGGTATCCGGCCGCTACCGGGCGACAGGGCGCGTGCGGCGTCGGACACCGCCCGCGCGGCCGGCTCCATGAGCGGTGAGTGGAAGCCGTGCGAGACCCGGAGCCTGCGCGCGACGACGCCCCGCGCGGTCAGCTCCGCCACGGCGTCCTCGACCGCCCGCACCGTGCCGGACAGCACCAGACGGCCGGGCCCGTTGCGGACCGCGACGGCCAGGGCACCGCCCGACGCGGCGACCAGGGCCTCCACGACGTCGTCCGCGCCGCGTACGGCGGCCATCGCGCCCTGCCCGGTCAGCTCGGCGATCGCACGGCCGCGTTCGGCGGCGAAGCGCACCGTGTCGGACAGCGGCAGCAGACCCGCGGCACAGGCCGCGGCCAGCTCCCCGACGCTGTGGCCGGTGACCGCGTCCGGTACGACGCCCCAGGCGCCCAGCTGCCGGGCCAGCGCCACACCGAAGGCGACCAGGACGGGCTGGGTGATCTCGGTGCGGGCCAGTTCGGCCGCATCGACGCCGGGATCGATGCACCAGTGCGTGAGGGTACGGCCCCCCAGGGTGCCGAGCGCGGCGGACGCCTCGTCGAGGGTGTCCCGGAACACGGGCGCGGTGGCGTACAGCCGCGCCGCCGTGCCCGGACGCTGGGTGCCCTGGCCGGGAAAGAGGAAGGCGAGGCGGGGGCGTGTGCGGACGGTGCCGGTGAACACGTCCGGGTCCGCGGGCCGGCCCTCCACCGCCCGGCCGCCGGTGGGGGCTGCGGCGAGGGCGGCCAGCCGCGCGCGTACGTCATCGCCGTCGTCGCACACGAGGGCCAGCCGGTGCGGGTCGTCGTCCCGGGACGTGGCGGCCGTCAGGCACAGGTCGGCCGTCGCGATCCGGGGGTGGGCGTCGAGGTGCGCCGACAGCTCGCGGATCACGGCGCCCAGCGCGGGCCGGGTGGTGGCGGAGAGTGCCAGCAGGTGGGGGCCGTCGCCGGTGTCGTGCGGCCGGGGCTCGTGCGGGGGCCGCCCGGTGGCCTGTTCCAGGACGGCGTGCGCGTTGGTGCCGCCGAAGCCGAAGGCGTTGACGCCCGCGACCAGCGGGCCCCCCGAGGGCGGCGCGGGCCAGGCGGCGAGCCGGCCGGGCACCCGGAACCCGGACCGGGCCACGAGTGCGGAGGGCGGGTCGGCGTGCAGCGAGGGCGGCACCTGGCCGTGACGCAGGGCCAGCACGACCTTGACCAGGCCGGGCAGCGCGGCGGCGTTCAGCAGGTGGCCGATGTTGGTCTTGGCCGAGCCCAGCAGCCGGGGGCGTGCGTCGGGGAGCGGGGGGAAGGCGTGGGCGAGGGACTTCAGCTCGACCGGGTCGCCGAGGGCGGTGCCGGTGCCGTGCGCCTCGACGTACGTCACCTCGGCCGGGTCGATGCCCGCTGCGGTGTGGGCGGCGGTGATGACCTCGCGCTGGCGGGCGGGGTTGGGGGCCATCAGGCTCAGCGAGGTGCCGTCGTTGTTGACGGCGGTGCCGCGCACGACGGCGAACACGTCGTCGCCTGCGCGCCGGGCGTCCTGCCGCCGCCGCAGGACGAGGACCGCGCCGCCCTCGCCCGGCACGAAGCCGTCGGGGTCGGCGGCGAACGCCCGGCTGCGGCCGGTGGGCGACAGGGCCTGCGCGGCGTGCAGCATGCGGTGCGCGGTCGGGGTGAGGTGCAGGTTGACGCCGCCGACCAGGGCGATGTCGCACTCGCCCGCCGTGAGGCTGCGGCCGGCCAGGTGCAGGGCGACCAGGGCGGAGGAGCAGGCGGTGTCGACGGCCAGGGCCGGGCCGTCCAGGTCGAAGGTCTGCGCGATCCGCGCGGCGAGCAGGTTGGGCAGGTTACCGGTCAGCGCCGAGGCCGGCAGGTCCGTGCCGCCGTCCCGGGCGGCCCGCTCCAGCAGCTCCCGGTAGCCGCTGTCCCCGGCCGTCGTGAAGACGCCGATGCGGTGGGCGCGACGGCGGGGACCGGCGTATCCGGCCCGCTCCAGGGCCTCGTGCGCGAGCTCCAGCAGCAGGCGGGCCTGCGGGTCGAGGGCGTGGGCCTCCTCGTCGGACATCCCGAAACGGGCCGCGTCGAAGACGGCCGGATCCTTGAGGAAGGCACCCCAGCGGGCCGGGGGCACCCGGTCGCCGCCCCAGCGATGCGGCGGCACCGGAGTGACGAGGTCCCGCCCCTCGGCGAGCAGCCGCCAGTACGCCTCTGGTGTGTCGGCACCGGGAAAACGGCAGGCCAGCCCGACGACGGCGAGGGCCTCGTGTGTCCGCCGGGCGGGGCCGCCGGAGCGAGCCGCACCGGGCCGGCCGTCCGGCCCACCACGATCCCCGGCGCCCTCGCCGCTGTGCGCGTCCGCCAGGAGGTGACCGACGAGCCCGGCCACCGTGTCCGCCCCGGCGCGCAGAGCCGCCGTCTCCAGCCGTACACCGAAGGCGTCCTCCAGTGCGGCGAGCACCTCCATCGCCTTCAGCGAGGTGCCGCCCAGCGCGCGGAACGACGCGTGGGCGTCGATCCGCGCGCCGTCCAGTCCCAGCACGTCGGCCCACACCTCGCGCACCACCCGCTCGGTCGCCGCCCGCGACCGCGGGACACCGGAGCCGCCCGGCGCCCGCCGGCCGACGGGAGCGGTCGCCGCGGCACCGCGACCGCGTACGACGACACGGGAGTACCGGCCCGCCTCGAACCGGTCCCGCAGCACATGGCGGCGCACCTTCCCGCTGGTGGTGCGCGGGATCTGGCCGGGCGGCAGGGCGATGACCCGCACGTCGTCGTGGAAGAGCGCCTCGCCCACCCGGGCGGCGACCCGTTCCAGCACCTCGTCGGCCGAGCGGGGCGGCCGGGACCAGGAGACGAACACCACCACGCGCTCGCTGCCGGTGTCGGGGTCGGTGGAACCCACCACGGCGGCCGTACCGGACGGCAGCCCGGGAGTGGCGGCGGCGACGTCCTCCAGGTCGGCGGCGTGGTGCTTCAGCCCGTTCAGGAACAGTACGTCCTTGTGGCGGCCGGTGACACACAGCCGTCCGTCCCGCAGGAAACCCACGTCCCCGGTGCGCAGCCACCCCTCGGCGGTGAAGGCGGCGGCGGTGGCATCGGGCAGCCGGCGGTAGCCGCGGGCGAGTTGGGGACCGCGCACCTGGATGTGGCCCACGCGCCGGTCGCCGAGGTCACGCCCGGCGTCGTCGACGATCCGGACGGAGCATCCGGACACGGGATACCCCACGTCCATGAGTTCGACGGCGGAGCCGTCCGTGTCCGGGGCGTCCACCGCCCGGCCGCGGCTGAACGCCGCGCGGTCCAGCGCCAGCGGCACGGCGACCTCGCCCGGCGGCGGAAACGTCACTGCAAGGGTGGCCTCGGCGAGACCGTAGACCGGCTGGAGAGCATGCGGCGCCAGACCCGCGAGCCGTGTACGGCGGGCGAAGTCGCGCCAGACGGACGCCGAGATCGGTTCGGCGCCCACCACGACCCGCCGGACGCCGGTGAGGTCGAAGCGGGCCATGTCCTCGTCGGACAGGCGCCGCGTCGCCAGTGCGAGGGCGAAGTTGGCGGCCGACAGATGCGTGGCCCGGTGCGCGGTGGCCGTCTCGAACCAGATTCCGGGCCGTCTGGCGAACGTCAGAGGACCGATCTTGACCTGCTTGGCACGGGCGGCGAGCGGCGCGAGATGCGTGCCGATCAGACCCATGTCGTGGAAGTACGGCATCCAGCTGACCACCACGTCGTCACCGCCCAGGTCGGAGACCGCCACGATCTGACGCAGGTTGGCGGTCACCGCGGCATGAGTGAGTTCGACGCCCTTGGGCACACCCGTGCTGCCCGAGGAGAACTGCACGAACGCCAGACGATCGGGCTCGCACGGGGCGGGCCCGTCCAGTTCGTCGCCGTCGCGCAGCGCGTCCAGCCGCAGAACGGCCGCCCCGGACGGCAGGTGCCGCACCAGGTCCTCACCGGCGGCGTCCACGAACACCGGTGGCCGGCCCAGGTGCTCCCACACCGGCACCACCCGGCGGACCTCCGCCGCGAGCGGCACCGGCACCAGACCCGCGCCGATCAGCCCCCACAGCATCACCTGGAAGTCCTCGCTGCGGTCGGCCACCAGCGGCACGCACGTGCCGGGTTCGACCCCGGCCGCACGCAGCCCCCCGGCCACCCGCCGGGCGGAGGCCAGCAGCTGTGCGTAGGTCACCTCCAGCTCGTCACCGTCGCCGCGTACGTGCACGGTCACCTGCTCGGGGGCCTCGCGGGCGGCGTCCCGCAGGACGTTCCACAGGGTGTTGTCGCTCATCGTCCGTTCTCAGCAAGTCGAGGGAGCCCGGCCACGGGTGGCCTGACCGTCCGTACACCGGCGGAACGTGAGCCGTGAGGCAGTGCCCGAGGCGTTGTGCCGCACGCATCGCCGAGTCGTCGCCGACTCGGCGCCAAGTGGTGGTGGAACATGTGCGGGCGATCCAGGCGCCGCAGCCCGGCTCGTCAGCGGCGTCCACCCTACGGGATTCGGCGCAGTTCACTCACGGGAGGCGGCCGACCCACGCGGGCGAGGTACTGCCCCCGGCGAGGTGGAAGGCCGCCACCTGAAGGCGTCCTGTCGGCGGGGTGAGGCCCTTGATGGGCACGGCGCCGCGGGCGGCACGACGTCATGGCGGCGCGACTCGCGGGCGCTCGTCGCGGCCTGCCGGGTCGCCCCGGTCGCGCTCGAGCGGGGCCGCGGGGGACCGGTCGGCTGCGGTGCCGGGCGTGCGGACCGGGTTCATGCCTGTGCGAGCAGCGGGTCGTAGGGGGTGGAACACCGGCGGCCGGACATGAAGGACAGGAAGTCCTTGACGAACGCGGCGCGCGAGCAGGCCCCTTCGACGTCGGCTCTGTCGCGTTGGAAGGCGGTGCGGAACAGGGCGCGGTGTTCGTCGGCGTCGATGGTCTGGTTGCCGTCCTTGTCGGTGGCGTCGAAGAGGACTTCTGCGACGTTGATCAGTGCGGGTCCGGCCAGGGAGGGAACGGCCGCGGCGTACTCGTAGGCGCTGATGCGGCCGTCGCCGTCGGCGTCGAGGGCGGCCTGCAGTTCCCGCCACCAGTCGGCGAAGGCGTTGTAGAGCCTGGTCTCTTCGGGTTCGTCCAGGTCGAGGCGGCTGGACAGCTCGCGGGCCATGGCCGCGAGGTCGGGCCAGTCCAGGTAGCCGTTGCCGGTCTGGTCCAGCACCTCTCGGAAGAACTCTTCCGCGCTGCGCTGCACCCCGCCTGCGGGGGCGGGCCCGGGTTCCGGGGGCAGAGGGGTGATGAGCCGGATGAGGGCTCCGGCCCGGTTCATCCGGTCGCGCAGGGCGCTGATCGTCCGTGCCCGTGGGTCGTCGCTGTCGGGGGAGAGGGCCAGCAGGTCGGAGATGCTGTCGGCCCTGATCCAGCCGCCGGGGAGGAAGCGGGCCAGTCCGACGGCGAGGTAGGCGCCTTGCATCACGGTCTGCGCGCCGGGGAGTTCGGGCAGACCGGCCCGCCGGCGGAACGCCTCGGGCAGGGACGCCACGGTGATCGCCCCGAGGAGAGGGCCGGCAACGGTGCGGCCGGCCGCCCACAGGGTGGGCAGGGCGTGCAGCAGGGGCGGGGCCGGCAGGTGGTCGAAGAGCTTGTAGAGGACGATGCGCATCGCCTCCGTGTTCTCCAGCTCTTCCTCCACCACTCGGTCGTAGTAGCGCCAGAAGTCGTTCAGGGAAGGCGGCAGGTGCCCGGAGGTGTCTCCCAGGGCGGCGAGGAACGCCTGGAACTGCGCGTACAGCCGCTCCATGGCCTGCTGTTCCAGAGGCTGTCCGCTCAGCCGGCACATGGTGACGGCGCTCTCGAACATGGTCGCCACCACCCAGGCCCGCACGGCGGGGTCCATCGCGTCGTACGGGCGGTGGTGGGCGTCGGTGCCGTTCAGCCGCGCGTGCAGGCGGTTGAGCCGCGCAGCCTCCCGGTTCCGGACGTGATCGTCGGGACCGAACATGCGCTGCAGGCTCACGAGCGTGTTGCGCAGCCGCCGCCAGGGATGCGCCACGAACGTGGAGTTGTCGATCAGGGCCGCCCCGATCTGCGGGTGGGCCGCCTCCAGGACGGTCGCCCGGACCATGGCCAGTGCCCAGCGCGGGTCGTTGAACAACTCGTGGAACTGCTGGCCGGGCCCGGACAAGGGCCTTGTCCGGCCTTCCGCGTCGGGCCGTGATGAGCTGCCGTCGCGAGCCGTTGAACCGGCGCCGGTGCTACCGGGGGAGCCGCTGTCTGCATGGATCACGGTCGTTGTTCTCCGTTCTGGTGCGGCGGCACGCCACCGAAGCGGCGGTCACGCCGGCGATAGGTGTGCAGGCACTCGAGGAAGTGCGGTGCGCGGAAGTCGGGCCACAGCACCGGGGGGAAGACCCATTCGGCGTAGGCGACCTGCCAGAGCATGAAGTTGGAGATGCGCTGTTCACCGGAGGTACGGATGACCAGGTCGACGTCGGGGGTGTCGGGGAAGGGCAGGTGCGCGGCGAAGCTCTCCTCGTCCACCGCCTCGGCCGGCACGCCACTGCGGATCAGTGAGCGTGCGGCCTGCACGATGTCCCCGCGCCCGCCGTGATCGAACGCGACGGTCAGCGTCATGCCCCGGTTGGCGCCGGTCAGCGTCATCAGGTCGGTGAAATCCCGGGCCAGTGTCGCGGGCACTCGCGGATCGGTCACGCCGAGGAAGCGGCAGCGGATACCGCGTGCGTGCAGCAGCGGGGCGTGTTTGCGCACCACTCGGCGTACCAGCCGCATGAGGAAGTCGACCTCGGAGCTCGGGCGACGCCAGTTCTCGGTGGAGAACGCGTACAGGCTCAGCCAGCCGATGCCGGCCGACCGGGCTGCTTCGATGACGTCGATCACCGCCGTCTCCGCGGCACGATGGCCCGACGTCCGCGGCAGCGACCGCTGCGCGGCCCACCGGCCGTTGCCGTCCATCACACAGGCGACGTGTCGGGGCACGTTCCGCGGCTTTGCGTTGTCCGGCCCGGGCGCATGGGAGCCCCCGACAGCTTGCCGACCTGTCACATCCACTCCCGCAGCACCCGACTACGACCTGCGGAGGACACGAGGAGGCCAGGCTGATCCACTCGTCACCGCCCCCCCCCCGCGACTGCTCGACAACGGCAAGCGCAGCCCACATCGGCACGACGAAGCTCGACGCACCGATCCGAACACCCTCAGCAGGCTGCCAGTACACCTCCCGGCATGGGACTCCGGTTCGGACACTTCACCCTTGGCACGCCAGTCCGAGTCCGTGCGCCCGTACCCTTCCCCGCCGCGGCAGCAACGTGCGCGCACCTCGGCGACGAGCCGCGTCCTCCCACGGCCGGCTCGCCGCTGACGCGTACCGGCTGCGTCCGTCCGGAACCGCGGGACTCCATACGCCGGCCGGGCCCTCCCTCCGGGGCCGCCGCCGAGCCGGTGCCCGAGATCCGCAACCGGGCCCGGCTGTGCGCCGCGGCGTCGGCGCCGTCCCGCGCACCTTCGTAAACCGATCGGTTTGCGATTCGTCACAGGCGGGTTAACCTCGCGGTATGGCTACCGAAGTGAAGCAGAGCCCCAGAGAACGACTGTTGGAGGCGGCGGCCACACTCACCTATCGAGACGGTGTCGGCATCGGCGTCGAGGCGCTGTGCAAGGCGGCGGGGGTGTCGAAGCGCTCCATGTACCAGTTGTTCGAGAGCAAGGACGAACTGCTGGCGGCGAGTCTGGAACAGCGCGCTTCCGCCTTCGTGGTGACGCTGCTGCCCGCGGCGGACGACGGCCGTTCACCTCGCGAGCGGATCCTGCACGTGTTCGAACAGGTGGCACATCAGGCGGGTGCGCCCGGGTTCCGGGGCTGCCAGTACCTGGCCGTCCAGATCGAGCTCAAGGACCAGAGTCACCCGGCGAGCCAGGTGGCCCACCGGATCAAGGGGAACCTGACGGCCTTTTTCCGTGCCGAGGCCGAACAGGGCGGCGCGAGCGATCCCGACCTGCTGGCCCGACAGCTCAGCCTGGTCTTCGACGGTGCCAGCGCCCGCGCGGGGATCGGAGCCGACGACCTCACCGGGCTCCTCGCGCCCACGGTGGCCACCCTGCTCGACGCGGCAGACATGCCCTGACGCATCACCTGCGAGCCCGCCCGGTGACCCGTGCAGTCCTCGGGTCGACACGAGCCGGGCTCCCCTGCTGTCCGGATCTCCAGAGCGCTGCCGAGCCGTGCCGCAGGCGTGGAGGCCGTGGCCTCCTGGATGTCGACAAACAGCGGCAGGCGCACGGTTACCCATCGCCCCGGCTGCCGCGCCGAGGGCATGCTCACCGCCCTCCACGCCTGCGGCCGCCCCTCGAGAGCCGGGCTTGCCGCGTCAGGACCGCGCCACGCCCCCGTCCTTCCTCCGGCCGAGACCCCCGGGCGTCATCAAGTCCGGCACCGCGCGGCACTCCGCGCATGAACGGACACGTCCGGTCCGCCGACGGCCGAACGCCGACACTGAGGGGGCCGTCGGCGTCGGTGCAGGCGCTGATGCGGCCGAGCTCGGCTCGCCGCTTCACTTGCGCATGGAAACCGATCGGTTTACGGTGAGGGGAAACCGATCAGTATCCCAACAGGTCAGGAAACCATGATGGCGACGAACCGGCCGGTGGCACTCGTGACGGGTGCGTCATCCGGCATCGGCAGGGAAACCGCGCTCGCGCTTGCCGCAGCGGATTTCGACGTGGTCGGCACAAGCCGCGACACCTCACGCGTCACCCCGCTCAACGGCGTGACGTTCATCGACCTCGACGTGGTCAGCGACACGTCGGCCGCCGACGCGGTCCGGCAGGTGATCGAGCGGTTCGGTCGGATCGACGTCCTGGTCAACAACGCGGGCGTCGGCTCGACGGGGGCGGCCGAGGAAACCTCCGTCGCGCAGGCCCGGAACATGTTCGACACCAACGTCTTCGGTGTCATGCGCATGGTGAACGCGGTCCTGCCGCACATGCGCGCTCAGGGGCGCGGGCGCATCATCAACCTCTCGTCCGTGCTCGGATTCCTGCCGCAGCCCTACATGGCCGCCTACGCCGCCTCCAAGCACGCGATCGAGGGCTACACCGAGTCCCTCGACCATGAGGTCCGTGACCACGGCGTCCGGGCGCTTCTCGTCCAACCCGCCTACACCAGGACGGGGTTCGAGGCCAACAGCGCGAAACCCGACACGCCCCTGGAGGTCTACGCGCAGCAGGGGCAGGTCGTCGACCGCGTGATGGCGGAGGCCATCAGGGACGGCGACGCCCCCGCCGTCGTCGCCAGGACGATCGTCGCGGCGGCGACCGACGCGAAGCCGAAGCTGCGCTACACCGCCGGCCCCGTGGCCGGACGCGCGCGCATACTCCGCCGCATCGCTCCCGCCGGGGCCTTCGACAAGCAGATCCGCAAGATGAACAAGCTGGCCGGCTGACACGAGCCCGCACCCGGGCACCGTCGAGCCCCCGCACGCCCCGGTGTGCCGCCCTGCCCGACACCGAGGAGCAGGTCCGCTGCACCCTCACCGACGGTCCGATCGCCGCCGACGCCACCCCGTACTACCGGGGCGTCGCCGTCGACCAGCTGGGCAACCGCTCCTCCGGCACCGTGGTGCGGCTGCAGCGGCCGTCCCCGCCGGCGCCCAAGCCGCCCACGCCCACCGGGCTGAACGCCAGCCGCGACCACAGCGGCGGCATCCTGCTCGACTGGAACGACTCCCCGGCGTCCGAGGTCTACCTCTCCTACCTGTACCGCACGACCTACGGCAGCGCGTGCGCCAACGCCGTCACCTTCGAGACGACCGTCTCCTACCACCTGGACACCAGCCCGTGGCGCTCGGCCCGCTACTGCCTGACGGCGCGCGGCTTCCACGGCAACTACAGCGACCCGGTCTTGATCGCCCGAACTGACCCCGCACCGCCCCACCCGCTCTCGTCGGGCGGCTCCGGTCCGAACGGTCCGGCGGCGTCCCGCCGCCCGTACACCCCCGAAGGACGGTGGGGCGCTCCCGCTCCCGGCCCACGGCGATCGGGTGGGTTCGGCCTTCCGGGGAGAGAGCGGAAGCGGCCAGTGAAGCGCGGGCAGTGCCGAGTGCGGACGCGGGGCACACGCCTGCGTGGCCCTGGGGGCCGGACAACCCTGTGCCGAGATCGTGGGACGGCCGTCGGCCGGCACGCGTCACGGCGGCGCGCAGGTCGCGTAGGCCGCTGGTGCGCGGGTGACGCCGGGTGCCGCCGGGTCAGATCGGTGACGATGGGCGGCCCCTCCGGCGAATCGGCGCCGGCCCCTCTCTGATCGACGCCACTCAGATGTTCGGATATCAGCCGCTGAAGGGAGTGGCCATCGGAATGACGAGCAGGTCTGGCGCGGGAAGCGGGTTCCGTTTCACTGCGGGCTGGGTTCGCCCCGGCCCATGGAATGTTTAGCCGAATCGATTCCTCGGGTACGTGCGCGCCAGAAGCCCTGTGCTCCTATGAATGGGGGGATCGGCGTGCCGGAAAAGGATGCGTTGTATCGCTGCAAGAAGTGCGGCGCTGAGCAGGGTTACCTGGTGAATCCGAGGTCGAAGAGTGTGCTCGACTTCCTGAAGGCAACGGCCGTGTCGTCCTTGACCACTCTGATCACAGTGGCGCATACGGTGAAGAACTACGGTGCCAACGTGCTCAAGCGCAATGGCCGTGTTCATCAGTGCAACTCCTGCGACACCTTCCACGCGGTCTGCCCCGACTGTTCCTTCGGGACGGTGCTGGGTCTGGGGGATTTCGGGGACCAGTTGAGGTGCAAAGAGTGTTCTGCGTCGTTCGTTGTCACACCTGCGACGGTGTTGCTGAGTATTCGTGAGTCACAAGGCAAGACATGACCCGGGCCTGATCGGCGTTTTGGTTGGTGCGAGTGGACTGGCGTTTTCCGCCGCGCTGGAGTGATTGGCTTTTCTGGTCAGGCCGCGGGACATTGTGTGAGCAGTCCAGCCGTAGGTCGAGATCTTCCAGAACGAGGCGCCGGTTCGTGGTGGTTGCAGCCCCCACGCCCGGTGCCAGCTGATCTCAGCCGCGATCCTGCCAGGTGCACAAACAGACCCGGTTGCCTTCGGGGTCGGCGAGCACCCAGAAGTGCGGCGCCTCTGCGTCGCTGACCAGAGACCCGCCGACGGCGAGTGCGGCGTCGATGCGGGACTGGACCTGCGCGGGATCCACCCACACGTCCGGGTGCCAGCGCTGACGGGGTTCCTCGCTTCCGGAACGCTGGAACCAGACGGTCGGCAAGGCGTCGGACGGGTCGCGAAGCTCGTCGCCGAAGTCGGGCCCGGACCGATGCTCCATCGCCAGCACGGCGGCCCAGAACGGAAGGACCGACTCGGCGGTTGGGGTGTCGAGGGCGAGCTCGAGCCGCGAGAGGTTCGCGACCTCCAGCCGCACGCCCGCGTTGGCCGCGATGGAGGAGATGGTGCGGGCCAACCGGATGTCGCGGTCGGTGACTCCGTGCTCGCCGTGACTTGTCAGCCGTGCGTCGACATGGGTGTAGCGCAGGTCGAGGTCGGGGTGGTGGTTCATCTCCTCTGCCGCGCTGCCGATGGCGTTGACGACCGAGAGCCCGGTGGCGAAGTTCCGCGTACGGACGCGGGTCTGGAGTCCGCCGATCAGGTAGACCCACCCCTCCAGTCCGGCGTCGGCGATCTGTTGTCCGGTCAACTTGGTCATGCGCTCATGTTCGCAGGCCGGTGCCTCAGCCGTCGATCACCGCGGCGACCGGGACACCACCTGCCCCGTCATCTCCGTCCGCCAGGCGTACGGAGAACTCCCCGCGCCCAAGGCGTTCCCCACCTTCCGAGGGCGGGGCACAGTGGCGACGCGTGGGCGCAGCGCGCCGAGCAGGCGCCGGTCGTGGTGGAAACCGCATCGACCGCGATCCGGCCGCTTCCCGACCTTCACCAAGGTGGTCGGCCTTCGAGGACGGCTACGACCTGCGTCTCGATGCTCTCTTCGAACGCGGCCGGAAGGCACTCGCCGACCCGTTGTAGGCCCGGTCCGGGCTTCGCACCCACAGGGTCATCGGACCGGAACCGGTCGGCGGGACCAGGCTGAGCGTGGCCGAACCGCCGAGCATGTCGGCGCGCTTGAAGTATTTCGTGTGGGAGTACGGGTCGACGGGCTGCGGAATGCCGTAGTCACCGATGCTCGTGCCGATGACCGGCAGATCCGGCTGCCAGGAGAACTCGCCCGCGCATGTCAGAGGGGCACGCGCGCTGTTCTGCCAGTGGCAGAACACCGGCCGGGCCGGGCTCGACGATCACTACAGTCCAGTCTCATGACGGCGATCACGACGCGTACGGTCGAGTACCCGGCGGATGGTTTGACGATGATCGGGCACCTCGCGCTCCCGGCCGGTGTCGACCGTCGGCCCGCGGTGCTGCTCGGACCAGAGGGCATGGGGCTCAGCGACGTCGAGCGCCGCCGGGCCGATGCTCTCGCCGAGCTGGGATACGTAGCGCTGGCCTTCGACCTTCACGGCGGGCGCTATGTGGGCGACCCCGAGGAGATGCTGGCCCGGTGCATGCCACTGCTCGCTGATCCCGACCGGATGCGGCGCATCGGCCACGCGGCACTCGACGAGTTGCGCACCGAGCCCCGGACCGACCCCGACCGGATCGCCGCCATCGGCTACGGCACCGGGGGCGCCATCGCGCTGGAACTCGGACGCGACGGCGTCGACCTGCGCGCGATCGGGACGGTCAACGCAACTACCACGGGTCGATCAGGCGAGGCAGCGCGCATTCGCTGCCCGGTGTGGGCCGGGGTCGGATCGGAAGACCCGATCATGTCGCCCGCACAACGAGACGCGTTCACCGTCGAGATGCAGGCGGCGGGCGTCGACTGGCGCCTCGCGGTCTATGGCGGCGCCTTGCACGCCTTCCACCACCCGCCGGTCGATCACCCCACGGTCCCCGGAGTCGGCTACCACCCACAGCACGCGCAGCGAGCCTGGCGCGACGTCGTCGACCTGCTCGCCGAGTGCCTGCCCGTGACGGAGGATCTGAGGGCATGACCCAGGTAAACAGCCTGGCGCCAGGCCTGGCCCGCGTCGTGCACTGACAGTCCGCTCCCGCATGTGCCGACAGACCAGGCGGCGCCAAGCTGTCGGGTTATTGCGGTGGCCCGGCAGCACATGGCCGGGCCACCGTCCGCTCAGGGGGTGTCGGTTCGCTTTTCGAGGCGGGTGCCGTTGCGAAGAGTGATCGACATCAGGTCGCTGGGGGCGTCCAGTTCCAGGCGGTGCCAGCGACCGCGGGGGACGATCACGGCGGTGCCTTCCTGCAACCGCACCATCTCCTCGGCGTCACCGGGCCCGTTGGGACGGAAGTAGAGGCGGACACCGCCGGCCAGGCAGCACACGGCTTCCTCGGCCTCCGGGTGCATCTCCCAGTGGTCGGCGTGAACGTCGGCGTCGGTCTCCACGTGGAACGTGGCGATCTGCCAGGCGCCGGAGTCGTTGCTCGTCATCTGCCGTTCGACGGCTCGGACGTCGCCGTCGGGGTGGAAGTGCAGCGCCGAGGCGAACAGGTCGACGGTGGGGGTCTTCATGACGGTGTTCCTTCCAGCTGGTTCTCTGCGGGGGCGGTGGATTGCGGGAGAGGTGTGACGGGCCGGCGGCGCGGCAGCACACCGATCGCCACGACCGCCGCGAGCACGAAAACGGCGGCGGCGATGGCCAGGCCCAGGGCGTAGCCGTCGTTGAGCGCGGCGGGGTCGGTGGCCGTGCCGGTGTGGTGCGCGGCAAGGGTGGCCAGGGCAGCCAGGCCGATGGAGCCGCCGAGTTGGCGGGAGCTGTTCATGAGGCCGGAGGCCATGCCGGCCTCACGCGCAGCGACGCCGGTGGTCGCGGCGGCGGCGACCGGGGCCAGGACCAGTCCGGCGCCGACGCTGGTGACGAGGGAGGGGCCGAGCACGTCGGTGAGGAAACTGCCGTCGGGGCTGATGCCGGCGAACCAGGCCAGGCCGGCGGCGGCCAGCAGGGCGCCGGGCACCAGGGACACGCGGGGGGTGCGTGCCGCGGTGATGCGGGTCGCGACGATGGTTCCCGCGACCAGGCCCAGGGAGAAGGGCAGAAATGCGGTGCCGGTCGCTGCGGCACCCATGCCCAGGACCTGCTGCATGTACAGGGACACGAAGTAGAACGCCGTGAACTGCCCGGCCGCGGCAAGGAACACCAGCACGTTCGCGCCGGCGACCCAGCGGCTGCGCAGCAGGCCGAGGCGCAGCAGCGGTGCGTCGGCCCTCGACTCGGCGAAGACGAAGGCGGTCAGCAGTACGGCCGCGGCAGCGAGGGTCACCCACGTGACCGGGGAGTTCCAGCCAAGGGTGTCGGTGCGGACGACACCGAGCACCAGCAGCCCGACTCCACCGGTCGCCAGGACGGCGCCCAGCGAGTCCAGCCTTTCGCGCTGGGCGGGTGCTGTTCCGGCGGGCACCCCTGCGGGGATGAGAGCGAGAGCCGCTATGACGATGGGCAGGTTGATCAGCATGACCCAACGCCAGCCCGCGTACTCGGTCAGCAGCCCGCCTGCCAGCACACCCAGCGCGCCACCTGCGGCGTTCACCGCGCTCCACACTCCGAGCGCGCGGACGCGCTGAGGGCCTTCGGTGAAGGTGGTGGTGAGCATCGCCAGCGCGGCCGGTGCAGCTGCCGCGGCGCCCAGGCCCTGCCCGGCGCGTGCGGCGATCAGTTGCCAGGGCGTCTGGGCCAGCCCGCCTGCCAGCGAGCACAGCCCGAAGACGGTCAGTCCCAGCACGAACATCCGACGCCGGCCGTACAGGTCGCAAGCGCGGCCCCCCAGCAGCAGGAACCCGCCGAACGTGAGCGCGTACACGTGCACGACCCACGACAGGTCGAGCGGCGCGAATCCCAGCGCGGTGCGGATCGCGGGTAACGCGACGTTGACCACGGACATATCCAGGGCGACGACGAATTGGGCGACGGCGGCTGCCGCCAGCACCACGCCTGGACTCTCCCGAGAGTTTTTATACATGTAAGAAAAGTTAGCGTCAGGGGGTGGCCGTTGTCGACACGTGGGGGATGATGGGGGCATGCCGCAACCGTCCGCACCACGCAAAACCCTGGGGCGACCTCCCCGTATCTCTCGCGAGGAGATCATCGAGACAGCCCGCCGGATCGTGACGGAGGGAGGCGTGGACCGGCTGACCATGCGGCGGCTGGCCACGGAGGTCGGCAGCACGCCGATGGCGCTCTACCACCACGTCCGCGACAAGGAAGAACTGCTCGTCCTCCTGCTGGACGACTACGCCGCACGGACGCTGCGCCGACCCGAACTGCCGGCCCACCCTCGCGAGCGGATCGTCGCCGCCGCCACCGCAATCCACGAGGCGCTCGCCGCCTGTCCCTGGATCGTGGAGGTACTGACCGCCGACGACCTGATGTCCACATCCGCGCTGTGGTTCGTCGAGCAGATCGTTGACGGCCTGGTTGAATGCGGCCTCCCCCTCGGCCGGGCTGTCCACGGGTACCGTTCGATCTGGTACTACACCGCCGGAGAGATCGTGGTCAGGACAACAGCGGCCCGGCGGCGCGCAGACGATGACCGCGCGACCTACCGGGAGCAAGTCTTCGCCGATCTCGACCCGAGCGAGCTGCCCCGCTTGGCGCAGGCCGCGGACCGCTGGGCGCCGCTGACCGCAGAGGACACCTACCAGGACGGGCTCCGGGCCCTGGTGGACGGCCTTCTCGTCAGCCGCTGACGACTTGCCGCCGCCGATGTGCCTGACCCCTGACACCACGGACCGTCAAAACCTCGTCCTCGACGAGGCCGGGATCGAGGGCCCGGTCGCGCACGCGTGTCGTAGAAGATGCGGGTGAAGTGCGGTGACCGGCCCGGTCAGATGCTGCTTCGAGGCGGCCTTCAGCGCCCGCCGGAACGCATCCGGGCCGACCGGCGGGGCGGCGACCGCCGTCGGCAGCCGTTCCGAGGGCCACAGCGGCGCGCACGGGTCGCAGGGATCGTCGGCGAACTCTCCGCGGATCTCCTCGATGTACCACCACAGCAGTCGCGGCCCTCGGCGAACAGATACGCCTCCCGCTCGCGCGGGCCGGAGCCCCGGGCGCCCTTGCCCTGAACGACGAAGCGACCCCACTGGCCGAGTTCCCTGGCTTCTTCGCCTTCCTGGAGCAGCGGTACGCGGGCGACACTCGCGGACGAGAGCACCCGCGAGGCCGTGTCCGACGTCCTGAAGAGCTGGCTGGTCTTCGTCCAGGTCCTCTGCGTCGACTGGCTCACCCGCGAGACCTGTACCCGCACCCAGTTGCGGGACGTCTGCGTCGGCGCGGTTCTCGGTGCCCTCCGGCCGCTGCTCGCCGAGGACCCTGCCCCCGACTGGTCGCCACAACAGTCCGGTGCGTCTGCCCAGGGCCTGCCGCACCACGTCACGTAGAGAGGCCGACGCTCTTTGGTCGTGGTGTTCACCCTGGCCGTTCAGACCGTCAGCGCCCTGGCGGCGGAGAACCTACGCAAGCCGACCGCCGTTCGGGGTCGCCGTCGCCGGCAGCGCCGAATCGCCGGCAGCACCGAGTACAGCAGCCGGTGGTCCGGCCCGGGCTCCGGCCGTGTCAAGGCGTCCGGTGAGGTGCCGGTCGACGATTCGCGCGGGCCACCACCCCCGCCTTCGTCCGGCGGAACAACTCGCTCTCTCCCGACCCCGGGACACCGTCGGCATCGAGGGGGTTCAGGCTGCGGCTCCTGCAAGAACACACCGGGAGCGTCGACGAGTTGAGCAGGGTGGATCGCCGCCCTGATGACGGTGATCGGTGCCTGGTACTTCCTCACCCCGGACGCGGCGACCAGTGACTGGATCGGCTGGTGGACACAGAGCGCCGTCGAGGTCCAGGTATTCGCCGTGATGGTGATGGGGCCACTGGTGAGCACCGGCGCCGCCTGGACCGCGGGCCGCGTACGCCGCCACCGCACACTCGCCTGGGCGGAGACGGCGGCCCGCAGCGGCTGGGAGCAGGCCTTCATGGTCTGGCTGTCCGCCATGGCCTGGGCCCTTCCCGTGTACGCGCTCTGCGCGGTCATGGCCTTCTCCCGCACCGCCGGGGTCAGCGCGGTGACCGCGCCCACCTGGTCACCGCTCATCCTCGGCGCGGCCATGCTCGGCCTGCAGACCGCGGTCGGAGTCGTCGTCGGCGTCCTGTCCCCGTCCCGCATCGCCGTTCCCTTCGTGGGCCTCGGCTGGTACGGCGCCCTGGTGGGCACCGCGCTGTTCGCGGGCGAGCATCGGTCCGCGATGCCGTGGGCGCTCTGGGACACGGCCTTCCAGCCGAACGCCGGCCGGTTGCTGACCGGCGCCGTGTGGTGTCTGGCCTGCGGCCTGCTGCTCCTCGCCGTACCGGGCCTGCTGCGCGGGCGGGCGGTACGCCCCGCGCTCGGCACGCTGCTGCCGGTGACATTGGCGGCGGTCGTCGCCGCCGGGGCCCTGTGCACGTTCCGCGCCCCGTTGCCCGAGCTGTACTGGGCCGTGCGGACCCCACAGCCCGAGGAGCCGGTCTGTGCCACCGCGAGTGGTGCCACGGCCTGTCTGTGGCCCGCCGACCGGCATCTGCTGCCGGAGGTTCGGGTCGCGCTGCAACGGGTCCAGCGTTCCGTCGGCTCGGTCCCCGGCCTCACGCGCACGTTCCACGCGCGCGGCCTCACCGCGCCGCCCGGTCACGCACCGACCGCCGAACTGCCCGTGTACGTACCGGGCATCGACCGGGACGGGCTGACCCAGGACCTGCTCACGGCGTCCCTGCCGCAGCCGCCCGACGGCTGCTCCCCCCACCCGCTCGAGGAGATCGGGGACTACCCCGACACCTTCCTCTTCGAAGCCGTGGTGCGCGACCGGGCCCAGGCGCGGAGCAGCTACTGGGGCGACGCGTTCACCGCCGGCCTCGAGCGCTTCCTGAAGACGCCGAAAGCCGAACAGGACCGGTGGCTGGAGGCCGCGGCCCAAGACATCCGGGCCTGCCGCCCCGTCCCCGCGCCACCGAAGTCAACGGCGCCGGCCGAGTGAAGCCCGTGTCTCCCTTCCCCGCCTCACCGGGCCTGCGCGCCCTCCTCGCCTACGGCCGCAGCCACAACGTGCCGCGCGCAGCGCTGGTCGCGCTGGTCGTCGCCGTCGCGGCCACCGTGTACGCCGGACAGCAGGTGCCGCTGCCCCAGCTGCGCCATCTGACGGATTACAGCGTGCCGTTGGCAGCCGTCGTGCCCGTCGTCCACGCGGTGGTCCTCGCGGCCACGACGTTCTCGCCGATGGCCGACCTGGAGCACACCGCGGCCCAGCCGATGCGCCGTCACCGAGTGGTCCACCTGAGCGCCGTCCTGCTCTACGCGACGCTGCTGGCCGTCCTGCCGATGGTCGCCGGCGCGTCCGCCGAGGTCACGTTGGCGGCCGTCCGCAACGTCGCGGGCCACCTCGGGCTCGCCATGATCGGGGTCGGCCTGTTCGGCAGCGGTCTGGCCTGGCTTCCTCCGCTGGCGATGTTCGGCCCCACCCTGCTGGCCGGCGTGCGCTGGGACAACACCCCGGAACCGTGGGCCTGGTCCATTCACGGGCCACACAGCGTCCCGGCCGCCGTCACGGCCGCCGTGCTGTGTGCCGGCGGCCTGTGCCTGGCGGCGACAACCACCCCACGCCGTGCGGAGCGGGAAGAGCAGGGTTAGCGGCGCTCAGAAACGACGGAGTCCGGGGGGCCTCTCGGGGTCGACGGCGACTCGGACGGCACCGGCGAGGTCGGCGGCTGAAGCCGCGAGGGCCAGGCGCGGACGGACCGCGCCGGTCAGTGCCGGCACTTCGTGTCTCGGCACCCGGCGACGGCCGCACCGGGGGAGAGGGGCACTGTCCCGGCCGGGGATCCGTGCCCGCCGCGCGACCCGGCCACCGTCGACATCGCAGCAGGTCGACGGCACCGAAGACAGAGCCGGGACCACCAGCCGCGGAAGGGCCGGGCACCCGGGCGGAGGCCGGCACCGTATCCGCCCGTGCCGGTCCAGTCAGGCCGTGAGGCGTCCAGCCCGGCGAGGATCTTGGCGGACGGGTGGTGTGTTCGTCGGCGAGGCGAAAGGGTTCATGAGTGATGCAGGCCAATCGGCTCACCCGTCAGAACTGCGAGGCGGGCCGCATCCCGTGTGTGAGCTGCTGGCACAACGGGAGCCACCGCCGGACCTCACTGCCAGACAGCGCCGCCCCTCGCCACGGTGCGGGGGAGATGCGGCGTTGGTCGGCGGGCGTCATGGGCAGGTTCCACGCGTGCGTTCGTTCACTGCGGCCCGGTCGGCGTCCTGCCGGCCGGCCACGGCCTGGAGTGAGCTCCGGGGGCACCCGTCTGGTCGTGGACCGCCCGCCGGTGGCACTATCTGTGGGATGCCCCCCTCCCTTCAGATCGGCCCGTACACCGTCATCGCGCTCCCCGACGGCGTGGGCCCCTTCTTCTCCCCGAGGTCGGAGGCGTTCCCCGACGCCACCGGTGAGCAGTGGGCGGCGGCCGACCGGCTCGACCCCGGCGCGCTCGACGCCGACGGGCGCTGGCGGCTCCAGTTCCGCGCGTTCGCGGTCCGCAGCGACCAGGGCGTGACGCTGGTCGACGCGGGGATCGGCCCGGCCGACGGCCCGGCGGCCTCGTGGGCACCCGTACCCGGGGCGCTACCGGCTTCACTGGCCGCCGCGGGTATCGAACCGTCCGAAGTGGACACCGTGGTCCTCACGCACCTCCACACCGACCACGTGGGCTGGGCCGTCGTCGGCGGCGAGCAGACGCGGCCGTTCTTCCCGAACGCCGAATACCTGTTGCAGCGGGCCGAGCTCGACGCGATCGACGAGGTCAACCCGCAGCTGGGGCCCACGGTGATCGACCCGCTCCGGAAGACCGATCAGCTACGGCTGCTCGACGGCGACACCCCGCTGCGCAGCGGCGAGCGCGTGTTCGCCACGCCCGGTCACACGCCCGGGCACCAGAGCATGCTCGTCGCGTCCGGGCGCCAGCTGGTCGCCGTCACCGGAGACCTGCTCGTACACGCGATCCAGTTGCTCCACCCCGAACTCGCCTACGCCCACGAGATGGACCCCGAGCAGGCAAGGGCCTCAAGGGAAAAAGTGCTGGACAACCGGCCCGCCAGCACCCTGTACCTCGCGACCCCGCACCTGACCGAGCCGTTCATCGCCCGCTGACCGACCCGGCGAGGCCGGCCCTTCCGTGAGGGCGCGCAGCCGCTCGGCGCCAAGGCGGCCCGCCGGCATGAGGTACTTGAGGGCCTTGGCGGCGGTCGGGCTGGCGGATGTGAGCGAGCCTCCACCAGCAGGTGGGGGCGACAGCGAGGGTGATGAAGGCGGCGAACAGGCTGCCCCGGCGCTCAGGCGCTCGGAGGAACCGATGCCGCGGCGGGCGATGTGCGGGACGAAACCCCGGCCGCCTGGCCATCGCCGCAGAGCGTCAAGGCCGGCCTCCGGAGTCCTGGTCCCGAAGCTCAGAAAAGGCTCTCCGCGTCTTCAAGAGCGGCTCCAGCCGGACGTTTGTCGAAGAAGACCAGCGAGGCGTCAGCGACGAAGGGCCCTGACGGCAGAGGTGCTCGGGTGTGGTGTCCGGGGGGCCCTGCCCGCCATGGAGACGGGGGTTGCCGTCTGGTGTTTCCCACCGCCGCACACCTGGCCCGGAGCCAGTCCCCCGCCCCGCGGCCCAGGCACTGCTGCCGCAGACCGTGCCCGGCCGAGTCCCGCCGCGCCGCCCTCGCGCTCTCCCGGACCGCGGCCAGCGGCGCGATGATCGTGGGTGCCTTGCTGGGCGGCGTACTGCTCGCCGCGGTCGGCCCCGGCTGGGGCCCGGCCGTCGACGCGCTCAGCTTCGCGCTCGCCGCCGCGTCCTTCGCGCTGGTCCGCGTCGAGGCCGCGCCGCCCGCGCCCAGCCCCGGCCTGGTGCATGACCTGCGCGTCGGCAGGGGGGAGTTCTCCTCGCGCTCGCCCCGTACACCCGGGTGCTGGTCGTGGCCGACTTCGTGGCGGGCGTGGGCGATGAGCAGGCCGGCGTCGCCAAGTGCGCGACCCTCGACGCTGACGCGTCAATCACCACGGGGAGTGGCGATTCGGGAGCGGAGGCGGAGGCGGTCGTCGGCTCCGGCTCCGGTGTCCCGCCGGCGGGGCCGTGCCCGCCGGCTTTCGTTCCGGTGCCCGGTGCCCTTGCGCACCACACCGAGCATCTGCTGCCCCGGCAGCGCCTTTCCGCGGCAGCGCGTAGGCGGTGGCGGCAAGGGCGACCGCGCCATCGGCACCGGAACGCAGGCACGTACCCGTCACCGGGTCTCCGGTCCTGCTACGTGCCGGACGGGCCGGGTTCGGCAGCACGGGCACCAACGCCGTTCATGATGGCATCGATGATGCCCTGCTGGGTCACCGTGAGGGAGCGCCGGTTGAACAGCCCGAACCCGTACCGGTCGGTCGCACCATTGTCCCAGTAGACGGTGGCTGCCCCGTACTTCTTGGAAGTGGCCGCGACGGCCCGTGCGAAGTCCGCGCGATACCTGTTGTTCGACGAATCGAATGATGACTTGTCGATCGAACCGTATTCGCCGACAACTACCGGATACCCCTTCGTGACGAATGCGTCGTACATTTTTTTGAGCTGCGAATCCAGATAGTCTTCCTGCCCCCAGGTCGACGTTTTCGACGGGTTGGTCGCCGCTCGCCCCCACTGCGTGATGGTGCCGCTTTCCTCTCCGGCGAAGTCCCACGGGCTGTAGTGGTGAACGGAGATCATGAGTCGCCGCTCGTTCGCGGGAATGGAGGGGGATCGATACTGGTCGGTCGGAAGCGTGAAGCCGTAGTTCCCCGCGGTGTAATCGATGTTCGTGTTCCAGCCGGGAACGAGCAGCCACCTCGAACTGTTGTTTCCGCCGGTCTTCCGTACGGTGTCCACGAAGATCTGGTTGTAACTGTTGATGTTTGAGTAGCACGGTTGGGTCGGGCGGCCGTACTGCCCGTCGAACTCCTCGTTCATGGACTCCAGGATCAGCCGCTGGTCGTAATTCTTGAACCTGTTCGCGACTTGCTGCCAAGCTTTCTGATACTTGGCCTTGATCGCCGCTTGGGAGGGTGAGTCGCAGATCAGCCACGAGCCGGTGATGCTCTTGTAGCCGTCGCCATGCATGTTGATCATCACATGCAGGCCCCTGTTGTAGGCGTAGTTGACGACTTCTTGGATCCTGTTCAGCCAGGATGGGTTTATCGTGTAATCCGGGCCGGGTCCTATGTACCCCAGGTAGGAGACCGGGATGCGGATCGTTCTGAACCCTGCCGCCCTCACTTTGTCGATGAGGGCTTGTGTGACGGTCGGCTGGCCCCATGCCGTTTCGCTGGGGTATCCGTTGGCGTTGGCTTCGAGTTGGTTCCCCAGGTTCCAGCCCGCGCCCATGTCGGCCACGATCTGCGAAGCGCTCGACCGTGCCACGGTGCCGGCCGATGCCTGATTCGCCGCGCCGTACACAGATGCGGCAAACGCCAACAGGACGGCAAGGAGAACGACTCTGATCTTCCCTGCTGGTGAAACCATGGGCTTACCTCTCAGATTTTGAGGGTCCCGGCCCCCAATTGGACATGTCTGCCCGAACGCAGGGGCCGGAGCCGCCGGCTGTTCGGGGATCTGTTCCCGGGCTCGGCCTGGGAACGCACACAGTGAACGGCGCCACGACCGGACTCGCAGGCGTCCGGGAAGTGGTCGGGAGCAGCCAAGCGCCCGTGCCGGGGACGAGGGCCGAGCCCCGCTGTTGCGTGTCCGTGGGCGGCCACGCGCATCCTGCACGGACCCCGATGCGCCGCGATCACGGCAGACGCGCGCCCGGGGCCGTGCGTGGCCGCTCGTCAGCTGAGGACGGACTCCCAGGTGGTGGCGCTGGAGGTGGCGTCGGCACGAAGGCGGTCGCGGGCTGCGGTGTCGCCGTACAGACTCCACCGCATCCAGTCCACGAACGTGTTCACGGTCCGGGAGTCGCCGAAGTAGTTGCTGTGGCCGGCGCCGCGGAAGGTGAGGAACGCCTTGGCGGCGGGCAGTTCCCGGTACGCCTGGCGGGCGGAGGAGATCGGGCAGGTGCTGTCCCGGTCGCCGTGCATGAACAGGACCTTGGCGCGGACCGACGGACTCGGGTTGCCCATGTCCACACAGGACATGGGAACCGCGGCGGTGATCCGTGCGTCCGGCCAGGCGGTCAGCAGGCCGTGGGTGGTCATGCCGCCCATCGAGTGGCCGGAGACGCCGACTCCGACCGTGGTGTTGACGTGGCCGGCCAGCGGGTCCCCAGCCGTGTTCAGGGCGAGGGTCCGGGTGATGACCTCGGAGACGTCCTTGGACTGGTTGCCGTTGTAGACGTCCTGGCCACTGAGGTTGGCGAAGTGGGGGGCGGGGACGATGAACCCCGCCTCGGCCAGAGGGCGGATGATCGCGAGGGACTTCTGCGGGCTGCTGCTGAAGCCGTGCATGAACTCGCAGACCGGGAAGACGCCCTGGGCGACGGGGGCGTTGGCGACCGGGGGGCCACCGGCGGCGCCGGTGGCGGGGTAGTAGACGTAGGTGGTCCACCGGCGGCTGCCGCGGCTCCAGGCGTACTGGCGCACGCCGACCGCGAACCGCTGGGTCGGAGCTCCTGCCCTCGCGGTGGCACCTGCTTGTCCCGTACCGAGCAGGGACATGCCCACGCCCGCGGCTGCGCTCAGGGTCAGGAAACTACGCCGTCGCATGGTCATGAGGACTCCTGGTGTGGGGGGTGAGCGGAGCGCTGCTCGGCCAGGTGCCGGGAGGAGTCGTCGGCGATGCTGCGGCAGTGACGCTGACCGAGGTGGTGGGGGGTAGCGGTGGGGGTGGTCAGGCCGGCGTGTCGCGCACGGTGGAGGACGTCCCGGCTCTGCCGGTTGCAGCGACCGTGGTGGTGATCGATGTGGCGTGGCCTTGCAAGCAGAGACATGGCGAGCCGGTGAACACCGGCCGACCCATGACCCGATCACGGGCGAAAGCCCTTGGCGCCCACCTGCCCGCCCGTCGGAGGGAGGTGGGATTTCCGCGGAAGCGTCGCAGCGGGGTGCCTCTCCTTCCACTCGCCGTGTGCTGCGCTTCTGGGAGCGTTCTCACATCGTCTTGCACCAGTCAGAGTCCCGATCGGGTGCCGGTCTGTCAATCATCGGCGCCCAACTCTGTTGCCTTCGACGCGCATTCGACAGATCGCAGGGGTGGGGGAGTGTTGTGTGGTTTCTCCGCGGACCGCCCGGTCACGCTCGCGGCGGTCCGCCGTCAGCCGTGGCCGACACCCGCACTCATACCGGCGATCGTATGGGCCCTGATGTCGAGGTGCGGTCCCTGCACGAATCGGGTCACCAATCAGCGCGGACATGGTCCTGGGCCGGCTGGAGCAGACCGTCGTACACCGCGACGCAGACTTCCCGTCCCCGTGACCGGGGCCGGCCGGGTGGCAGCAGCGCGATGGGGAGCAGCAGGTCCAGGATGGGGAAGTGCCGGTAGGCGTGCATGACCTCGGTCCGGGCGCGGACCGCGTCGGCACCGGTGACGCCGTCGGCGCTGATGTGCGGAAGCAAGTCGCTCCAGCGGCTGATGAAAGCCTGGGGTAGTGCTCGGCGATGCAGGGGCAGGTCCCACGCCTCGACCGGCTTGCGGTCAGCCTCCGTGTCCAGCTCCTCCTGCCGCGCGCGGAACACGGTCACCGCTCCCCGCGCCAGGTCGGCCACCTCGGTCCGCTCCTTGGGGGTCAGTGGGTGCGGCGGCACCCAGAGCGCGTCGTACAGCGGCGCGAATCCGCGCCCACGCAGCGCGCTGCGCAACGCGCGCCGCCGCGGGCTCTCCTGTTCCGGGACGGAGAAGGCGATCAGTGTCCACTGTCCGTCCCATGAGTCGGGTTGAGTGGTGAACGTGGCGATCGAGCGGGCGCCGTTCCACAGGTTGACGGCCGCCTCCGACGTCAGCCGGTAGGAGCTGTACCGCCCTCGCCGGCCGCTCTCCAGCACCCCTCGAGGGGCCCTGCCCCCACAGTTCAGCCACAACTGATCGACAGCGGCGGTGAGCTGAGACCCCAATGCCGTCGCCCCCCAGCTGTTGGTCACGCAGCGCGGCATGTCCGCGACCCTGCGCGGCCCTGTCGGTACTGGTCAGCGTCGGTCCGCCGGGCGGATTCTTCCCAGGCGGCCCGAATTCCCGGCTCGAGGCCTGTGGCGAGCGGTACGATCCGGGGCCCGCGGCCGGGGGCGCACCGGCATCGCGTTCCTGATCCGCGCCGCCCCGCGGAGGGGACTGGACGGGAGGTTTCGTTGCCCGATCAACCGCAGCCTCCCGCAGTGGAGCTTCCCGGCGTCCGCCGCCTGCTCCTGGCGGAGACGGACCCACTCCGGCTGACCGATGAGCAGACGGCGGCGATGAAGGGCAGGTGGGAAAAGGCCGTCGCGGCGAACCCGGCACTGTTCGACGGGCCCACCGTGGTGTGCGCGGGGCTGGAGTGGAAGGACGCGGAGACCCTGCTCCTGACCTGGTACCGGGCGACCTATCGCCGGTACGTCCTGCGGCTGGACCCTGTTCACGCCGTGTCCGCCCCGTCGGTGTTCGTGTCCGTTGCGCAGCCCACGGATGACAGCCGGCTGCTGGTGGGGCGCATGGCGCCGTCCACTGCGGCTCCCGAGCGCTGGCAGCTGCCCGGCGGGACGATCGAGCCCCCCGAGGTGGGCACCATCCTGGACGTGGAGTGCCTGCGCCGGCACGCCGCTCGGGAGCTCGTGGAGGAGGTCGGGCGCGAAGTTGCCTGCAAGGACCTGGAGCTGTGGACGGTGACCCGCGGCGACAAGGGCAACGTGGGCGTGCACTTCCGCGCTGCCGCATGCCCGGCCGACGAGCTTGCTGAGCAGTACGCGAGGCTTGTCTCCGCCGAGAGCGCCCAAGGCCGCACCCCGGAGCTGGACCGCATCACGTTCATCGGGTCGGACGCCGACGTGGCGGGTCTCGGCGGCCGCTGGGCCGATTTCCTGCCGGTGCTGGCCGCGCGCCATGCCGGCGAGCTCCGAGGTCCCGGCTGACGACCGGACACCCGGTGTACCGACGCTCACCGGGCGTCCGGCGTCCGCAGATCGATACGGGCGAACCGGGTGGCTGGGTGGATGGGCGGTGCCGCTGCCCGGGTGCCGCCGAGTCCTTCGGACCGGTCCTGGAACCAGGCCGTGATCTCCGGCCAGCCTGCGGGTACAGCGCGACCGTGTGGGTTGTCGTGGGTGCCGACGGAGCGTCAGGCGTCTCCGCCGACCAGGTCAGGGGCTGTCGACGGGGGACGGTCGGTGGAGCCACCCACCCTCTGCGGTGGCGAAGGGCGCCTGCGGGGCGCTGAGGGGTGGAGGATAGCGTGCGGGCATGGCGATGACGGGGAAGCGACGGATCCTGTACCGGCAGGGCAGCGGATTCTGGCGGATGACGGCGAAGTGGGTTCTGGTCTTCGGGGCCCTGTACCTGCTGGACGGCGGGCTGCTCCGGTCGTGGGGCGACGCTCTGGTCTGGCCGGTGATCGGGATCCTGCTGTGGGTGCCGTTCGGGATCGGCGTCGTCTGGTACCCGAGGAAGGACCAGCGCGTCGAGTTGACGGCGCGTGAACTGCGGGTGCGGCGCAAGCGACTGCCGATGGAGATGGTGAACCTGCTGCACGTGGCGCGACTGTGGTTGGAGGGACGGTCAACCGCGGACGACCAGCCGGTGCAGGAATGGACACGGTTCGACCGGGTCGTGTGGGTGCCGCTGCGGGACGGCCGAGCGTTCGGTGTGGAGTTCCGCGACCCGGCGGCGTTCGCCAAGGTTTTCGGTGCCTTCGCGGTCGAGGCGTGCGGCGGACCCGACATCGTCCGTGCGAGGGCCGCGGCGGAGACTTACCCGGATCCGCTCCCGATGCGGCCCCGCTCCGCCGCCGACGCAGATTCGTGGCTGGACGTCCTGGACATCTTCAACTGACAGCCGGAAACGCCGGCAAGGGGGCAGCTCCGTCAGAGCCCCAGGGAACTTCATCCGGCCGACGTTCTCGACCAGCTCCCTCAGGAGGCGCGTTCCACACAGAACACCTCCTGGTATCTGCCGAACTTGCCTGCACCACCGAGTATGCGCCTGACCCGCACAGGGACCCTTTGCCCTCCGGATAACGGCGGAGGCCGGCCCCAGGGCTCGGGTGTGCGTGTTCCGCTCGGCGCTGTCCGGATGGACGAACGTGGCCGGGGGCTGCTGCTGACGGTGCCGTCCGGGCCGACGTCCTCAAAGGTGACCGCGGCCAGGACCAGCGCGCCCGCCTCGTCCTGGTCCACCCTCCACCGCTCCTCGGGGACTCGGCCGCCTCGGATGCGCGACGCCTGGCCGGCGCGGCCGCTTCCCGCGGCAGCCCGGCCGTCACCGCGGGGCCTCCACGTCGCACCGTGACGCGAGGACGCCCGCCTCCAGCACGGCCATCCGGCCCTGTGGCGCCTCGAGCGGCTCGGCGGATGCCTCCAGCTCCCTACCTACCAGCGATGACGGCGGCCACGAGCTGGTGCAGGGTCTCGCTGAAAGCGGGCCCGGGCGTCAGCCACGCTGCAGCGTCCACGGCCGGCTACGGCCTCGACAAGGAAGGAGCCATCACCCAGTTCGAAGCAGCCAACGCCCGGGAGCTGACTCGCGTCAATGCGTCAATGCGTCACTGAAAACATATGCCGAGGCGCCTGCCCCCGTTGCCAGGTAACGTGATCACATGCAGCAGTTTCTGACGCCTCCGCCGCCCGCCGCTTAAGTCCTCGCACTGTGCCCGCCCGGGCCGCGCGGCCCGGCACCGCCCCTCGCCGCGTTGCCGGAGAGCCCTGTTAGCTCCGCTACGAGGACTCTCCGGCGCCTTGCGATGCACGGCACCGGACCACGCGGCCTGATCAGGCGCGCTCATAGTGCGAGGACCCCTAAGGCGGGCAGTCGTGCACAGCCGTCCCGAGGTGTCGGGATGGCTGTGTGGGTTGCCCACGGAAAGGATCGTGCTGGCAATCACTTGAGGAGATCTCCGTTGCAGTCCTCTTCTGCCCTGACTGTTCGTCAGGGTGCTTCCTACGTCGCGATTGCGGCCACAGCGTGGGGCACTGGCGGTGCTGTGGCCGCCGAACTGTACGACGTCGGCGGGATCGGCCCCATTTCCGTTTCCTTCTGGCGATTCCTGACCGGACTCGGACTCCTCCTGACCGCTCATCTGGTCCGGCGGACCCGGCGGCCGGAGACGGCACTCTCGCTGCGCGCAACGTACGTGGCGAACCCACGGCGAGTCCTGCTCACAGGCTTCGGGCTGGCCGTGTACCAGACGGCCTACTTCGCCGCCGTGCAACAGGCCGGACTGACCCTGGCCACGGTCGTGACCCTGGGCTCGGGCCCCGTACTGGTCGCCGTCGGAGCCCGGCTCACGCTGGGCGAGCGCACCGGCGCCGCCGGATCCGCCGCCGTAGTGAGCGGTGTCATCGGCCTGGTGCTGCTGATGGGCGGCGCGGGCGCGAGCACCGGCTCGGCTCCCCTCCTGGGCATCGGGTACGCGCTGCTCTCTGCGGCCGGCTACGCGGGCGTGACCCTGCTGGGCCGCTTCTCAGGCCGGAACAACGCCGATGGCACGTTCGAAGCAACGGTGACCGGCTTCGCGGTGGGCACAGTCTGCCTTCTGCCGATGGCTCTGCTGGAGGGCTTGCTGCCCGACATGGAACGCGCGGCCTGGACCTTGTGCCTGATCCTCTACTTGGGAGCGGTGCCGACGGCGCTGGCGTACACGTTGTTCTTCGCCGGCCTCAAGGGCGTTCGGGCGACCACGGCCTCCGTCGTCGCCCTGGTGGAGCCGCTCACGGCGGCGGTCATCGGCGTCCTGGTCTTCGAAGAGCGGCTCAACGCGGTCGTCCTCACCGGCACGACCCTGCTGCTGTTCGCCGTGCTCTTCCTCACGGCCGGCGAAGGGGCCGGCCGAGCGGCGACCCGACGGACGCCCGACCTCAGTGCTGACCACGGCCGGAACACGCCGCATCCGGCCAGGCAGACCAACGACTGAAGCCGACGCCCCTTGCCTGGTATTCCAGATGTGAATCGTGATCTCGCTGGTGCGGGCCGGTGCCCGGCTCCTGCGGTCCTGTGTGTCACACCCCAGTGGCAGACTGGCGGAACAACGATGTTCCGGAAGGGCAGGCAGGGCGATCCGGCAGGGTCACGCGGCAGCGGCACTGTTCGGGAGCGGCTGATGCCACGGGGGAGATGTACGGCTGTGATCGCTGGTGACGGCTGGTCGGTCAGGGGCATGAGACGTTGAGCGGCAGAACTCGGTGGAAGACGGCCATGGCTCGGCCTGGGCCGTTGTAGTCGTCGACGATCTTCGTGTCGAATCCGAGGCTGCGATGGAAGGCGATCGAGCCGGTGTTCTCGAGTGACGTGATCGCCTTCAGCTGCCGTGCACCATGACGTTCCGCGGCCTCAGCGAACGCCGCATACAGGCGACGCCCGAGACCGGTGCCTCGGGCGTCGTCACGGGTAGCGACCAGATGCACGTACCCGGTGCCGTTCGGAGTGACGAACCCGAAGATGTACCCACGGATTCCGTCCTCGGCCCGGGCAACCAGGCAGGTCGAACCAAACTCCTGCACCAGTGCCAGAAGGTGCAGCGATCGAAGGTCACGTTCGCCCCAGTAGCGGGAGTGATCAGACAGGACCTGGTGGAAGTCGGCCATCCCGGCCGGCACGATCTGTACGCCCATGGCGACGATCATGGCAGGAATCGTGGCCGTCACAAACGAAGACCCGTACGCGTTGGGCGAGTTGGGACGCAAACCTGGGCCCGTGTGGCTTGTTTCCACCCTGCCCCGTCGGGTACCTCTCGTGCGCACTTCGGCGAGTTGCTCGAAGAACCCGCCCCGAGGTGGGGAGCGGTCCGGAAGGCGGCACTCCACTGACGGCGCGGGGAGTCCGGCGGCGGGCCGCCGGAGCAGGGCCCCGGCAGCGGATGGTGTTGACCGAAAGGATCCTGGTCACGCCGGCGCACCTGGGGGCTGTGGCTGCCGGCTCGCCGCGCCGGCGGAGCTGCACAGGGTGAATCGCTCCAGCGTGTGCGGAGCGATCCGTGAGATGCGCCCCATGCTGGCCGCTCGCGGTTTCGCAGTCCTGGACCGTCCCGGGCCGCGGCTGCGTACGCTGGAGGGTCTGTTCGCCCGCGCCCACGTCCACGCGGAAGGCGTGGGCCTGCGGATCGACGGGATCGAGGTGCAGGTCCGGCGCCCGAGCGCGGGCCGCCCCGGCCGCAGGGCGTTCGTGTCCGACAAGAAGAAGCAGAACACCATCAGGACCACCACGTTCAGCGAAGCCAAGGGGCGGACCCTGTTCAGCAGGGTGTCAGGCCAGGCCCGCATGCACGACCGGACCGCCGTGCGCACCGAAGGCATCACCGAGCAGTTCCGCTGGCACCCGAAAGTGAGGACCGGGGTCGACGAGGGCTATCGGGGTCTGGCCAACGAGTTCCCCACCCACAGGTGGGCGCCCCGCCGGAGAAGCCGCAGGATGACGCGTTCCCCGGGCTTCGAGGCCGCAAGGGCTCTACGCGTACTCGCTGCTTCAGTCGAACGTCGCCGCCCGCGTCCGTGCCGTCTTCCCCAAGGGGCAGCGCGGCCGGCCTCGCCGCGATGCGGCCCAGTACTCCAGCCGTAGATCGTGATCTCGATGGTGAGGGGCGTCGAGGAGACAGGTGGCCGGCGTCGATCGTCTGGACGAGATCGGCCACGCCATCGGGGGCGTCCGTTCCTTCTCGGCCTACGCGAGTCCGCCGAGACGGAGGGCGTCCCTTATCTCGCTGAGCTTCGCGGTCGTCGCCGGGGTCCACTCCTTCTCCTGTTCACCGAGTCGGAGGGCATCCTCGATCTCGCCGAGCTTCGCTGAGGACAGGGCGCCCGCCCGCTCGATCAGGTCGTCTCGGGACACGGTGGTCAGCCACGTGCAAGGGGTAAGGCCTGGACGCGGGAACGCGAACCGCAGCACGCCTTCAAAGGGCAGTCCTTCCATGGCGCCTACTACCACTTCGACGCCCAGACCGCTGATGTCGACGCCCGCCGGAGCGACGACCTGCATCACCCGGATCCCGGACGCGTCGTCTCCCGACAGCAGTACGACCAGCCGCCGCTCGTCGAACTGGACCCACCAGACTTCGCCACGTTGCACATGTCCTCCTGACACGGGACGGCAGGCGGACGCTGCGCGACCCTGACGCGCTGTGGAGACGGTGCGGCCGCCGTTGATCATCGGTGTGTGAAGGCTGAAGATCATGCGGTGGCCGCAGGTCACAGCGTAGACCCTGTCCGCTGGCAGGAGGCGTTCGAGGGCCTGATGAGCCGGATAGCGGGGCGGTTCGCGCGGGTCGAACCCCGGTGTCGAGCGGGGAAGTTGGTGCTCGGGCTGCTGTCGGACCTGCCGCGCGAGAACTGCTGGACCATCGCCGAGTGGGCCGGGGAGGCCACCCCCGACGGCATGCAGCACCTGCTCGGCCGGGCGGGGCCGGAGCCAAGGGCCATCGCTTCTACGACTGGGCCGTCATCGACCTCGCCGACCCAAGGCCCGGCAGTCGCCAACTGCTGATCCGCCCCAACCGCAGCACCGGCGAACTCACCTACTACCGCTGCTCCTCGCCCACACCGGTGCCGCTGACCACGCTGGTGCGAGTCGCTGGATCAAGATGGCGAGTAGAGGAGTTCTTCCGATCCGGAAAGGGCCTGGCCGCCCTGGACGAGCATCAGGTCCGCCGCTACGCGTCCTGGTCCCGCTGGGTCACCCTGGGCATGCTCGCGCACGCCTTCCTCGCCATCGTCCGAGCAGACGAGCAAGCCCGCCGTCCTGCACGAGACGCCCTCGTACCGCTCACCTGCAACGAGATCCAACGCCTTTTCATCGCCCTGGTCGTCCGACCCGTCCACGACGTTGCCCATCGGCTGGGCTGGTCGGCCTGGCGACGCCGCCACCAAGCCCGATCCCGGGCCAGCCACTACCAGCGACAAGCCGCCCAGGCATGAAGATGACGATCTACGGCTGGAGTACTGCGCCGTGTTTCAGGTAGCGGGTGAGTCTTGGGCGGATAGTTCTTCCGCCAGTTCCATACAGCGCAGGCGAGCCGGGGAGAAGTCGTAGGGCATCTTGCCGGTGGCTTCGAACGCGCTCATGGAGTCAGCCTCCCGCCTGCCGGAGCTGAGGTCGGCCTCGTCCTCGCCGTCATCGGCGGTGGCAGCGGGCACAGTGTCCCAGGCGTCGAAGAGGGCATCGTCGTCCTTACCCAGGCCGGACTTCTCGATGACGGCCTGCAGGGCGCTTTCGAAGGCGTGCCGCTCGGCGGCCACTCGAGCCACCCGTGGATCATCGACGGCGACGCTGTCATCGAGTGCCTCCTCGGCGTCATCGATGCGGTCGGAATCCTCCCGCAGAGTGGGATGCGTGGCCAGGGCGACGAAGCGGGTGGCCTGGACGGCCGCGCCGAGCGGGCCGAAGATCCGCTCAGTGACCAGCAGAGTGTCCAGGTCCGCCTGACGAAGGGAGCCCTCGGGCAGGCTCTTGAGGCGTTCGGTGACGATGTCGGAGAGCAGGCCCATCCGGCTGCCTTCGGTGCGCATCCGCTGCACGGCGGTCCGTTGCCGCCGCAGTTCCGCCTCCTGCTCGGCGAGCGTTTCCTCCAACCGATCCAGGATGCCCGCGATGCCTTCTCCGCTGTCCGCGCCGACGGAAGCCGTGCCGGTGGTGAAGGCGTCACGGATGTCGTCCAGGGCGATCCCGGCGTCGGCCATCTTGCGAATCCACAGCAAGCGGATCATGTCCTCGTACCCGTAGCGGCGGCGGTCATCGCCGCCTCGCTCAGGCTCGGGGAGCAGGCCGATCTCGTGGTAATGGCGAATCGCCCGTGGCGTGGTGCCGACGAAGGCCGCCGCGTCACCGATCTTGACCTGACGGGGTGGCCTGAAAGACGAATGCATGAGCAGGGACCTTTCCTCAAGGCATCGGGACGTAAGTCCACCGGACCACATGCCGCTACGGAAGGTGCAACCCGTTCGATGCGGGGTGCCCAGGGCCGGCGAGGGGCCGGACGGGTCGGAGCTGAGTGGGGGGCCAAGAACGGCGTTCCGCACTGCTGGACTTCTGGGACGTGCAGCTTTGCCTCGGTTGCCATGGGGAACTGCTTGCGGCATTGTCCGCGCACGCCCGGTTGTGTCGCTTGGGCGAGCGTCTGGCCGGACAGTTGATCTTGGCCTTGTACCGCAGTGGCAGGGCGGCGGACGCGCTCGCTCACTACGAACGTCTGAGGAAACTTCTGGCCAGCGAGCTGGGCACCGCCCCGGGTCCAGCGCTGGCAGTGCTGCATCAGCAAATTCTCACCGACGACCCGGCAGTGTCGTCGCCGGTGAGTGCAAGCGAACAGGCGGCGACACAGTCCTCTGCTTGGCTCCAACCACACCAGCCGCTGGCCCGAGCACGGGACGTCCGAACGGAGCCACGGCGACACGTCGACCGCGAGCACCAGGCGCCCGCCCTCGAAACGCGGCAGCGGCAACCTGGCCGGCACCAATCCGCAGACGGTCGACGTCGATCCCGCCACGGTTGAGCGCGCCGTACAACGCGCCGTGCCCACGGCGGTGTTCGGGCATCAGTGTCAGATCAACCGGCGACTTCACCGGGCCGTCCGCACACCGCGTCCACCAACACGAACAGTTCGTCGCGCCGGGCGGTCAGACATGCGTAGAAGGCCCCTCGGAAGCGTGACGCTTCCGCGAACGCTTCCGGACGGACAGCATCAGGCAGCAGACTCGTCATCACTGACTTCGTCTCGGTCACGTGCGCTCCTTGGACGAGCACGGGATCAGGCGAAGGCTGCCTCCACGTCCGGCGAACTCCCGGGTGATCGACCTCGTTGGGGACGCTGTCGAGTCCGCAAGAAAACGACCCCGGCAGCCGGCTTGCATCAGACGAAGTCGTCGTCAGCGGTGTCCAGTTCGTCGCGGTGCTGGACGCGGGCCCGGCGATCGAGAGCGATTGGCTCGCTACCATGGCCCGATGGCCGGGACGAGCAAGCCAACCGACACGCCGGCGCCCCGTGTGCTGGCCCACGCCGCCCGCAAGAACCTCGGCGAGTTCGAGCAGCGGGTGCGCCGCCGCCCCGGCCTCGGCGGGGCGGCGGCGTGTCTGGTGATCCTCGTCGTCGTCATGAACTTCCTGGTCAACGGGCCGGAGAACGTATGGGGCCGCGGCGTTGTGGTGGTCGGCCTGCTGATCGTCATCACATGGGGTTATGTCTGGTTCCAGCGCGTGCGCGGTGGGCTCTACCTGTTCTCGGAGGGTTTCGTCGACGCCGCCGGCAGGCGCATGGTCAGTGTGGCGTGGTCGGAAATCCGGTCCATCGAGGGCCAGGAGACACAGTTCGCCATTGGCTCGCTTCCGGCGGGCAGCGCCTTCGCCTACGAGGTGGCGTTCACGTCGCGGGCGACCGGCCACGAAGCGGAGTGGAGATTCAACACCACGTACAGCGACGTCCCTCAACTCGCCGGCCTGATCTCCCGGCGTTCCGGTGTCCCGGTGACCGGCCTCACCGACCCGTACCAGCTGTGAAGTGGCGTCGGGGCCCCAGGTGAGCCACTCAGTTCGAGACACCGTTCGAGGCCGGAAGATAAAGGACAAGCTGAGTGCCCGTTTCTGACGTCATCCGCACCCGGGGCCGGTCCCGCTTCGCGTACGACACCGCCGCCGACCTCACCGGCCCCGGGACGCCGACCGCCGTGGCCGCCAGGAAGGCCGCCCGTGGGATGGCACGCGCGGCGGCCGTTCCGTTCAACGGGGACGAGGAGTGGTATCAGATGGCAGGGATCATGGTCGAGGCGATGTGGCATGCGGGAGTAGCGGCTGGGTTGCCGCCGCTGGAGGGGCGCCCGAACTGCCGGGCCCACCTTCGGGACTTCATGGGCCGTGGGATTGCCCAGCGGTGACAGTGGGCGGGGTGGCCGAACCGATCAGTCCAGCAGGACGACCGCCTCACCAGTCACGTGGCCCGGCGAGCTCGTGAGGTTGCGCTGGGTGTTGCGACAAGTGTTGCGCCGAGCGTTGCGGGACCTGCCGATCCCCTCTCGTCTCTGTGCAGGTCAGTGATCGTCTTGGCGTGGTCGGGTTGCTGACGTCCCCGGTGCGCCCCCCCCTCGCCCATGCCTTGGCTGGAGTTGAGGATGAGGGAGGGCGGGATGGGCGGCGCGGACACGGCCGGGAATCGGGGCGCGCTCACCGGGTGTTGCGCGTCGGCGGGGGCGCGGCGCCGTGCTGCCGTCAGTGCGGCGGTGACGTCAGGTGGGGGACCTCGGTAGGGGAGAGGTCGGGGCGGGCGCGGTGCCGGCGTGCGGGGTGGCACCATCGGCCGGAGGCGTCACGGGTTGCCGGTTCGGCCGACGGGTCTGAACCAGTCCCGGGAATCAGGCCGCGACGAGCTCCTGCTCGCGGGCCGGCGTTTCGACCTTGGGCCTCTTGTTCGGCAGCGAGAGCCGGACAACCTTGCGCCACGCGGAGAACACCTGCTTGGGCAGCGGCCCGGTGACGTACTCCAGCTCGTACTTCTCGAACAGCGCGCGCACCTTCACCGCGACCTCGGCGTACCGGTTGCTCGGCAGGTCCGGGAACAGGTGGTGCTCGATCTGGTGCGACAGGTTGCCGGTCATGAAGTGCATGGCCTTGCTGCCGCTGATGTTCGCCGAACCCATCATCTGGCGCAGGTACCACTGGCCGCGCGTCTCGCCCTTGATCGACCGGCGCTCGAATACCTGTACGCCCTCGGGGAAGTGCCCGCACATGATCACCGAGTGGGACCAGATGTTGCGGACCAGGTTCGCGGTGAACGTGGCGGCGAGCGTGGGGAGGAACGACGGGCCCGACAGCAGCGGGTGGATCACGTAGTCCTTGAGCACCTGCTTGCGGATCTTGCGGCCCACGGCCTTGGCCCGCGCGCGGAACTCCGGGTTCTTGCGGCGGCGCTTGTGCAGGTTCTTGCCGAGCTCCAGGTCGTACGCTGCGATGCCGTACTCGAAGAAGCAGGCGTTGATGAAGTTCCACAGCGGCTGGCCGAGGTGGAACGGGTGCCACTTCTGGTCCTCGTCGACGCGCATGATGCCGTAACCGAGGTCGTTGTCCTTGCCGATCACGTTGGTGTACGTGTGGTGCAGCTCGTTGTGCGAGTGCTTCCACTGATCGGCCGGCGAGACGTGATCCCACTCCCAGGTGGTGGAGTGGATCTTCGGGTCCCGCATCCAGTCCCATTGGCCGTGCAGGATGTTGTGGCCGATCTCCATGTTGTCCATGATCTTCGCCACGGACAGACCGGCGGTGCCGATCAGCCACGCGGGCGGGAAGACCGAGAACAGCAGCACGCCCCTGCTGACCAGCTCGAGCTTGCGCTGCGCCGAGATCACCTTGCGGATGTAGGCAGCGTCTTTCTCTCCGCGGCTGGCGATCACGTCGTCGCGGATCGCGTCCAGCTCGCGGCCGAGCTCCTCGATCTGCTCCGCGGTCAGGTGTGCGGTGGGGTCGATGGCGGTCAAATGTGCTCCTACCGTTCGATGTCGCAGGGGCCCGCCGCGGCGGACACGCAGGTCTGGATGAGGACGCCCGGCTCGGCCTCGGTGATCTCGCCGTTGCGCAGGTCGCGGACGGCGCCCGCCTTGAGCGGGGTGACGCAGCCGAAGCAGATGCCCATGCGGCACCCGGACGGCATGAGTACGCCGGCCTCCTCGCCGACGTCCAGCAACGGCGTGGCGCCGTCCGCGTCGACGGTCTTGCCGGTGGCGCTGAACGTGACCTCGCCGCCGTCGCCGGCGGCGACGATGCCGGGGCGGAAGCGTTCAGTGTGCAGGCGCTCTGGGACGCCGTGCTCGCTCCAGTGCTTCTCGGCGGCGTCGAGCAGGCCCGCGGGACCGCAGGCCCAGGTCTCGCGCTCGGCCCAGTCGGGCACCAGTTCGTCGAGACGGGTGATGTCGAGCATGCCGTCGGTGTCGGTGTGCACCTCGGTGAGCTGCAGCTTCCTGTCCGCGACCAGGTCGTGCAGTTCGTTGCGGAAGATCACGTCTTGCGGCTGTGGCGCACAGTGGACCATGACGGCGTCGTCGAACTCGGTGTCGCGCAGCATGCCCATCACGGGCGTGATGCCACTGCCGGCCGTCAGGTAGAGCACCTTGGCGGGCTTGGCCTGCGGCAGCACGAAATCACCGGTCGCCTGGTCGAGCTGGATCAGCGTGCCCGGTTTCACCCTGCGGACCAGGTGGTTGCTGACCTTGCCGTCCGGGATCGCCTTCACGGTGATCGTGACGCGGCCGTCCCGGCGGTTGGTCGGCGAGGTGATGGAGTAGGCACGCCACAGGCGCACACCGTCGACGTCGACCCCGATCCGGACGTACTGACCGGCCGTGTGGCCGCGCCAGCCCCGCCCCGGCCTGATCACGATGGTCGCGGCGTCATCCGTCTCGGGGTGCACGGCCTCGATGCGCCCACGCAGGTCAGCGCCCGCGCGCAGCGGGCTGACCAGGTCGAGGTAGTCCGACGGCAGCAGCGGTGTCGTGACCATCTCCAGCAGTTTCCACGCCCTACTGCGGAGGGCTGCACTCGTCATGACTCCAGCTTGCTGTGCCTCGAGGCGTAAAGTCCTGACCGCAGGACGTAAATTTGGTCGGCTGAATTGTTCGCAGGGAACAAAACATGAGCCATGCAATCCGGAGGGCCAGCGAACTGGCCCTCAACGAGACGACGGTCACCGCACTGCGGGCCGTGCTGAAGACCACCGCCGACGAGGTCGTCCAGGCGATCATCGACGAGGTCCCTCCCTACGCCAACGCTCTGTCGGGCCATATGGGCGCCACCATCCGCCGAGCCGTCCGCACCGCCCTGGGGCACTACCTGGACCTCGCCACCGGGAACGCCACAGGCGGCGACGCCGGTGACGCGGCCTACGAGCTGGGCCGCGGCGAGGTGCGCGACGGCCGTTCGATGGACGCCCTGCTCAGCGCCTACCGCGTCGGCGCCCGCGTGGCCTGGCGATGCCTGGCAGCGGGTGCCGTACCCGCAGGTCTGCCCGCCGCCGAGGTCGCCAAGTTCGCCGAGCTGACCTTCGCCTACATCGACGAGCTCTCCGCCGCGAGCGCCGCAGGCCACGCCGACGAACTGGCCGCCCGGGGCAGGGACCACGAGCGCCACCTGGAACACCTGGCCCGCGACCTTCTCGCCGGCGCGAGCCCGGACGTGCTGCTGGCCTCTGCCCAGCGGGCCGGGTGGCAGCCTCCGGTTTCGCTGACCGCGGTCCTGCTGCCCGCCGCCCAGGCCCGGCCTGCCTACCGCACGCTCGACCCGAGCACCCTCGTCCTCGACGATCTGCCGGACGCCACCGGTGTGCTGCTCGTCCCCGATGCCGACCGATCACATCTGTTGCGGCAGCTGAACGACCGCACCGCCGTGGCCGGCCCCGCCCGGCCCTGGACTCGAGCGTCCGCCTCGTACACACGAGCCGTACGCGCGCGCTCCCTCTCCTCCGATATTCGCGACACCGAGGACCACCTGCCCGAGCTGGTGCTGAGCGCCGACGTGGACGCGTTCGCGGACCTGCGCGCCCGAGCCCTCGCACCTCTGCGGACCCTGCCTGTCGCGACCGCACGGCGGCTGGAGGAGACGTTGCGGGCGTGGCTGCTGCACCAGGGCAGGCGGGACGAGGTGGCGGCGGCGTTGTTCGTCCATCCCCAGACGGTCCGGTACCGGATGTCGCAGCTGCGGGAGCTGTTTCCGGATCTCGCATCGCCACACCGGGTCCTTGAACTGACGCTGGCGGTCGGTCTTCGGGTCAGCTGACGAGTACTGCCTCGTTCCCGGTGTCCTTGGCTGGTCGGCGACCAGGCGGAACTGGTTCGGCTCCTGTGAGGGACGGGGTGTCCAGGATGGCGGACAACCGTGCCAATCGCCTTGTCCGGCCTGGCGGATCTGACGGGAGGAGTACGCGCGGTCGGCCAGGACATGAGCAGACCGGGTGCGCGGAGGTCCGCCCCCGGTCCGCACCCGCCGAAGCGCTGGGGCGTCGGTACGGGTAGCGGCAGGCGCTTGGCGAGTTCGGGGAGCCACCGGAACTCGCTGCGCAAGAGCGCAGGGGCGCGCTCCGTCATGGGCAGGCGCACGGCCAGGTCGTCGCCGAGTCACCAGAGCTGATTGTCCCAACCTGAGGGGACCGGCTGAATCTCGAGGTCGGCCGATTCGGGATGCTGGGCCCGAACGAGATCACGGACAAAGCCCTCGTCGATGTCGGCTCGTTCCACTTGCCCTCCGAGTTGAGGGTGCCGAGCTGAGAGCGAAGGCAAGCCCTTCGCGCTGGGGGCGCGGCTGGTCGCGTGCGTGCGAGCGGCTTGTCTTTCGGACGCACCTGCTGAGTGATCAGCACGTGCGTCGGAAACGGGTGGACCCTGCCGGACGCCGGTCCGCTGAGTCGCTGTCAGGTGGGCTTGCCGGTGATGTCTGCCAGGAGTGCTGTGATGACCCGGTCCGTGGCGGCGGTCATGTCGATGGAGTCGGGGGCGAGCAGCCACTGGATCTGGAGGCCGTCCATGACGGCGATGATCGCGGTGGCCGCCTCTTCGAGGTTGAGGTCGGGGCGTGTCTCGCCGAGTTCGGATGCTTCTGCGAGGGCTTCGGTGACCAGGGTGCGCAGGCCGGCATAGCGGTCGCGGAAGTACTCCTGGGCGGGGTGGCCCTCCGTGACGCTCTCCGCCGACAGGACGGCGTACAGCCGGACAATGCCTTCCCGTTCGGTGTTGCGGCGGACGGTGTCGACCAGGTGACGCAGGAAGGCCAGACCGCGGGGGCGGTCGGGGCCGAGCTGTTCGATGTCGGTGGCGTCGCGCAGGTCGAGGACGCTGGTGAGCAGCTGGGCCTTGGAGCGGAAGTAGTGCAGGACGCCGGCCTGGGTGACTCCCGCGCGGTCGGCGATCTCCTGCAGGGAGGCGTTGTTGTAGCCGCGGGCGGCGAAGGTGTCCATGGCGATCTGCAGGATCTCCTGCCGTCGCTGCTGGGCCTTGAGGCTTCTTCCTGTGCGGGGCTGCCGCTCCCCGTTCGGCGTGCTCTCGCTCATCGCGCGGAGTCTACGGGGCTGTCGATCGGTGGTCACCTTCCGATCAAACCCCGCAACCTGTGTACCACGAACCCTCATTTCACAAACGCGCAAACGCGCAAACGCACAGACGGGCCTCCGGCCGCAGTCGCAGTCACGGCGTGCTTCCATCTGAGCCTCAACTTCTCGAGATCCCCGACAGCGTCAGCTATTCAGGGTCCTTGCGCCCAGGTTCGGCAAGGCGCCGAACGGCGGAATCGATGTCCTCACCGCCGGCCTCGACCTCTTCCATGTACAGCCGGGCCCAGGAAATGCAGTCATCTTCAAGGCCCATGACGATGACGCCGCGCATCTCAAAGGACGTGCTGTCCTCGCGGGTGCCGAACCAATGCCACTCCGACCACTCAGTGCCGTCCGCGGCAGCCGTGGCCAGCAGCTCCGCCCTGAGATCGGGGACCTGGCGGAAGAACATCGCCCAGTTCCTCCTGACCCCGTCCCGTCCCTGGAAGGCACGCGCCGGGTGTGCGGGCTGCTCACTGCGGTAGTCGGGACAGAAACAGTCAACGAACGCGTCCAGGTCATGGTCATTGATCGCCTGACGCAGCCGCTGTGCAACCATCCTCCGCTCCTGTACAGCCACGAAAGGCTCAGCCCGGGCCGCCGCCTCCGCCGCCTCCGCCGCCTCCGTTGTCGGGGAGGCCGAGGCGGAGTGCGAGACCGACGAGGCGCTCGATGAACTCCTCGGGGAAGTCACCGCCGGGGGACGTGGGCCGATCCGCGACGGGCGGAGAGGTCTTGTGGTTCTCGCAGCCGCAGTGGGCCATGGCTTGCGGAGCGGCTGCGAGGAAGGTGGCGATCAGGACCACGGCGACAGCAGCGCCGCGGCCGGTTCGAGTGGGCATGTGCACCTCCCAAAGGTTGGCCAGTCACTCCACCCCTCCCACCCCGAACCAGCGGCACAAGCCGAACCAAACGTATTCCGCCCATAGGTACGCGGGTCTTCACGCAGATGGTGGCCCTTGGCTGGGCACGCCTCCGACCCCTCAAGGCTCAAAGCAACCTCTGGTGCGCCTCTGACGGTGAGGTGGTCGGTGAGCGGAGAGGGGGCAGGTGGCGCCGGTGGGGGCGTGGAAGCTGTTGGGGTTGATGCTGTAGACGATGGGACGGCCGGTGGCGCGCAGGGCGTCGCGCATGGTCGTGACTGCGCGATCTGCTCGCTGAGGGTGCCGCTGCCGGAGCACCAGTCGTACTTGAGGCAGGACGACATTGCGTCGGCGGCCTGGCGGACCTGCGCCTCGGTGATTCCGCACCCGAAGCTGTTCCAGCTGTTTCACCCAGCGGCGGGGTGAGCGCCGGGCTGTCGGGGGCGGCCGAGGCGGTCGTGCCGGCACAGGCGGTGACGCAGGCGCTGAGCGTCAGCGCGGTGCCGTGAGGCGCCGCAGCAGCCGCCTGTGCAGGGGAACGTGGGGGAGTCCTTCCCGGCCCGCAAAGCGGAAGCCGCTTTGCGGGCCTTGTGAGTACGGCTATTCGGTTGTGGTCATGGGTGCGCGGGTCAGCGCTGCAGGGTGAGGAGGCCCGGCCGGTACGGCCACTTCAAGTAGTCGGTGCCGCTCGCGGTGGCGCCCCTGCCCTGGTAGAGGAACTGCAGGTTGCAGGGGTCGATGGTCTTGGTCTGGTCGGGGTTGTTGCGGACCAGGTCACCGTGGCTGATGTCGTTGGTCCAGGTCTGGTTGGTGTTGGCCTTGCCCGCGAAGGGGCTGCTCTCGCTGCCGGCCTGCACGGTCCACGGACCGTTCAGGCTGGAGGCGGTGAACGAGCGGAAGTAGCGGCCGTTCGCGCCCTTCGCCTCGACGATCATGAGGTACTGGTTCTGGCCCTGGACCTTGTAGACCTCCGGCGCCTCGAACACCCTGTCCTCGGTGTCGCTCAGGACCGTCGTGTACGACGAGCCGAAGTTCCCGGGGAAGTTTCCGATCGGCATGCTCGCCTTGTAGATCTTGCCGTTGTCACCGGCGAAGAACAGGTGCATCTCCTTGTCGTCGGCGATCAGGGTCTGGTCGATCGGGCCGGTGGGGGAGTTGTCGGTGCTGGGCAGGGTGCCGGTGAACAGCGGCTGCGGCGCGGACCAGCTGTTGGGGTTGGTGGGGTCGGTCGACGTGCGGTAGTTGAAGGGCCAGCCGCCGGCCCACTGGGAGGCCATCACCCAGATGTTCTTGGGCGCGAAGTAGATCAGCGTGGGCGCCACCGCGCCCTGGCTCATGGCGGTCTGGGGGGCCGTCGCCATGTCCGACCAGTTCGTGAAGGGGCCGAAGCCCATCGAGCGCCAGTTGCTGCCGTCGGAGTACGTCCCGTAGACCAGGTGCTTGCCCTGGTACGTCACGTTGGTGAAGTCCTTCAGCGCGTACGATCCGTTCGCCGGCTGCGCCAGCGCCCCGGTCGAGGTCCACCGATAGGTCGACGGAAGGGGACACGTGGTGCCCGACGCTGCCAGGCCGGTCCACTTCTGGTTGCTGCCGCCGTTGCACGTCGCGATTTCCACCGCCGTGCCGTTGGCCGTTCCCGAGCCCGTGGCGGCCAGGCACAGCCCGGACTCCACGGCGACGATCGTGCCGTCGGAGTTGGCCCGCCACTGCTGGTTCGTGCCGCCGTTGCAGCTCCAGATCACCGGCCGGGTGCCGGGCGTGGTGGCGTGGCCCGGGACGTCCAGGCATTTGTTGCCGTACACGGTCAGCTGGTTGTTGTCCGTCAGCGTCCACTGCTGGTTGGTCCCGCCCCAGCAGTCCCAGAGCTGCAGGTTCGTGCCGTCGGTCTGGCTGGCTCCCGGTACGTCGAGGCACCGGCCGGAACCGACACCGCGCACGGCGCTGGTGGTGGCCGCCTGAGCCGGGTTGGCTATGAGCGTCGCCGCCGAAGCGAGCAGGGCCGCGAGCACCACAGACAGATGTCTGCGGTCGAAACGTAGTCTGTACATGGGACCTCGTACTTTTCGAGTGAGCGGATGTTCGTGATATCGAACGTAGGTCGAAGTGTCGAGCGTGCGGAAGGCTGGAGAGCGACCAGGACCTACGTCCGCGGCAAACCTCAGTTCCGCACGATGCGCCACCGGTTGTCGGCGGTGCCGTCGTCCGAGTCCTGGACCGCGAACGCGCCGACAGCGGTGGAGTTGCTCGCGATGGCGAGCAGCTTGCCACTGTTCTCGTTGCGGATCTTGTAGGTGCCGTCTCCCTGGTCGAGCAGCGTCCACCTGTGGTCGGCGGTGCCGGTGTCCGACCACTGCAGGACGGTCGCGCCGTCTGCCGTGGACATGCTCTGGACGCCGAGCACCTTGCCGCTGTGGGCGTTGCGGAAGCGGACCGCGCTTCCGTCGGTGATCATGTACCAGTCGTGGTCGGCGGTGCCGTTGTCCGACCACTGCAGAGCGCGGCCGCCGTCGGCCGTGGACATGTTCTGGATACCCAGCAGGAGGCCGCTGCTCGCGTTGACGAGACGGACGCTGCCGGCGGCGTTCCAGTAGACGGTGTAGTTGTGGCCGTGCGCGTCGTGGAACGGACCCAGGTTGACGGTGGAGCCGTTGGCGGTGGCCGTGAAGGCGAGCGAGGTGCTGCTGGTCCGTGTGATCGACGAGGTGTTCAGCGTCGGGAGGGAACTGAGCGTGGTGTTGCCGTAGTTGCCGGACAGGACCACCGGGCCGTAGGTGATCGCGGAGACGTCCTTGTTGTCGTTGGCGGCTCGCATGACGACCCGCATGGGCAGGCGGACGGTGACGGTGTCGCCGGAGGTCCACGAGCGGCTCAGGGTGGCGTAGCTGCCGGGGTTGGTGGCGATGTTCTGCCGCGTGCCGTTGACGCTGATGGTGGCCTCGGAGGTCCAGCTCGGGATGCGGATGCGCATCGCCCAGGTTCCGCTGACGTTGCCGGTGACCTGCAGGGTGGTGGTGTCGCTGACGGGATAGGTCGTGGTCTGGGTGACCGTGATCCCGCGCTCCGACCAGTTGAGTACCGAGGGCACGAACATGTTGACGATCAGCGTGTTGTCACTGCGGTAGTAGATGGAGTCCATCAGCCTGGTGTGCATCTCCAGGCCCGTGCCCTGGCAGCACCAGAAGGTGCCGTAGTCGGTGCTCCAGGTGCCGCCGCCCCACGCCGGGCCCACACCGCGTCGGCTTCCCGGGTTGAGCGGGGTGAAGTAGGTGACGTGGCCGTGGTTGTCGGCCGGGTTCTGCTGGCCGATCATCTGGTTGAGCCATGCCCGCTCGTAGTAGTCGAACAGCGCGGCCCGGTTCGGGTCCAGCGCGAACAACTCCCGGGTGAGGAGGAGCATGTTGAAGGTGTTGCAGCTCTCGCAGGTGTCATTGTTCAGGAAGCCGGCGATGGCGTTCGGGGCGCGGAAGTGCTCCGCCTGGCTGTTGCCGCCGATGGCGTAGGTGTGCGCGTTGACAGTGATGTTCCAGGCGTTGGTGGCGATGTCCCGGTAGCGGGTGGTTCCGGTGGCCTTGAACTCCCGGGCGGCACCGATCCACTTGGGTACCTGGGTGTTGGCGTGCAGTCCGCTGAGCCGGTCCTGGTTGGCCGCCAGCGGATCGAACACCGCGGCGTGGTCGAAGCGCCGGGCGGCGGTGAGCCACCGCGCGTCACCCGTCTGCTGGTAGAGATCGGTCAGCACGGTGTTCATGCCGCCGAACTCGGTCTGCAGCATGGCCTGCATCTGCTGGGCGGTCAGCCGGCCGGTGCGCCAGTCGACCCATCCCGCCAGGGCGAGCAGCACGTCACGCGCTTGTGTGCTGCCGATGTGGCGCCACACGTCCAGCAGGCCGACGAGGGTCTTGTGGATGGTGTAGTAGGGCACGTTGCCGTTGGTCAGGGTCCGCTGCTCGACAGCGGTGAAGTCGGACTCGGGGTAGCCGGAGAGATACCCGGTGTTGAAGCCGGCGGCGCTGTTGTTGGCCTGGCACTTGGCCAGCTCCGCGACCATGTAGTTCGCCTTGTCCCGGCAGACGGTGTCCCCGGTCACGGCGTACAACTGCGCCCATGCCGTGAGGAAGTGCCCTTGGACGTGGGTGCGGAAGGGGAAGTTCGGTGCGTCCCACCCGCCGGTGGCGGCCGCGCCGTTGGTGGAAAGCCGGTGGTTGGCGCGGAAGTTGTACAGCAGCCGGTCGACATCGACGAACCGCAGGTAGTTCTGCGTACGGTTCTGGTTGTCCAGCCACCGGCTCGCGGTGAGCCGGACCTGGCCGAATTCGAAGGGGTGCGCCAGGACCCCGATGTCGGCCCGTGCAGGGGGAACGGCCGCCGCGTGGGCGGCAGAGCCGCCGATGAGGAAACCGGTGGCGGAGCCGGCGGCGGTGGCCCCGGCTGCCTGCAGGAGGCGCCGTCTGCTGAGGGAGGAAGACATCTTGAACCCTTCGGTGGCGAGAGTGCGATTACTTGCCCGTCGGTGTGTCGGCTCACATGTCCGGCGGTCCGGTGCAGCACGTCCAGGGCTGGTGTACCGGCGGCGTGACGGCCCTGCGGCGCCATACGTCCGGCAGGCCGACGGCATCACAGCAAAGTCGTTGCCGACGGCCACCTTCCTGGCCGCCGTGCCGGTGCGAACTCATGCGCGTGAGACTCATCCGGCACTGTGGTCGGTTCGCGCTGTTCGATCGTCGGAACTCCGCTCGGACTCGGCGACTGGGGGCAGGGCGGCAGCACGGGTCGACGAAGAAGCCCGGGACCCTCAAGAGGTCTCGGACTCATCGGTCCTCTCCACTGCTACATGGGATGGATTAACGGACATGAGTGTTGCTTCTGTCTAGCCTTGCGACACAAGAGCCTCGCCCGCTTCCCGGATGAGCGTCCGGTCGGCGCCCTTCCGCCCGTGAGACATCGGTTGTGTTGAGAGGGGTGTGAGGAGTGCGCCGTGTGCTCGGCGAGCCCGCCGCGATGAGCCTGCCGGAGAAGCCGCAACGCTCGGAAAAATAAGGGACGATCCGTTGACTTGGTGCGACCGGAACTCTAGCTTCGGGTCAGCTTGTTCGGCGAACCGCGCCCTGTTCGATATTTCGGCCAGTCTCCGTGTTCGGTTGCCCCGAGAGGAACCCGCATGCCCCTTCGACAGTCCGTCCTCCGTGCAGGAGGTCCGGCCACAGCCGTTCTCGTCCGTACGGCGGTGTTCGCGACGGCCGCCGGTGCCCCGGTGGGCCTCCGGCCGTGGGGGAGAGCGATGAGCTCGACCGGACGGAACCGGTCGCGGTGACGGTCGACCAGGCCGCGCGGCAGCGAGGACCACTGCCACGGCCGGTCGCCGTCGTGGACAGCGTGCCCGCCAACTCCGACTCCGCGCATACCACCTAGGAGGCCGAGGCCGCCGCCGACACCCTTCGTTCAGCAACGTGACGGCTGATGCCACGGGCACCAGGGCCGCCGACATCGCCTGCACCAACGGCAGCACGCCGCCCGTACGGCCGTCCTCCACCGGGAGGAGCTCGAGGCGTGCGTGACTCGGAACCTGCGACCGCGGCGGGACTGGACCCCTCAGGCCCTCAAGGCCGAGTCGCCCGCACGGGCAGGTGGCGGTGCTTCCCGGGCCGGCCGGTATCTGCGCGAGGCGGAGCTTCGCTCGAAAAACCGCCCGTACACGCGATGACCATCGGCGAAGGAAAAATCGTGGACATCACCAGACGACAGCTCGGCCGGCTCGCCGCGGCCGGCACCGGGGCGGTCGTACTGCCGGGCCCGCTGCCGCCGAGCACGGCGGTGGCGGCCACACCGCTGACCGGACCGTGGGGCGGCCAGGGCGACGGCACCTTCGTCAACCCGATCATCCCGGCCGACCTCAGCGACTGGGACTGCATCCGGGTCGGCTCCGACTACTACGGCATCACCAGCACCTTCGGGTACTCGCCCGGCATGGCCGTCCTGCACTCGAAGGACCTGGTCAACTGGCGGACGCTCGGCGGCGTGGTGGACGACGTCGCCCGTATCGGACCGGAGCTGAACCGGGACCGGACGAACCGCTACGGCCGTGGCGTGTGGGCCGGGGCCATCCGCTACCACGCGGGCCGCTACTGGGTGTACTTCAATACGCCCGACGAAGGCTTCTTCATGTCGTCGGCCCCGTCGCCGACCGGGCCGTGGGAGCCGTTGCACTCCATGTGGCGCACCTCCGGCTGGAACGACGTGTGCCCGTTCTGGGACGACGACGGCCAGGGCTTCCTGGTCACCACCCACTACGCGGACGCCTACAAGGTGCACCTGTTCAAGCTGTCCGCGGACGGCAGGTCGCTGGTCGGCCCGTCCACCGTCGTCCACCAGTCGCCGCGCAGCGGGCCGCCGACCTCTCCGCTGTCTCGACCGCGGACGGCGTCGGCGTGATCCAGTGGCCCGACAACGGTGAGTCGAACCAGCACTGGGCCTTCCAGTCCACGGGGGACGGCTACCACACCATCAGGTGCGTCCGCAGCGGCAAGGTGCTCGACGTGGCGGGGTCCTCGACGGCGGACGGCGCGGCGGTCGTGCAGATGACCGCCGACGGCCGGACGAGCCGGCAGGGGCAGCTGCGCCCGCAGACCGGTGGCGAATTCGTCCTGGTCAACCGCAACAGCGGCAAGGTGCTCGACGCCAAGGCAGGCAGTACGGCCGACGGTGCCGCGCTGATCCAGTACCGCGACGTCGGCAGCTCCAACCAGCGATGGACCTTCCACCGCGTCACCGCCTAGGTACCGGGCCGTTCATGAAGGGGGCCTTGCTCGCCCGAGCAAGGCCCCCTTCGAAGACGCTCCCGGCAGGCAGTGCCGTACTACGGAGTGGCCGTCTTGTTCAGCGGTGTCAGGAGACGGTGAACATCTGGTGGTCGGCGCCGTCGTACGGGCGTTGCTCCAACTGGTCGCCCTGGGCGCTGCCCGCGGTGAGGTAGAGACCGCTGTGGCGGTTCAGCAGCCGGATACGGCCGTTGCCCGCGTCCTCCGCCAGCCATTCGTCGTTGGTGTTCGCGTTGGCTTCGTAGGTGTACTGGACGGCCGTCGCGCCCGCGTCGCGGGAGGCCCACCGGATGACGACGTCCTTGCCGCTCGCCTCATTGACGATCCGCGTGTATCCGTCGCCGACAGGCACGAACGCGAAGCGCTGGTTGGTGCCGCCGGTGCTGGACCAGCGGATGATCGCGGCGTCGTTCGCGAGGCTCTTGCTCTTCACGTCCAGTACATGGCTGCTGCCGGCGACGGTCACCGTGCGGTTCCCGGTCGGCAGGGCCGCGACCTTGGTCAGCTTCACCGCATGACCGCCGTTGGCGACCGCCGGGACGCTGAGCGTGTCACCGGCCTGGATGACCTTGCTGGTGCGGGTCAGGCCGTCGGGGCCGTCGGTGATGATCTCCGCGTGCCAGCTACCGGAGCCGAGGAACGCGGTCGGGTAGCTGATGGTGGCGGCGCCGCCGCGCCGGAGCGCCCCGACGAACCACCGGTCGCCGTCGCGGCGCGCGATGACCCCTCCGGTGAGCGGGTCGCCCGAGACGTACTTCGTCTCGTCCCACACGGTCGGCAGCATGCGCAGCCACCGCTGCGCCTCGGGACGCGCCTGGTAGTCCGAGATACGGCTGCCGGGCAGCATGATGCCGCTCTCCAGCAGTACGCCCAGGGCGAGTTCGGCGGCGTCGCTGTTCGGGTTGCCCTGCTGGAAGCTCATCGGCGAGTAGTCGGCCGGACCCAGTGCGCCGCGGGTGAACGGGAGCGCGGCCACGTGACCGATGTTCCGGCCGCCGGGATATTCCTCGCCCCGCACGGCTTCGTTGGTCAGCACGTGCGGCCAGGTGCGGTGGACACCGACGGACAGGCGCGAGCCGTGCAGGTCGACCATCAGCTTGTAGCGGGCGGTGTCGGCCAGGGCCGCGTCGTACCACTGATGGCGGGCCCGGGTCTCGGAACCCATGAAGTCCATCTTGACGCCGACGACACCCCACCCGGTGATCTTGGTGAACTCGGCGTCCCGCTCGGCGGCGGTGTCCAGGTCCTGCCAGTGGTACCAGAGCATGATCCGCACGCCGCGCTCGCGGGCGTAGGTCACGAGCTCGGGAATGATCGCCTGGTTGGCCTTCCACCCGTCGTCGACGAGGAGATAGGGCCAGCCCTGCGAGGAGGCGTAGTCGGCCCACTGCTTGAGCTTGGTCAGGTCGCGCTGGGTGGCCCACATGCCGTCCAGCCACGGCCACGCGGCGACGCCCGGCTTGATCCACGAGGTGTCGGAGATCTTCGACGCGGGTGCGACGTCGTCGACCAGCGTGGACTCCACGATCGTCGCCGTGCTGCCGATGGCGGCGGTGCGCCACGCTGTGGCGAACGCGCCGGACCGTACGATCTGCGCGTCGGCCAGCGCGACGGTGAACCGGCCGGTGCCCTGGGTGTGGGTGAACCGGCCACCCGAGTAGTCGCCGTCCACACCGGACTCGGCGAGCAGTACCCGCGCGCCGTTGGTCTGCTGGGCGTACATGCCCATGTCGTAGGAGCCCGTCGCCACGTCGGCGACCGGAGAGGTCACATACCCCTTCTCGTGGTCGGCGCTGAACTCCTGCCGGGACAGCTGGGCGTCGGCCGGCAGTTCGAACGAGGTGGCCTCGCGCAGCACCGTCGCACCCGACGGCAGCTCGTAGCGCAGCGCCATGCCGTCCGCGGACGTGCGGACGTGCACGGTCATCCGCGCGGAGCCCTTCGCGAACACCAGCCTCGTCTCGGTCGCGGACCGCGTCCGGACGCGGGACTTCCCCGCCTCGACCTCGTAGGTGTACGAGACGGGCGCATCCGTGCGGCTGACGAAGTCCACTCCGGTGGTGAAGTCGGCCTGGCTGGTCACCAGCCCGATCGGAGCGGGTATCAGGGCCTGGCGGCAGTTCCAGGTCGCGCCGAGCGAGAGGGCGCCGTTCGCGTCCAGCGCCACGGTGGCGCGCACGCCGTCACAGCCGGTCTGTGCGACGCCGGGCTGGACCGAGGTCCAGTTCCCCGGCGTGGCGGCCGATGCGGGCGTCGCAGTGACCGAGCCGATGACGGCGAGGACTGCGGCGGCCGTACCGGCGGCTCGAATCCGGTTTCGTCGGTGGAGTTTCATGCGGCCTTCCGAGAAGGGGCGGGTGGGTGGTCCGGCGCGTATCGCTTGCGCCGGGAGTGGGAGGGAGATTGCCTTTACATCCCATCACTGTCAAGGAAAAAGCCCCGATAGCTCGGGAGTTACCCCGCTGCAGGGCTCAATGACTGGCTTTTTATGGGATGTCTGGCGTTGGTTGGGTGAGTCGACTGTCGGGTGGAGCGAAGCCGTCGCTCGGTCAGGCGGGTGGCCCGCACGGCAAGGCCGTGCGGGTCACCCGTGTGCGTGAGGGGGAATCGGTCAGGCCCAGGGGCTGACCGCCGTGAAGGAGCTGTCGGCGCGGAAGGTGGTGTTGTCCTGGTAGGGGTCGATGCGCAGTTCGTAGTTGTGGTGGCGCAGGTAGCGGCCGGGGTAGTTGTACGACTCCAGGGAGACCGAGCCGGCGGTCGAACCGGGGCGGGCGCAGTAGGTGGCGTCCTTGTTGAACAGCGCTGTGCCACCCGGCGCGTCGAAGCGGACCCGGAGGTCCTTGTGGCGCAGGTAGCGGCCGGAGGCGTCACGGAAGGAGTAGCAGCTTGCGTCGGCGAGGCCGGGGACGATCGTGAAGGTGGCGCTCTGCTTGACCGCCGTGGTGCTGGAGGACGTCACCGGGTCGAGGTAGCCGAGGCTGTCGGAGCGTACGGCGGCGTAGCGGCCGGGGAAGTTGACCGACCGCACGAGCGGGTGGTGCCGGTCGGCAGGGCGGTGCCGCCGGTGACCGGGGTGATGCTGCTCAGGGTGGGGGCGACCTTCTTGCCCTTGAAGAGCTTGTCACCGCTGAAGACCGACTTGCCGATGTGGTTGGCCGTGGTGGTGCCGGATCCGATGGAACCGGGGGTGATGCTGACCGAGGTGTTGCGGGCCACCTCCACGCCGTCCCGGTACAGGATTCCCGTGGTGCCGGTCTGGGTGTAGGTGACGTGCTTCCAGACCGAGCGCTGCAGTGCCCCCGAGGCGGCGGTGTTCTGCTCGGTGGACGGGCCCCCGGAGGCGATGGCGGTCCGGAACGAGTCGCCGGTGGTGAACGGGTACCCGTTGCCGGCGCCGCTGCTCGCGGTGTTGCCGAAGCCGTAGAGGAAGTAGGGCGTGGTCTGGTTGGCGTCGATCTGCACGTCCGTCGAGACGGTGATCGAGTTCATGCCGCTCATGATGTTGTCCGGCACCTTGATATAGGTGTCGGAGACGTTGAACGTGAGCCCTTCCCGGAACCGGACCAGCCGGCGGTGCCGTTCACGGTGCCGTCCCGGCCGTTGCCCGAAGAGTCCGCCGCCACCGTGCCCGAGGTGGCGTCGAGTTTGTACCAGAGCGCCAGGCCGTCGGTGATCTCCGCCGCCCGGGCGGGGGCCGCCGGGCCGACGACGCCCACCAGGAGCGAGACAGCGGCGGCCACGGCGGCCAGAGCGCCCTGCCGGAATCTCGGGCGGCGCTGTGCTGTCACGCCGCGCGTTCGAAAAGTGTCCGGCATGCCGGACAGCTCCTTTCGGCCTGGTGGAGCGATGGGTGGGTGGGGGCGCCGTGTAGGCGCCCCCACCTTGTCGGGTCAGGTCAGCTCGTCACGCGGAAGGTGGCGTCACCGCGCCCCGTCGCCGTGGTGATGGGGTCGAGGCGGAGCTGGTAGGCGTAGTGGCGGATGTAGCGGTCCGGGTGGTTGTAGGACTGGAAGGAGGACCAGGTGGAGTCGGCGAGCCCGGCGACCTGGCGGAAGGTGGCGTCCGCCGCGAACTGGGCGGTGCCGTCGTTGCGGACCAGCTGGAAGTCGTAGTTGGCGTGGCGCAGGAAGTAGCCGGGCATGTTCACCGACTCGAAGGAGACGGTTCCCGAGCCGGCCAGGCCGGGCCGCAGCCGGAACTTGGCGTCGTCGCTGGTGATGTTCTGGTCGATGCGCACGTCGAAGTCGGCGTGCCGCATGTACCGGTCCTGGAAGTTGAACGACTGCAGCCGCTTGGCGGGGGTGCTGGGCCAGCGGGCGAGGACGCGGGTTTCCTCGGCGGTGGTGAGGTTCATGATCGAGCCGTGGCGCTTCTTGTTGACGCCCAGGCTGTAGCTGCCCGATGTGGGGAGCTGGTAGGTGCCGACGGCGGAGGGGTTGGTCGTCGTGACCGGCATGTACCCGCCGCGGGAGGCGTACTGGTCGAGGTACAGGGTCCACTCGTTGCGGTCGCGGAACTTCATCCACATGGGGCCCTCGACCTGGGCGCCGGTCAGGCCGATGCCGGAGAGGTTGCCGAGGGGGGTCCACGTCCCCAGGATGGAGTTGCTGCCTTCGATGGTGATCTGGCCGTCACCGGAGGCCCGTACGTAGCGGAAGTTGCCGACACCGGCCGGCACCTCGACGATCTGGGTGTCGATGAGTTCCTGGGTGCCGGGGCGGTCGATGTAGGTCTGCGGTGTGGTGATGGTGCGGAAGTCGCTGGTGCGGGCGTAGAAGATGCGGTGCTTCGTCTTGCCGTCGAGGGGCACGTTCGTCGCCCAGTACAGGACGTAGTCGTTGGTGGCCGGATCCCAGATCGCCTCCGGGGCCCAGGCGTTGCGCCCGTCGGGGATCGCGCCGGCGACGTTGAGCAGCCACGGCTCCGACCAGCTGATCAGGTCCGTGGACTCCCACACCACCAGGTTGCGGCTGCCGTTGTTGATGGAGTCCGACCATGACTGGCCGCAGCTGATGCACAGGTCGGTGGCGATGATCCAGTACTTGCTGCCGTCGGGGGACCTCACCAGTGCGGGGTCGCGCACGCCCTTGGTGCCGATCGTGGAGCGCAGGATCGGCGCCCCGCCGTTGAGGTCGTTCCAGTGCAGCCCGTCCGCGCTGTGCGCGAGGTACATCTGCTGACCGGCCGACCCCTCCCCGGTGAAGTGCAGCATCAGGTAGCCCGGGTCGGCCGCGGCCGCCCGGTCCGGTGTGATCAAGGCTTGGGATGTGAAGAGCAGGCACGCGGCGAGCAGTATCGCCGACAGCCGGGCGCGAAGCGCGGACATCTCTGTCTCCTGTCGTTCAGCGAAGGCCGTCACAGGGCGTGGAACGCCCGGATCGCATGGCGGGCAAAGCTCGGAGACCGGCCTCGGTGCGGGCGGGACAGGACCGGCTGCCGCGCGACGCGGAGGAGGCCGACTGGATCCGGGTGACGGTGTGTCCGCCGTGTGCGGTGCGCTTCGCCGTGGGGTGGCGGCCGGCCTGGGCACGCGATGCCGGTGCGTTCGTGGTGACGGCTGGTGAGGTGAGGGCACGATGTCGCCGGATCGGGGTGGTCGCAGGCGTGGTGCGGCGAGACCGGCCTGCGTCGCACCACACGTCTTGTTCTCGTACGGCTCCTGTTTCTCTTCTCGTCCGGGCCCAGCTGCCTCCAAGTACGGGGAAGTCAGCGGCGGCCGACCGGGTCCGCGCCTCCCGGGTTCGACCGCTGTCGAGCGCCGTGCGGTGTGCCTCCCAGCGTTCGGCCGGGGGGAAGCCTTCCGTAGCCGACTCCCCGTTCCGCCGAAGCGAGTTGTCCGATAAATCGAACAGCGTTCGTAAGGTCGGGCAGACGTTAAGTGTGGGACGCGGGGAGCGTCAATACCTCCGGCAGCAGGAGTCCGTAGGACCTGAGAAGACTGGTCGCAGTCGGTTGGCCGGGGTGGGACGGCTTCGGTGGCGAGCGCTGCCGTCCGCCGCCCGGCATGAGCAGGGTCGCCCACAAGGGATTTCCGGCCACAGCTGGTGCTGACGTGCAGCAGTGCGGCGGCCCGACCGAGATCTGGGTGTCGGCCAGACCGCGCCGGATGCGGCGGGGGCGGGGGCGGCATGGAGCCCGAACACCCTGGGCGGGGTGTGGGGCAATGTCTCCACTTGCGGGCTCCCTGCCGAAGCCGTGCCTCGCGGCGGAGGCCGGCGATGTGCGCCCGGTGATACCACGTCTGGGGAACGGGATGCTCCTGATGCATTGACGCACGCGTGGCTGAAACTTATGTTCTGATCGCGCTGCCGCACGTTGTTCGTAATTACGAACAAAATGACATTTCCCATCACGGCGGATCGGTCAAGCGGACGGGCCGGTCCCCTGGAGGAAGAGTTGAACAGAACCGTAAGAAGACTGCTCGCCCTGCTGGGCCCGCTGCTGATGGTCCTGCTGGGTGCCCCAGCCCTCCAGGGCACCGCGGCCGCCGCCGCGCCGCCGGCCGGGCAGACCACGCGGTACACGATGACCGCGTTCACCAATTCCAGCGAGTCGAACATGTACGTCTACGACTCGCCGGACGCCACCGGCTTCACCCTCCGCAAGGGCCCGGCGTACACCCCGCCCTCCGGGCTGATCCGTGACCCCAGCATCTTCAAGCACACGGACGGCTTCTACTACATCACCTACACCACCAACTGGACCGGGAACACGATCGGTTTCGCCCGGAGCGCCGACCGGGTGAACTGGACGTTCCTGAACAACTACACGATCCCGATCAGCGGACTGACCCGCACCTGGGCGCCGGAGTGGTTCGTCGACAGCGACGGCAGCGTCAACGTCATCATGTCGCTGACGTCGGCGAGCACCGCCACCCACTTCACCGCCTGGAAGATCACGGCGACCAACTCCGCACTGACCACCTGGTCGGCGCCCACCCAGCTGTCCGGCATCGGCCCGAACTACATCGACACCTTCGTCGTCAAGATCGGCTCCACGTACCACGCGTTCACCAAGAACGAGACGACGAAGTACATCGAGTACGCCACCGCCTCCAGCCTCACCGGCCCGTACACCATGCGCAAGACGGGCAACTGGGCCGGATTCGGTGACTGGGTCGAGGGCCCGGCCCTGGTCCAGCTCGACAACGGCGGCTGGCGCATCTACTACGACGGCTACCGCGCCGGCAAGTACTGGTACAGCGACAGCTACGACAACTTCGCCACCTGGACCACGCCCACCGAGGTGCCCGGGCTGACCGGCTTCATACGCCACGCCACCGTGCTGAAGGAGACGGTCTCCGGCGGCGTCACCCTGCCCACCAACACCACCAGGTCGCTGCAGTCGGTCAACTTCCCCGGCCGGTACGCCGCGGTGCACTCCGACAGCCTCGCCTACGTCGACCCGGTGAGCTCCTCCAGCAGCACCGCCGTCAAGCAGAGCGCCACCTTCACGGTCGTGCCCGGCCTCGCGGACGCCAACTGCTACTCCTTCCGCGACTCCTCCGGCCGCTACCTGCGCCACTGGGACTTCCGGGCCCGCTTCGACAGCAGCAACGGCACCGAAGTCTTCAACAAGGACGCCACCTACTGCGCCCGCCCGGGCACCGCCGCAGGCTCCGTCCGCCTGGAGTCGTACAACTACCCCGGCCGCTACCTGCGCCACTACAACTACGCGCTGCGCGTGGACCCCTACCAGGACACCGACACGTTCCGCGCCGACAGCTCCTTCACGGCGGTCACCCCCTGGGTCTGACCCGTCCGATCCTTCCCCCAGCCGCCGTGCCGTCGCGGATCCCCCCCCGCGGCGGCACGGCCTCCTTCCCGGCGTGCGCCACTACTGCGTCCGGCGCCCACCGGCAGCGGTTCGGCGTGACCCCACCGCCTCCGCCGCGGTGGCGCAGTCAACGACTCCGGCGACGGCCGTCCGCCGCCGGAGCCGCTCCGCCCGCCCCACCGCGGTCCGGAGCTCACGGCTCTTCCACGCCGGCTCATCGGCCCCTTGCTCGGCATGTCGGGAGCGGTCGTGGCGCTCACCCCGGCGGTGCTGCGCGCCTGCGGAGTGGGCACCGGCGATGCTCTTGTTGATCGCGGCGCTGACCTTCGTGCCGGGCGCGCTGCTCTCCGCGGTGACGCCGATCGTGACCGAGCTGGGTCTGACCAGCCTCGCCGAGACCGGAACGGTGGTCGGCCGACTGTCCGGTGTCGGCACCGTCGGCGCCATCGTCGGCACAGTGCTCACCGGCTTCGTCCTGGTGTCGCGGTTGCCGGTCAGCGGCATACCGATCGGTCCCGGCACCCTGCTGGTGGCCGGCTCGGCGCTGGTCGAGCGGCGAACGCGCGACTGGAACAGCGCCCCTGCCCTGGCACACGTGGTCGTCGCCGGCGGCCTCGCCGCCATGGTCGCGCCCGATGCCTGCGACACGGATACTAAGTACCACTGCCTACGGGTCGTCGAAGACCGCGACCGGGCAGTGGCCGCACCCTCCTGCCGGACGGCCTGCGGCACTCCTACGTCGACATCGACGACCCGACCTTCCTGGAGTTCACGTAGTGCGGGCCATCGCGTCGGTGGTCCATGCCGCCTTTCCCGAAGGTGAGCCACTCGCCGCCTACCACGTGGGCGGCGGCGGGCTCACCTCTCCCCGTTACCTCGCGGCCACGCGGCCCGGCACGCGCAGCCTGGTCTCCGAGATCGACGACGGGGTCGTGCGTGTCAACCGCGACCGACTCGGCTGGAGACCGGGAACCGGAATCGAGGTACGCGCCGAGGACGGCAGGCTCGGCCTGCGGCGACTGGAAGCCGGCAGCCGTGATCTCGTCGTCGGCGACGCCTTCGGAGGCGTCAGCGTGCCGTGGCACCTCACCACGGTGGAAACGATGACCGACATACGAAGGGTGCTCGACGAGAACGGCCTGTACGTCGCCAACCTCATCGACCCCGGTGCTCCGGCCTTCGCACGTGCCGAAGTGGCCACCCTCGGCGAGACGTTCGAGCACGTCGCCCTCGTCGGTGAACCCGCCGACATCGGACTCGACCCGACCGCCGCACCCGAGGGCGGCAATCTGGTGGTGCTCGCCTCCGACCGACGCCTCGACCTGCGCGCCACCCAGGAAGCACTGGACGCCCGGAGAACCGGCTGGAAGATCACCACGGGGGACGACCTCGCCTCCTGGACCGGCGATGCCCGACCGCTCACCGACGACCACGCACCCGTCGACCAGCTCCTCCAGCCCTCCAGCCCACGGAGCAGCCGGTGACACGACACACGTCCAGGCCCTGATTGCGATCGGCACCGACCTCGGACCGGGCTCGCCCCTTCCCTCGGTCCGACCTGCCGCTGCCGCTGGCGCGAGGGGCTGGAGAACCGGCGGCGGGCCTCGCCGAGCAGTACGGAGGGGACCGGGCGGCAGCCGCCCGGTCCCCTCACTCCCTACCCCCGTCGCCGAGCCGGATTCCTGATCGGCGTCACGACACGGTCAGGTAGATCTTGCGCACGGTTTCGATGGTCTTCCGGACACCGACGAAGCCCGGCTTCATGACCGTGGCGGGCAGCCGTCAGGCCCTGGCAAGGCGTCGCACGACGCGAACAGCGCGGGACCTCACCGGGTCAGCCCGCCTGGGCCGGACGCGGCCTCTTCGGACGGCGGGGTCGCCGGGACGGCTCGTGGAAGGGAAGCCGGCGCCTGCCCCGCTGGTGGGGCGGTCGGGGCGCGGTGAAGGCGCCGGCTTCCCTGTTCCGCGCGGGTCAGTTCGTCACGCGGAAGGTGGCGTCACCGCGTCCTGTCGCGGTGGTGATCGGGTCGAGCTTCAGGTAGTAGGCGTAGTGGCGGATGTAGCGGTCGGGGTGGTTGTAGGACTGGAAGGAGGACCAGGTGGGGTCGGCGAGGCCGGCGACCTGGCGGAAGGTGGCGTCGGCGGCGAACTGGGCGGTGCCGTCGTTGCGGACCAGTTGGAAGTCGTTGTTGGCGTGGCGCAGGAAGTAGCCGCGGTAGTTCACCGACTCGAAGGAGACGGTGCCCGTGCCCGCCAGGCCGGGCCGCAGCCGGAACTGGGCGTCCAGGCTGGTGATGTTCTGGTCGATGCGCACGTCGAAGTCGGCGTGCCGCACGTAGCGGTCCTGGAAGTTGTACGACTGGAGCCGCTTGGCCGGGATGTCGCTCCAGCGGGCGAGGACGCGGGACTCCTCGGCGGCCGTCAGGTTCAGGATCGAGCCGTGGCGCTTCTTGAGGGCGCCCATGTTGTAGCTGCCCGACGCCGGAATCTGGTAGGTGCCGGGGGCGGAGGGGTTGGCCGTCGTGACCGGCATGTACCCGCGTCCGGAGGAGTACTGGTCGAGGTAGAGCGCCCACTCGTTGCGGTCGCGGAACTTCATCCACATGGGGCCCTCGACCTGGGCGCCGGTCAGGCCGATGCCGGAGAGGTTGCCGAGGGGGGTCCAGGTGCCGAGGATCGAGTTGCTGCCTTCGAGGGTGATCTGGCCGTCACCGGAGGCCCGCACGTAGCGGTGGCTGCCGACACCGGCCGGCAGCTCGACGATCTGGGTGTCGATGATCTCCTGCGTGCCGGGGCGCTCGATGTAGGTCTGCGGTGTGGTGATGGTGCGGAAGTCGCTGGTGCGGGCGTAGTAGATCCGGTGCTTCGTCCTGCCGTTCAGGGGCACGTTCGTCGCCCAGTACAGGACGTAGTCGTTGGTGGCCGGGTCCCAGATCGCTTCCGGCGCCCAGGCGTTGCGCCCGTCGGGGATCGCGCCGGCGACGTTGAGCAGCCACGGCTCCGACCAGCTGATCAGGTCCGTGGACTCCCACACCACCAGGTTGCGGCTGCCGTTGTTGATGGAGTCCGACCACGACTGGCCGCAGCTGATGCACAGGTCGGTGGCGATGATCCAGTACTTGCTGCCGTCGGGGGACCTCACCAGTGCGGGGTCACGCACGCCCTTGGTGCCGATCGTGGAGCGCAGGATCGGCGCCCCGCCGTTGAGGTCGTTCCAGTGCAGGCCGTCCGCGCTGTGCGCGAGGTACATCTGCTGGCCGTTCGACCCCTCCCCGGTGAAGTGCAGCATCAGGTAGCCCGGGTCGGCCGCGGCCGCCCGGTCCGGTGTGATCAAGGCTTGGGATGTGAAGAGCAGGCAGGCGGCGAGCAGTATCGCCGACAGCCGGGCGCGAAGCGCGGACATCTCTGTCTCCTGTCGTTCAGCCGGTGCCACCACGGGGAGCGGCACATCGAGGGGCGGGGGAAGCTCGGTCTCGCTGTGGACGGGACGGGATGGGGCTGTCGCCCGACGTGGAAGGGGCCGGCTGATCCGGGTGACGGTGTGGCTGCCGTGTGCGGTGCGCTTCGTCGTGGGTGACGGCGGGCCTGGGAACACACGATGCCGGTGCTTTCGTGGTGACGGCTCGTGAGGTGGGGGCACGGTGTCGTCCGAGTGGGGCGGTCGCGGGGCGCGGGGGCCGGCCGGCGCGGTTGTCGGTTCGGGCGCACGCGGGCGCGGTGCGGCGAAGCGGTCTGCGGTCCGGCGCCTGCGAGGCGGCTCTTCGCCTGCGCCGCTTTGCGCGTCCTGTCGTCGTACGGCTCCTGTTTCCCGGCCGGGGGGAAGCCTTCCGTGGCCAACTCCCTGTCCGCCGCAGCACGTTGTTGTCCGATATATCGAACGACGTTCGTAAGGTCGGGCAGACGTTAAGTGGGGGAAGCGGGAAGCGTCAATACCTCCGGCAGCAGTAGCCCGTGGAACCTCGGAAAGCCGGTCGCGGTCGGCCCGGCCCCGGCCGTTCGCGAGGGCCGCGACGCGGACGGAACCGCCCGGCGGGACATGCCCCGCCGGTCTGTTCGGAACCCACCCGTCACCTCTCGGCTGTCGTGCCCCACGGGAGGGCTTCTCCCGAACGCAGGTGGTCTCTCAGCCACAGCTCGGTGCCGCTGACGTGCAGCAGCGCGGCGGCCCGACTGAGGGAAGCGCCGCGGACGGACAGTGCCCGGAAGATCGCCTCGTGCTCGGCGAGCGGCTCTCTGGCATGCCGCAAGGCACTCTTTCGATGATGATCGGTTCGTCACCGTCATGGGCGCTTCTCGTTGGCTCTCGCGAAGCGCGTTTCGATGGTTGCGGTGACGACGGCAGCGGAGACGGCCAGGACGCCGACGATGAGCGGTAGGCGGACGCTCATGCCCGTCAGGGAGCCGGCCAACGCCGTTCCAGCGGATCCAGACGTGATCTTCAGTGCCGCGACCCAGATGAAGACCTGGCTGCGCGCTCTGCTCGGCGCGTATTCGGTGCGAGCCGCGAGGGTGGAGGCGAAGAAGAAGGCGTTGAGGATTCCGGCGAGGGCGTAGGCCGCGACGGACACCGCGAAGGCGGGGCTCGCGGTGACGGTGAGGAGTCCGGCGACGACGCCCAGGGCGAGGCGGCGCATCAGCAGGTCCGGGCCTCCGGTGAGGGGGAAGACCATGACGGCTATGGACCCGGTGAGATTGCCGAGGCCGTAGGCGGCGGTCAGTACGGCCGCGGTGGCCGGCTCGATGCCGAGGATCTTCGTCATGTGGACTGCGGTGATCGGCAGTGCTGCGACACTCAGGGCGACGATCATCGTCAGGTAGACGGTGCGGCGGAGGTGGCCGGTGCGGGCGATGAGCGCGAGGGTCGCTCCCGGCTTGAGGATCGTCTTCTTGTCGCCGCCGTGGGACGGCGCGGTGAACGGCAGGAGCAGGACGCCGCCCGCCGCTGTGGCCGCCCCCGCCGCGAGTGCGAGGGCGGCCGCGGCGGGGGAGGCCCAGCCGGACAGGGCGGCCACCAGGGACGGCCCTACGGTGCCGCCGATGCCGTAGGTGGCCACGTCCCAGCCCTGGGCCCGCCGTTGCGTGTGCAGTCGCGGTCCGACGATGGCGGGCAACCGGCTGCTGATGCCGCCTGTCAGCAAGGGCCCGCAGGTGCCGGCCGCGGCCAGTATCAGCCCGGTCAGCACGGCGGGGACGTGACCGTAGGTCAGTACTGCTGTGGTCAGGGCGGTGGCGTACAGCAGGCAGGCCGCCGCGATGACCTTCCGGCCGTCCTGGGCGAGGTCCAGCGGCCGGGCGACGAAGGGGCCGAGCAGGTGCGGGGCGGTGATGCAGGCGCCGAGTACTCCGGCCAGTGTCCCGGGGCCGCCGGATGAGGTGACGAGGAGGACGACGGCGACCACGGCTCCGCCATCGGCGGTGCGGGCGAGGGCCGCGGCGATGACGTAGCGCGCCAGGCCGCCGCTGCCTCTTCCGGGCGCGGTCGGTGCTCCCGGCGTCCTCGGTGTGCGTGCTGTGTGCTGGTGGCTCATGTGGTCGGTGCTCAGGAGGTGAGCCGGAGGGCGTCCAGTGTGGCGACGACCTCGCGGCGGGCGGTCTCGTCCAGGCCCCGCAGGGGAAGCGGCAGGTTCGGTTCCCCCGTCAGGCCGAGGTGGGACGCGGCGGCGGACATGACGCGCAGGCTGCTGTGACGGCGGCACAGCGCCCACAGCGGTTCAAGCCCTTCGGACAGTTCCGTGGCCGTTGCGGCGTGGCCGGCCTGGGCGGCACGGGTGAGGGCGAGGGCGGTCTGCGGGAAGGTGCCGCCGATGACCGAGTACCAGGCGTCGCACCCGGCGTTCAAGCCGCGGGCAGCCGTCCAGTCGCCGCTCACCCCGATGGTGACCGTGCCGGGGATCAGCTTGCGCAGCGCGTCGATGCGGAGCTCGGCCTGACGCGGGTCGTCGGGCACACCGGGGATCTTGATCGAGCCGACGTTCGGCAACTGCGCGATGCGGCCGTGCAGTTCGTCGGTGAAGTGCACGTGCGTGGTGCCGGGGTTGTCGTACACGCACAGCGGTACGGAGAGCTCGCGGGTGACGTCCTCGTACAGACCGAACACCTCGTCCTCCGTGAGCGGCTGATACGTCATCGGGGCGAGCAGCACTCCGGACGCGCCCGCCTTCTGCGCGTCCTCGGCCAGCTCCAGCACGTGCGAGGTGCGCAGCGCGCCGATACCGACGATGACCGGTACCCCGGCGGCGGCCTCGACCGCGGTCCTCGCGGCGTGCGCGCGCTGCTCCCGGGTGAGGTAGGCGTAGCCGCCGGTGGAACCGAGCGCGCCGATGGAGTCCACGCCGGCGGCGGCGAGGCGGGCGACGAGCGCGGCATACGCCGCTGTGTCGATGCCCTGCTCGCCGGTGGGGGTGAGGGGGAAGGCGCTCAGACCGCGGAACACGATGACTCCTCGCAGTGGGTGGGAATGGGTGATGGTCAGTTGGCCGCAGCGCGCAGTTCGGCGACGACCGCTGCGAGTTCGGCGGCGAAAGCTTCGGCCTGCGGCTCGGTGATGGTGGAGGCGGTGACCCGGATCGCGCCCTGATGGACGGCCGGATCCGGCGCGAAGAGGTGGCCTGGCCGCACCGCCCAACCCCGCTGTGCCAGGGCCGTGACCGCGGCCCGTGCGTCGACGTCGAGCTCGACCCAGACGTTCAGCCCGTCGGGCCGGTACGGCACGTCGATGCCGTGGGCGTGCAGCCGCTCGACGAGCAGGCCGCTGCGCTGTGCGTAGACCTCGCGGGCCCGTTCATGCAGTTCGTGGACGTGCGGATCGAGGAGGAGTTCGCGGGTGATGTGCTGCAGAAGGCGGCTGACCCATGTGGTGCCGGCGCTCAACCGCGCCTCCAGGTGCGCGGCGGTCTCGGCATCGGCCGCAACGAGGGCGAGACGCAGATCCGGTCCGAGGAACTTGGACACGGACCGCACCAACGCCCAGCGTGCGCTGCTCGATGGCGTGATCCGGTGGTACGGCCGCGCGGAGACGGCCGAGAAGTGGTCGTCCTCGATCACGAGGACCTGGGGGTGCTCCGCCAGGATCGCCCGCAGGTCGGCCGCCCGTTCCTCGGTGAGACTCGCGCCGCTGGGGTTGTGGGCCCGGGGTGTGCAGACGACCGCGCGGGCACCGGCCTGAAGGGCTGCCCGCAGAGCGTCGGGGCGCATGCCGGCGCCGTCGACCCCCACGGGCGCGGAGCGGTAGCCGTTCAGCCGCAGGGTGCCGATGCTCGCCAGGAAGCACGGGTCCTCGATCGCCACCAGATCCCCGCGGGTGAGGTGAGCGGTCAGAAGCCGTTCGGTGGCATCCACCGCTCCATGGGTCACCAGCGTGCGGAACGGATGATCGATGTCCTCGGCGAAGTCGGAACGCGCCCAGGCGTCCAGCCCGGCGTCGTTGGCGGGCCCGCCGTACAGCGGCTGGCTGTACTCGCCGCGCCGGGCGGCGGTCAGGATGTCGGGCAGCAGCTGCGGGTCGGGGTTGCCGCTGGCCAGGTCGACGTGGTCGCCACCGACAGCGACGCCTTCGCGCGCGAGTTGCGGCACCGCCGCGATCACCGTCCCTCCGCGACCCCGCGTCTCGGCAACTCCGGCCTCGACGAGCCGCCGGTAAGCAAGGGCGACCGTGTTCCGGTTGACTCCCAGCTGCGCCGCGAGCGCGCGCACCGGGGGCAGGCTCGAGCGCGGCACCAGCTCGCCTGATGTCACCTGGTCCCGCACACTCCCTGCGATCTCAGCCGCGGTAGTGCCCCTGATGCGCACGCGATCAGCTCCACACGAAACGATGGATTCGTCCTATGCCAAAGTTTGTCCTATGCCAAACGTACGCTGCGTGTCGCCGTCGACGCCAGCAGCGTTCCCTCAAGGCGCTCTGCGTCGGCCGCGCCCGAAGGCCGCCACGCGCGGATCAGTGGCTGAATACACCGGAAAGACATGGGCCACGGCGGGCAGCCGCCTCCCACGTGAGCCGCGCGGTTCTTGATCAGGGGATGGAGGGCAGTGCCTTGTCGGGGTGGGCGGCGTGGACGAAGCGCACAGCGGTTCCGGTATGGATGCCGAAGAGGTGCACCGGATGCACCGGGTCGGCGGTGTGCCGGGCCTCGTCCGGTACCCGGTCTCTCCACATCTGACGCGGAGTGATCATGGTTTGGTCGAACGCGCGGCGCTGTGCGCAGTAGCTGACGGGTGGAAGAGCGGGGTGCTGCGCCGAGTGCGTCGTGATCAGCAGACGGGGGTCGGGCGAAGCGGGCCATCGCTGCTGCCGCGTCCGCGGCCACTCATCCAGAAGGGTCGGCCTGTCGAGGCAGGCGGTGTGCGGCTGCCCGCGCAGGTGCAGTCGTAGCGTCCCCCGGGCCAAGCCGGGTGTGGTCAGGGGCATCCGGGCGACGTCCATGACCTTGATGGCGGGAACGGCCACCAAGCCGACAGCCGGACGCCCCATCGCGTGCCCGCGCCCGCACCGCACTGCTACCTCCCCCTCACGACAAAAGACCCGCATAAACCACGGAACCCGAAGCCGACTGGTTCAATCTGCGATTGCGGCTCGCGAATCGTGTGAAAAGTATTGACGCAGTTCACCGGAACCTTAAAATCCAGTCGATCGACACTTCGACCCTCGTTCGTAATACCGAACGCATCAGGGCCGCACCCCGACGGATTCCGGACAGCCTCTGACGGGCGAACCGGTACCGCCAGTTCAAAGGATGACGAGGTTCGCATGCACAGACGTAGTTTCAGCCGCAACCGCCCGTCTGCGGTGCTCGCCGCTACCGTTGCCGCCCTGACCGCCGTGGCGGGGACGCTCCTCGCCAGCCCCGCTCAGGCGGCCACCACCAGCGCCGTGCGCGGCGTCGCTTCCAACCGGTGCCTCGATGTGCCGGGCGCCAGCCAGACCGAGGGCACGAACGTGCAGATCTGGGACTGCAACGGCGGTACCAACCAGCGGTGGACGCTGACGGACAACAACCAGCTGACCGTCTTCGGCAACAAGTGCCTGGACGTTCCGGGCCACGCCACCACGGCCGGTACCCGGCCGGTGATCTGGTCCTGTAACGGCGGCACGAACCAGCAGTGGCGGGCGAACGCCGACGGCACGATCGTCGCCGTGGAGTCCGGGCTGTGCCTGGACGTCAGCGGCGGCGCCACGGCCAACGGCACGGCGGTACAGCTGTGGAACTGCACCGGCAGCAACAACCAGAAGTGGACCGGCCTGTCCGGGACGTCCACCACGTGTGCCCTGCCGTCGACGTACCGGTGGTCCTCGACCGGTCCGCTGGCGCAGCCGCAGAACGGGGCGCTCGCGGTGAAGGACTTCACCACCGCGAAGATCAACGGCCAGAACCTCGTCTACGCCACCACCTCCGACGGAAAGGCGTGGGGCGCGACGATGTTCAGTCCCTTCACGAACTGGTCGGACATGGGGACAGCCACCCAGAGCAAGGTGAGCGGCTCGGTGATCGCGCCCGAACTGTTCTACCTCTCGACCAAGAACATCTGGGTGATGGCCTCGAACGGGTGGGACACCGCCTGGCCCTTCACCTACCGCACGTCCAGCGACCCCACCAACCCCAACAGCTGGTCCGCGCCGCAGCCGCTGTTCACCGGCAGCCTCCCCGTCGGCGGCCCGATCGACCCGACCCTGATCGCCGACGACCAGAACATGTACCTGTTCTTCGCCAATGACAAGGGCGGCATCTTCAAGTCGACCATGCCGCTCGCGAACTTCCCGAGCAGCTTCGGCTCGTCGTACGAGACGGTCATGAGCGACACCGAGGAGCGCCTGTTCGAGGCCCCGGAGGTCTACAAGGTCCAGGGCCAGAACCAGTACCTCATGATCGTCGAGGCGCGGGGTGCCAACGGGCGCTACTTCCGCTCCTTCACCGCCACCAGCCTGAAGGACAGGTGGACCGAGCAGGCCGGCACCGAGAGCAACCCCTTCGCGGGCAAGGCCAACACCAACCAGACCTGGACCAACGACATCAGCCACGGTGACATGATCCGTGTCAACTCCGACCAGACCATGACCATCGACCCCTGCAACCTGCAGTTCCTCTACCAGGGCAGGTCTCCCTCATCGGACGGCACCGGCTACCTGTCGTTGCCGTACCGGCCCGGCCTGCTCACCCTGCAGCGCTGACCCGCCCGCTCAACGGTGATCGCGACGCGGGGCGGCCCACCGACGCGTGGACGAGCCGTCCATGACGTAGGCGAACCCACCCGCTGACCGACCCACCACCTTGAGGAACCCCGGCCGCACGTCGGCCGGGGTTCCTCGCTTCCGGGGTGAACGGACCGGACCCCCAAAGAATTTCGACACGGATGTCGCATTCCAGGGCGCGGCCCTGGTAGTTCAGCGCCGCTTGACGTCCGGTGCGCCAAGAACAAGGTGGCGGGCCTCACCCCCGCCATGGCCGCCGGCATCGACGACGTCTACCTGCGCGGCGGCACCTGCCGCCTGTCCCAGGCGTTCGCCCTGGGCGCGTCCGACTCCGGGCGCAACGGCTTCAAGGTGGTTCACGCCGCCTACCCGGGCGAGAAGCCCGTCCTGAGCGGGGCACCCAAGGACAGAGGGTTCACCGTTTTTTTGACAGCCGCTGTTCGTCGACGGAGTGCGGGCCCAGCGCGTTCCGAGGGCACCGGCTTGCCGTCCTGCAACGCTTCCCACCCGGTCGTGTGCCGCAGCTCCGACCGGGCGGGAAGGTGGGTCAAGGGGATGGCGCCGGTCAGGCGACCGGGCTGAACGTCCACAGCAGGTTGGTGCTCTGCTGCCACGTCCACTGCTTGGTCACGGACCCTGAGGCGACACTTCCGCCGCTGTCGAGGACCAGTCCCGTGCTGCGGTTGGCGATCGAGTACTGGCCCTGGCCGCGGTGGGTGATCTGCCACTGCTGGGTGTTGCTGCCGTCCCAGGCCTTCTGCCGGGCCGGGTCACCGTTGGTGGTGGAGCCCCAGCCGTCGGCGACCATGCCGTTGGTGCGGTTGACGAGCCTGTAGTAGCCGTTCCCGAGTTCGATCGCCTGCCACTGGAGATTGGCGTGGTCTATCGGCTGCCACTGCTTCAGGTTCGAGCCGCTGGCGACATTGCCGCCACTGTCCAGCGCCAAGCGGCTCGTGACATTGGTCAGGCGGTAGTACTTGTCGGCCCTGAACGTCACCTTCAGTGATCTGATCGCGTCATTGTTGCCGGTCGCCACGAGGTCGGGGGTGTTGGAGGTGAACGTCCAGGCGGTGCCGGTGAAGTTGTCGCCGGAGTAGCCAGTCACCTGGTAGCCGTCGGGTACCAGGAGGGAGGAGGCCATGGCGGGCCCCAGGCCGGCGGCGGACAGCTGAGAGGAGGTGTAGCTGCCCAGCGGAAGAACGGCGCCGCTGCCCTGGTAGTTGACGTTCGAGAACACCGCTGCGGAAACCCTGATGGGCATGCCCTGGACCTCGACGCACACCACGGAGACGTTGGCGTCCGGCGCGGTGGCCGGCACGGTGACGTTGATGGTGCCGCCGCTGACGGTGTACTGGAGCGCGACCGAGGGGTTGTTCAGCAGATAGACGCGGCGGATCGTGTTGTCGAGCGCCGGGATCCGCAGCTGGCCGTTCGTCGGCCAGGTGAAGACATGGGCGAAGAGCTTGCCGCTCTTCTTGGTGACCTTCCCCCACGCCGGTTCGGTGGCGAACGGGCTGCCGCTGGTGCCGTGAATGCTGTCGCTGTACGTCGACATCCATGAGGCCAGGCCGTTCAGGACGGTCTCAGTTCCGGCGGTGACCAGGCCCTCACCCGTGGGGCCGATGTTCAACAGGTAGTTGCCGTCCCGGGAGACCACCGTGACGAGTTCCTGGACGATGTCCTTCAGTGATCTGTAGCGGGTCTCCAACCCCGCGTTGTAACCCCAGGAGCCGTTCATGGTGGAGCACTTCTCCCACTGCCGGTCCATCGGCTTGGCGGGTACCCCGAACTCCGCGACCGCGTAGTCGCCGAGACCGAGGTCCCGCTTGACCCGTTCGTTGACGATGAGGTCAGGCTTGCGGGCGATCAGCCAGTTGTAGAGGTCGACGCCGTCCGATTCCAGCCACCAGTCCTCCAGGGTGGGGCTGGAAGGCTCGCCGGACCAGTCGCCGTCGAACCACAGCAGCGCCGGGTCGTAGCGGTCCAGCAGTTCCTGAAGCTGCGCCTTCATGTCGGCGATGTAGGCGGTGCGGGCGGCCTGCGAGGACATCGTGGTGAAACCGCCCTGGAAGCGGTCGACCTGTGAAGGATGGTTCCAGTCGAGGATCGAGTAGTACAGACAGAACTTGATCCCACGGCTCTCGCACTCCCTCTTGAGGTCCCCGAGCAGGTCGGTCTGGAAGCCGCTGTAGTCGTGCAGGTTGTACAGCTTGCTGCCGGTGGTGTCGGTGAAGCTCGCCACGTCGGAGTCCCACATCGCGTAACCCTCGTGGTGCTTGGCGGTGATCACGAGGTACTTCATGCCGGCGTTCTTGGCCAGTTCGGCGACGGCGGCGGCGTTGAACTGACTCGGGTTGAACTTCTGGCTGACCTGGGTCTGGTAGCTCGCCTTGCTCCACCGCTGCTGGTCCATCGCCCACTCGCCCCTGGCGAGATACGAGTAGGACCCGAAGTGGATGAACATCCCGAACCTGGCCTGGTACCACCAGTCCATCTTCGAGGGGACGGTGTACGCCTCGGCGGTGGAGGGCCACAGGGCCTGCGGCAGCCCGAAGGCCGCCACTCCTCCGGCAAGGGCGGCGGCCTTCATCAGAGAACGTCTGCTGAGGGAGGCAGAGGACATGGTGCGGCTCCATGTGTCGGGGGGAGGGAGAGCAGGGTGTAAGGAGCGGAACACCGGCGCGGCGGCCGTGTTCCGCTTCAACTTCCAGAAGACATCCGATGGATTTATAGATGAAGCGCAGTGGCCGCGTCTACAGCTGTGGCGATACCAATCCAAAGAACAACGTTAAGAAGGACTTTTCCGGCGATATGCTAGCCCCTGAGGGGTCACCAGCTCGATGAATGGGAGCGCTACACATCGGATCTATGGCGGGGAAGTTGTCCAGCCTGGTGGGGCCTACGGGTGGCGGTTCCCGTGGAGTGATGGCGTGCTGTGGCCCGCAGGACGTTGTCCAGGTAGACGTCCACCAGTCGCCCTTGGTCGAGATGGTCAGGTCCCGGCTGGTGCGGTCTGTGCTCACCGGGGCCGACGCGGACGCGCTGGGAGTCTGGAGCAGGACGGCAGCCGCCGCGGTGACGGCGGACTTCGACGCAATGGGTCGCATGAGCGGCTAACCCGCAGGACCGAGCGGGCCCGGGGCCCGAGCCCGCGATCACTCGCAGGAGCGAGCAGAGCCTGCCTCACGGCCTTGAGGGATGCGGGAAAGGCCGCCACGCGAGCGGTGTGACAGTGTGCCAATAGGTGCGGCGGGCTCCGTCCCGTGGGGTCGGAGCCTGCCGAAGGATAACGGGCCGTATGTGTGGCTCACTGGGTGTAGAAGGTGGCGTCGGCCCGGTCGGTCGCCGTGCTGAGGGCCTGGACCCGCAGCAGGTAGTTGTAGTGGCGGATGTAGCGGCCCGGCAGGTTGTACGACTCGTAGGAGACCCCGGCGGAGTCGGAGAGGCCGGCGCGGGCGGTGAAGGAGGCGTCGCCGGCGAACAGCGACGTCCCGTCGTTCTTCTCCACCCACACCTCGTTGTTCTTGTGGCGCATGAAGTAGCCGGGGAAGTTGGCCGACTCCAGGGAGACGGTGCCGGTGCCGGTGAGTCCGGTGACGACGCGGAACTGCGAGTCGGCCAGCGGCGCGACGTTCGCCTCGATCTTGGCGCGGTACTCCCAGTGCCGGATGAACCGGTCGGGGAAGTTGTAGGAGGAGAGCCGGATCGGGGTGAGGCCGTCGGCGACGGGGATGCCGAAGTCGGGGGTGCCGTCGGCCTTCCAGTAGATCTTCTGGACGCGGGTGCGGCGGTTGGGGTCGTTGAGCGGGGCGCCGCTGATGTCCTTGTAGCTGCGGTCGTGGTAGACGAGGATGTCGGACTTGCCGTCCTCGGAGACCGTGAACTGGTTGTGGCCGGGGCCGTACTGGCTGGTGGCGGCGAAACTGGCGAAGACGGGGTTCGGGTTCTTGGCCCATGACGAGGCGCTGAGCAGGTCGTCCGAGGCGGAGGCGGTCAGCATGCCCATGCAGTAGACGGCACTGGTGGCGGCGGCCGAGAAGGTCATGAAGACCTTGCTGTTCCGCTGGATCACGGCAGGGCCCTCGTTGTGGTGGCCGTCGGCTGATTCAACTTGGGGCTGCTTTCACGCGAGCGGCCCGCCGAGGGCATGAAGTAGTGCCCGGCTGCGGGGCCTGGGACGGGCGGTGGGGGCCGGCGGCCCGGCGTGCGCGTCCCAGGATGCCGCTGCGGTGCGGACCGCCCGTGCCGGTGGGTCCGGCACGGGCGGTGTGGTGCGGCCGGTGGCCGCCGTGCGGTCACCGCACGTCGAACCGGTCGATCACCAGCCAGTTGCCTCCCGTCTTGGTGAGGGTGAGGGTGTGCCGTCCGACCGGTAGCCCGCTGACGGAGTAGACGGTCTGCTGGGCATGGCGGCTCGCGGAGAACGCGTTGACGGTTCCCTGGGAGGTGCCGTCGAGGGAGACCGCGATGGTGCCCTCGTCGGAGTTGGTCTCGGTGACGAGGCTGATCCCGGTGCCGGTGAAGGTGACGGTGACCGAGTCGCCGTTGGCCGTGGCGGCCCGGACGTCGTCCTTGTAGTCCCCGAAACCCCGGTTGCCGTAGGAGCGCCAGGAGGCGCCGGTGTAGGCGATGGAGGAAGCGGTGTCGTTGTACACGCCGGTGACCTGGAAGCCGTCCAGGGTGGCCCGGCTGCCGCTGCGCTTGACGACCTTGATGGTGTGGCTGCCCGCGGTCAGTCCGCTGGTGCTGTAGATGACGGCCTGGGCCTGGCGGGTGGTGGCGGAGGTGTCGACCAGGCCCATGGAGGTGCCGTCGAGGAAGATCTCGACCTGTCCCTGGTCGCTGTTCTTCTCGCCGATGACCGAGATACCGGTGCCGGTGAACGTCAGCGAGGCGGTGTCGCCGTTGGTCGCCGTGGAGTGCAGGGCGTCCTCGTAGTCGCCGAAGCCGCGGTTGCCGTTCGCCGTCCAGCTGCCGGTGTAGGAGATCGCGGTGTCGTCGTCGTCGATCCTGCCGGTCAGCGGCTGGTGGGCGGCGTCGGGGCCGGCGGCGTCGATGATGGCCTGGGCGGCGGAGGGCCAGGCACCGCCGGAGACGATCGTGGCCTGGTTGAAGGTGATGTTGGTGCCCTTGTTGTTGACGGCGGCGGTGTCGGAGTAGTTGTCGTGGATGTTGATGTCGTGGATGGTCGGCGTCCACATGCCGATCCAGTTGTTGCCGCCGAGGCGGGCGACGTTGTTGTAGGTGTTCCAGTACGAGCTGCCCTCGTCCTGGTACAGCCGGTTGTTGGTGCGGTTGCCGACCTCGACGAGGTTGCCGGCGAGCACGGACGTGGTGGAGCCGTCCCCGTTGCCCTGGCCGCCGAGGGTGTAGATGGAGCCGCCGTCCTGGAGGATGTTCATCACGTCGTGGACGTGGTTGTTCAGGATCTTGTTGTCGCCGGCGTAGTTGGTGCCGTGCTGGCAGGTGGTCAGGCCCTGGGCGGACTGCATGGAGCACGGTGAGGCGTAGCCCCAGCCCCAGCCGAGCGACATGCCGGAGTAGGGGGTGTGGCCGACGTCGTTGTGGGAGATGGTCAGGTCGCGGGTGTAGCCGGCCCAGATGCCGACCGCGTCGGAGTAGTCCTGGCCGACGTCGGAGATCCAGTTCTGGGAGACGGTGTCGCCGGTGGTCATGCGGCTGGTGTCGGTGAGGTAGTAGTCGTCCACCTCGCCCACGGAGACGCCGCCGCCGGAGGTGTCGTGGATGTAGCTGCCGGTGATGGTCGAGTTCTTGGTGCCGTCGGCGAGGTCGATGCCGGTGCCGCCGGTGTGGGTGACCTCCACGTCGTCGAAGGTGATGTCCGAGCCGCGGTGGACCTGGACGGCGGCGGGGATGCGGATGGGGGCGTTGTTGTTGCCGGGGTCCCACAGCACGCCTGCCTGGTTGTCGATGTAGCCGGCCGTGGAGGGCAGCGTCCAGGTGGTGTAGGCGAAGGTCAGGCCCTGGAAGGTGATGTCGTGGACGGGCGTGATCGCGTCCGGCACCACGGTGAAGCCGTCCAGGAGCATGGAGGTCCCGCCGGTCTTGACCAGCTTGATGGTGTGCTGGCCCTTGGCCAGGCCGCTGACGGAGGCGACGACCTGCTGGGCGAGCCGGGGGGAGCCGGCGGCGGAGACGCTCTGGACCTTGGCGCCGTCGATGTAGACGTCGATGCCACCCCCGTCGCTGTGGGTCTCCGACAGTACGTCGATCCCGGTACCGGTGAAGGTGTAGCTCACCGAGTCGCCGTTGGTCGTGGTGGTGTGCACGTCGTTGTAGAGGTCACCCAGGCCACGCCCGCTGGAGGTGCTCCAGGAGCCGGTGTACGTGATGGCCGGGTCCGTGTCGTTGACCGGGGCGAGGTGACCGGGCGTGCCCTTCGCGTTCAGCAGTGTTTCGGTGGTGGGCAGTTCCACGTCGGCGGTGCTGAGGTCCTCACCGCTGCGCGGCTTGTAGTACAGGAACCCCGCTGAGCTGTCGAGGTAGAACTCGCCGGGGGAGTCGAGCAGCTGGTAGGCGTTCTCCACGTAGCTGATCGCGGTCAGCTTGGGCAGTCCGGCGCCGTTGAAGGGGAAGCCCCGGTTGGGCACCGAGGTGTTGTTGTTCCGGAAGCAGGTCGGGTCGACGTTGAGGCTGGACCCGCCGCCACTGGGCGCGGTGATGCTCGCCAGGGGGCAGCGCATGTGCTTCCAGGCGTTGTTGTGCACGATCTCCACGGAGGAGGCGTTGGTGAACGACGTGTAGGTGGAGTTGGTGGTGGTGAAGCTGGACCCGGAGAGGGTGAAGCCCGAGGGGTTGAGCGGACCGCGTGCGCGCTGGGCCCGCACTCCGTCGACGAACAGCTGCCGGCTCTGCGTGCCGGCCGGCACGGAGGCGCGGTAGATGTTCTTTCCGCTGTCGAAAACGGTGAACCCGCTGACCTTGGTCGCCCCGTTCAGGACGGGCTTCTCCCCCGGGTGGGCGGCGTAGACGACCTTGAAGCCGTTGCGGCCGGAGTCGGACGGACCCAGGGCGAACGCCTGGGACAGGCGGTAGGTGCCGCCGCGCAGATACACGTTGATGTCGGCGGCCATGCCGGGGGCGAGGCCCGCCACCTTGCTCTTGGCGCCGTCCAGGCTGCACGGCGCGCTCAGCGAGCAGGTGCTGCCGGAGCCGGAGGGAGAGGCGTACAGCAGGGTCGGCGTGGCGGCGTACGCCGGGCCGGCCGTGGAGAGCGTGGCGCATATGAGCCCCGCCAGTGTGCCGAGCGCACCGGACAGGCCGGCGGCTCTGGAGCGGAACAGCGGCATTGATGCTCCTTCAGGAGGGTGAGGAATTCGGGGGGCCCCGGTCCACCAGGGCGGCGCCCGTCGGCGTGGATAACGCCGAGCGTCTACCGGTTGCGGCGCTTGGGGGAGTTGGTGACCCGCCGTTGGTGACCCGCCGCAGGCCGGCGTGGGAGGGGGGATCGGGCGGTGGCGGGAGCGGGGCGGGTACGGCGGTCAGCCGGTGAGGGGTTCCTCAGGGGTATCGGTCAGGCTGGTCGCCAGCCACTGCTCGACGGCGGTGATGTGCACCGTGGCGGCCGAGGCGGCCAGCAGGGCGTCGCGTGCCCGGAGCGCGTCGAGAATCTGCCGGTGGTCCCGGTGCGCGTTGTCCACGGCACGCCGGGTCTGGCTGCCGCGGACGATGCGGGCGCGCTGGGTGCTGGTGGACAGCACGCGCAGCAGCATGGAAAGCACCGGGTTGCCGACGGCTTCGATGATCCTCGTGTGGAAGGCGATGTCATGGGCGACGAACTCCTCGACGGTGGCGGCCGACTTGGACTGCTCCAGGATGTCGTCGAGTTCTCGGAGGTCTTCGGGTGTCAGCAGCGCGGCGGCCAGCCCGGTCGCCTGCGGCTCCAGGAGCCTGCGCACCTGGATCAGTTGCAGGGCGGTCCGCCCCTGGGAGACGTCCGAGGCGAAGGAGAGCGTCTCCAGCAGGAGGTGGGGCTCCAGGCTGGATACGTAGGTTCCGTCGCCCTGCCGCACCATGAGGATGCGCATCGCGGTGAGCGCGCGGACGGCCTCGCGCAGCGAGTTGCGGGACAGGCCCAGCTGGGCGGCGAGGAGTTCCTCTTTCGGCAGGCGGGATCCGGGCGCCAGTTCACCGGCGACGATCATCGCCTTGATCTTGTCCATCGCCACGTCGGTGAGTGCCACGTGAGTGCCTTCCTGTGCCGGGGGAATGTGCGAGCGCGCTCCGCCCGCGGTACCGAGGCCGGGGCGGAGCGGCGCGCGGGCCGCCGTTATTCCTGCTTCTCGCCGGAGGCGAAGCGGGAGATGATCAGGGCGACGATGATGATGGCGCCGTTCAGGAACTGGTTCCACAGCGCCGGTACGCCCGCCAGGGTCATGACGTTGACGACGAGCTGGAGGGTCAGGACGCCCGTGAGGGCGCCGAACACGGAGCCCTTGCCGCCGTTGAGGCTCACCCCGCCGATGACCGTCGCGGCGAAGACCTGGAAGATCCAGCCGCTGCCCTGCGTCGCCGAGATGGAGCCGTAGTGCCCGCTGTAGAGGATGCCGGCGAACGCGGCCAGCAGGCTGCCCAGGATGAGGACCACCCACACGATCCGGTCGACGCGGATGCCGGCGGTGCGTGCCGCCTCCGCGTTGCCGCCGATGGCGTACAGGGCCCGCCCGTGCCGCAGCCAGGCCAGCGCGCTGCCGCCCGCCGCGAACAGCACCGCGCAGATCCAGATGGCGGCCGGGACGCCGAACCAGGACGCCTTGCCCAGGTAGGTGAACGAGGACGGCAGGTCCACGATCGACTGGCCCTCGGAGAGGGCGACCTGCAGACCGCGCAGCATGGTCAGACCGCCGAGGGTGACGATGAACCCGTTGAGCCGCAGCTTCAGGATGAGGAAGCCGTTCAGGACGCCGATCGCGACCCCGACGAGGAGGCACAGCGGGATGGCCGTCCACTCGGGAAAGAGCCCCAGCCCGTCGAACCGCCCCCCACTCGTCGGCAGGACGAGCCATACGGCGATGACCGGGGCCACGCCGATGGTGGACTCCAGGGACAGGTCCATCCGCCCGCAGATGAGGATGAGAGCGGTGGCGAGGACGAGCAGGCTCAGCTCGGTGGACTGCTGCGCCACCCCGATGAGGTTGTCGGCGGTGAGGAAGGCCGGCGAGACGATGAAACCGATCAGGCCCAGCACGAGGATGGCCGGGATCAGGGACAGTTCACGGAAACGGCCGAGGCCGAGCCGGCGCCGGGCGGTGTCCGCCGAGGCCGGCGCCGTCGTGCTCGGTGCGGGCTGCGTGACATCTGTGGTGGCGGACATGTCTACCTTCCGTGCTGGTGAGTGCCGGACGCCGTGGACGCGGCGGGCGGGGTGGTGGCGTTGGCGACGCCCTCGATGGCGGCGACGACCTGCTCGTCCTTCCAGCCGCGGTCGAACTCGGCGACCACCCGTCCGTGGAACATGACCACGACCCGGTCGCAGGCCTTGAGGTCGTCCAGTTCGTCGGAGACGATCAGCGCGGCCTTGCCCTCGTCGGCGGCCCGCCGGATCCGGCCGAGAAGGAACTCCTTGGACTTGACGTCGACACCGTTGGTGGGGCGGATGGCCACCAGGACGTGCGGGTCGGTGGCCAGCGCGCGGGCGACGACGACCTTCTGCTGGTTGCCGCCGGAGAGCGCGGAGACCGGGGTCGCGGCCGTCGGGGTCTTGATGTCGAGGTCACGGATCATGTGCTGGGCGAAGGCCCGGGTGCGGGCGGGCAGCACGACGCCGAACGGGCCGAGCTGGTCGGTGACGGTGAGGGTCGCGTTCTCCGCCACGCTGCGGTTGTTGACCAGGCCCTGCAGATGCCGGTCCTCGGGAACGAAACCCACTCCGGCGGCCAGGGCGGACGGCACACTGCCGGTGCGCACGTTCCTGCCGCCGACCGAGATGCGGCCGCTCGTGGCGCGGTGCAGACCGGCGACGGCCTCACCCACCTGGACGTTGCCGCTGGCCGCCGCTCCGGCGAGCCCGACCACCTCGCCGGAGCGCACCGAGAGGGAGAGGTCCTCGCAGGTGCCGGGCAGGCTCAGCGCGTCGATGCGCAGCAGCTCCGCCCCGTCGGCCGGTGCGGCTGCGGACGCGCTCGCGGAGCTGGGGGCCGCCGAGGCCGCCTCGCCGGTCATGGCCTCCACGAGCAAGCGGTGACCGAGTTCGGCCACGGGCGCGGTCAGGATGTGGGCCGCGTCACGGTAGACCGTGACCGTGGTGCACAGGTCGTACACCTCTTGCAGGTGGTGGGAGATGAAGAGGAAGGCGACGCCTTGCTCCTGCAGGTCCCGGAGCTTGTCGAAGAGACGGCCGATGCCGCGGGCGTCGAGCTTGGCGGTGGGCTCGTCCAGGATGATGAAACGGGCGCCGAAGGACAGCGCGCGGGCGATCTCCACGAACTGCCGCTGCTCGACGGTCAGGTCCCTGGCCCGTGCGGCGGGGTCGACGGCCACGCCGTACTCGCCAAGAAGCTCCTGCGCACGCTGCCTGAGCTGCTTCCAGCGGATGGGGCGCACCGCGCCGGGGCTCTGCCGGTTCAGGAAGAGGTTCTCGGCGACGGTCAGCTCACCGATGACGGTGGACCGCTGGTAGACACAGGCGACCTTCGAGCGCCAGGCGTCGATGTCGCCGAAGGCGGGCGCCGGCGCGCCGGAGAAGCGCAGTGAGCCCGTGTCGGGCTGCTGGAGACCGGTGAGGATGGACACGAGCGTCGACTTGCCGGCGCCGTTGCGTCCCACCAGGGCGTGCGACTCGCCCTCGGCGATGCTGATGCGGGCGTCGCGCAGCGCGACGGTGGCGCCGAACCGTTTGCTGATGCCGGTCGCCTCGGCGACCGGGGCCCGGGTTCCGGAGCCGGCCGCCGGGGTGGTGGCGGTGTCCGCCATGGTGGGTACCGTCCTTCGTGTACGGAGGCTGGAGCCGAGGGGCGCGGGCGGGTACCCGGGCGCCGGGGAACGAGGGCTGCGCGTTCCCCGGCGCGGCGGGTGGGAGATGCGGGTCGTCAGCCGACGTTGTTTCCCCACAGGGACTTGTCGTCGACGTTGTCCTTGGTGACCAGCGGGGCGGGCAGCTGGTCTTCGAAGCCGTTGGGGAGCTTGATGATGGTGGAGCCGTGGTCGGTCGGCCCCGGCTTGAACGTCTTGCCCTCGGCCGCGGCCTGGGCGTAGTAGAGCGCGTACTTGGCGTAGAGGTCGGCGGGCTGGGAAATGGTGGCGTCGATCTGGCCCTTGCGGATGGCGTCGAACTCCTGCGGGATGCCGTCGTTGGAGACGATCGAGATGTGCCCCTTCTCGCCCGCGGGCTTGAGCAGGCCCTTCTGCTCCAGCAGTGCCAGGGTGGGCTGCAGGAACACGCCGCCGGCCTGCATGTAGATGCCGTTCAGGTCCGGGTGCTGGGCCAGCAGCGACTGCAGCTTGGCGGAGGCGACGTCACCCTTCCAGTCCGTGGGCAGCTCGAAGACCTTGATCTTGGGGAACTTGGTCTTCATGCACTCGGCGAACGCCTCCGAGCGGTCGCGTCCGTTGATGGAGTCCAGGGCGCCCTGGAACTCGGCCACCTTGCCCTTGCCGCCGAGCTGCTCGCCGAGGAACTCGCAGGCCTTGGTGCCGTACGCCCGGTTGTCCGCGCGCACGACCATGTAGACGTCGCCCTTGTCGGGCCGGGTGTCGACACTGACCACGGGGATCTTCTTCGAAGCGAGGGTGTCGAGGGTGGAGGCGACGGCGCCGGTGTCCTGCGGCGCCATGACGACGGCCTTGGCGCCCGTGTTCTGGAACACCTGCACGTTCGCGACCAGCTTGGTGACGTCGTTCTGCGAGTTGCTGATCGGCAGCGCGTTGATGCCGTCGGACTTGATGTCCTTCTTCACGTACTCGGCGTAGGAGTTCCAGAAGTCGGAGTCGGAACGCGGCAGGTCGATCCCGATGGCGGGCTTGTCGCCGCCCGAGCCGACCGAGTCGGTGCTTTCGCGGTTGCACGCGGTGGCGAGGGCCAGTACCGCGAGCACGGCGGTGGCGGCTGCGGCGGTGGAACGGGTGCGAGCGAGGTTCATGCCGTGTTCTCTCCTTAGCCAGGGCACTGGGGCCGCAGGGCAACGGTGGGGAGGGCGTACCTGCCTGCGGGGGAGGGGCGAGGTCGCCGGACGGGCAGTTGCCGATCCGGCGCGCAGAACGCGCCGGATCATGCCCTGAGGGGTGAGTGTGAGGGGTGGCTGGGGACCGAGGATGCGGAGGCTGAGCGGCTGCACGGAAGTGAGCCGAATGGGCGCACTGAAGGTGCAACCATTCCTCCGATGTATCCCGGACGTCGAGGACGTTACGACGACGTTGCTGACGTTGACAAGAGTTCGCCGTCAGAGATTTGCGTGACATCACGCCATGGGGCACGAAGGAACCGTTCCGACCTCGCGACTTCCCGCTGGCACCCTCTGTGAGCTGCAGAGATTCGGTACCGTGGGTGACGGGCGATGCGACCTCGGGCAGCTCACAATTCAACAACGGGGCCGCCTGGGCCGGTGGGGGCGGAGGCGGGGGCGGGCGTTCGAGGGCTGCACCGCTCTCCGGGCGGCCTTGGGATGCCTGGAGCTCTTGCTCTCACCAGGGAAGGTGGTCCTTGCGGCTCAGCCCCTGGATTCATCGGATGGCAGCTCGCGTATCGACCTCGTGGCCATGCGCGAGCACGGTGAATCTTCCCTTATGGGCGCCTGATTGCCAGCGCCGACGAAATACATCCAAGGAGTCCATTGTCAGGTGCGATCCCAAGCGTCTAAGGTCGCCGTGCGCCATACATCCGATGACTTCGATGCGGGTGAGCGAAGCCCGCTGACATGTCCGGTCCGGCACCGCAGGCGGCCCGCCCCTACGGCCGACCACCATCCAGACGAACGCGCATGGCAAGGGAGCCCCCCAGTGAAACTGCTACGAGTCGGCGCCCCCGGTGAGGAGCGGCCCGCTGTCCTCACCGACGACGGCCGACTGCTGGACCTGTCCTCTGTGACCCCGGACATCGACGGTGTCTTCCTCGCCTCTGAGGGAGTGGACCGGGCTAGCGCGGCCGTCACAGCGGGGGAACTGGCCGAGCTCGGCCAGGACGGCCTGCGGATCGGCCCACCCGTCACCCGTCCCGGCAAGGTCATCTGCGTCGGTCTCAACTACCGCGACCACGCGTCCGAGACCGGCGCGGCGATCCCCCCGCGCCCGGTGGTGTTCATGAAGGACCCCGGCACGGTCGTCGGCCCGTACGACGAGGTGCTGATCCCCCGGGGCTCGGTCAAGACCGACTGGGAGGTCGAACTGGCCGTCGTCATCGGACGGCGGGCCCGTTACCTCGACGGCCCCCAGGACGCGCGGGCGGTGATCGCCGGGTATGCGATCAGCCATGACGTCTCGGAGCGCGAGTTCCAGCTCGAGTACTCGCCGCAGTGGGACCTGGGCAAGTCCTGCGAGACGTTCAACCCGCTGGGCCCGTGGCTGGTCACCGCCGACGAGGTCGGCGACCCGCAGGACCTCGGCCTGCACCTGAGCGTCAACGGCGTGAAGCGGCAGGACGGCCACACCAGCGACATGATCTTCCCGGTCGACCACATCGTGGCGTACCTGAGCCAGTACATGGTCCTGGAGCCGGGCGACGTGATCAACACCGGTACGCCCGCGGGTGTGGCCCTGGGTCTCCCCGGCACTCCCTTCCTGCGCCCCGGCGACACCGTCGAGCTCTCCGTCGACGGCCTCGGCAGCCAGCGCCAGACCTTCGCCCAAGCGTGAAAGGCAGCACCGCCTTGACTACCACCTCCGCCCGGATCACCGCCGTCGACACCTATGACGTCCGCTTCCCCACCTCGAGGGAACTGGACGGCTCCGACGCGATGAACCCGGATCCCGACTACTCCGCCGCCTATGTCGTGCTGCGCACGGACGCCGGCGACGGGCACGAGGGCCACGGTTTCACCTTCACCATCGGACGCGGCAACGACGTCCAGGTCGCCGCGATCGGCGCCCTGCGGCCCCACCTCGTGGGCCGCTCCGTGGAGGAGCTGTGCACCGACCCGGGCTCGGTCAACCGCGACCTGATCGGGGACAGCCAGCTGCGCTGGCTGGGTCCCGAGAAGGGCGTGATGCACATGGCCATCGGCGCGGTCGTCAACGCCGTGTGGGACCTGGCCGCCAAACGCGCCGGGCAGCCGCTGTGGCGGCTGCTCGCCCACGCCGACCCCGAGTGGCTGGTCTCGCAGGTCGACTTCCGCTACATCGCCGACGCCCTCACCCCCGAGGACGCCCTCACCCTCCTGCGCAAGGGCCGCGAGGGACTCGACGAGCGCGAGACCGTGCTGTTGAACCGCGGCTACCCCGGCTACACCACCTCGCCCGGCTGGCTCGGTTACTCCGACGACAAGCTCACCCGGCTGGCCAAGCAGGCCGTCGCCGACGGCTTCACCCAGATCAAGCTGAAGGTGGGCGCCGACCTCGACGACGACGTCCGCCGCATGCGAGCCGCCCGCGCCGCCGTCGGCGACGGTGTCCGCATCGCCATAGACGCCAACCAGCGCTGGAACGTCGACGAGGCCGTCGAGTGGACCAATGCGCTCGCCGAGTTCGACCCCTACTGGATCGAGGAGCCCACCAGCCCCGACGACATCCTCGGCCACGCCGCCGTTCGCCGGGGCGTCGCCCCGGTGAAGGTGGCCACCGGCGAACACGTGCAGAACCGCATCGTCTTCAAGCAGCTCCTGCAGGCCGGCGCCATCGACGTCCTCCAGATCGACGCGGCCCGGGTGGGAGGGGTCAACGAGAACCTCGCGATCCTGCTGCTCGCCGCGAAGTTCGGCGTGCCGGTGTGCCCGCACGCCGGCGGAGTGGGCCTGTGCGAGCTGGTGCAGCACCTGTCGATGTTCGACTACCTGGCGCTGTCCGGTACGACCGAGAACCGCGTCATCGAATTCGTCGACCACCTCCATGAGCACTTCACGGCGCCCGTGGTGATGCGCGACGGCCACTACACCGCGCCGCTGACCCCGGGCTTCTCCGCCACCATGCACGCCGAATCTCTTGCTGAATACCGCTACCCGGACGGCACCTTCTGGGCCGCCGACCTCGCTGGATCGGAGGAGGTGGCATGACCGGTCTGTCAGGACTCAGGGCTGTCGTCACCGGGGGCGCGTCCGGCATCGGGTTGGCCACGGCACGCTCACTCGCGGCGCAGGGCGCGGCAGTGGCCGTGCTCGACCTCGATCCCGGCGGCGTCAGCGAACCGCTGATCGGTCTCCGGGCCGACGTGAGCGACGACGCCTCCGTACGCGCCGCCGTGGAACAGGCCGTAGAGCGGCTCGGTGGGCTGGACATCCTCGTGAACAACGCGGGCATCGGCGCGGTGGGCACCATCGAGGACAACCCGGACGAGCAGTGGCACCGGGTGATGGACGTCAACGTCCTCGGCATCATGCGCACCACGCGTGCCGCCCTGCCCCACCTGCGCCGCTCCGCGCACGCGGCGGTGGTCAACACATGCTCGATCGGCGCCACCGCGGGCCTGCCTCAGCGTGCCCTGTACTGCGCCAGCAAGGGTGCGGTCCTCTCACTGACTCTCGCCATGGCCGCCGACCACGTCCGCGAGGGTATCCGCGTCAACTGCGTCAACCCCGGGACCGCCGACACGCCATGGGTCTCCCGGCTGCTGGACGCGGCCGAAGACCCCGAGGCCGAGCGCGCGGCCCTCAACGCCCGCCAGCCCCTGGGACGCCTGGTGACGGCCGACGAGGTCGCCGCCGCCATCGTCTACCTGGCCAGTCCCGCCGCGGCGTCCGTCACCGGCACCGCGCTCGCGGTGGACGGCGGCATGCAGGGCTTGCGGCTGCGCCCGGTGGAGCGGTCGTGAGGACCACCACGCTGGGCGGCAGTTCGGTACCGGTCTCGGAACTGGCTCTGGGCTGTGCCGCCCTCGGCAACCTCTTCCACCCGGTCACCGACGAGGCCGCCCACGCCACGGTGGAGGCGGCCTGGGACGCAGGCATCCGGACCTTCGACACCGCTCCCCACTACGGTCTCGGCCTGTCGGAACGGCGGCTCGGCGCCGCGCTGCGCGAACGCCCCCGTGACACCTACACCCTCTCCACCAAGGTGGGCCGGCTTCTCGTGCCGAACCGGGACGGCGGCGCGGGCGACGACCTCGCCCACGGCTTCGCCGTACCGGCCACCCACCGCAGGGTCTGGGACTTCAGCGCCGACGGAGTCCTGCGCTCCCTGGAGGCCAGTCTCGAACGCCTGGGCCTCGACCACGTCGACGTGGTCCTGCTGCACGACCCCGATGACCACGCCGACCAGGCCCTCACCGAGGCCTACCCGGCCCTGGAGCGGCTGCGTGCCGAAGGTGTGATCGGAGCGATCGGCGTCGGTATGAACCAGTCCGCGCTGCCCGCCCGGTTCCTGCGCGAGACCGACATCGACGTGGTGCTGCTGGCAGGCCGCTACACGCTCCTGGAACAGGACGGGCTCACCGAACTGCTTCCGGAGGCGGCCGCCCACAGCCGTAGCGTGGTGATCGGCGGGGTGTTCAACTCCGGGCTGCTGACGGCCCCCCGGCCCGGCGCCACATACGACTACGCGCCCGCTCCGCAGCCGGTCCTCGACCGGGCACTGCGGCTCCTCGCGGTCTGCGAACACCACGGCGTGCCGCTGCGGGCCGCCGCGCTGCGCTTCCCGTTCGGCCATCGAGCGGTCGCGAGCGTCCTGACCGGCGCGCGCTCCCCCCAGGAGGTGCGCGACACGGTGGAGCAACTGCGGCGCCCCGTCCCGCACGCCCTGTGGGACGAACTGCGCGCCGAGGGACTGCTGAACCCGGACACCCCCGTCCCCGTGGCCGCGCCGAACGGCAAAGCCGTGCCGATCCGGGAAGCCACGCCGTCGAAGGAGCCGTCATGAGGGTCGCCCTGCACACCAAGGTCCGCGCCGACCGCATCGAGGAGTACGAGGCCGCACACCGCGAGGTGCCAGAGGAACTCACCGCTGCGATCCGCGCCGCGGGGGTGAGCGAGTGGACGATCTGGCGCAGCGGCACGGACCTGTTCCACGTGCTGGAGGTCGAGGACTACCAGGCGATGATCGCCGAACTCGACAAGCTGCCCGTCAACGTTGCCTGGCAGGCCCGGATGGCCGACCTGCTCGACGTCGTCCACGACTACTCCGCGCAGGGCGCGGACGCCTCACTCCCCGTGGTGTGGGAACTGTGACCGGTCCGCAGACCGTGCCCGGCATCGTGGACGCCCACCACCATGTGTGGGACCTGTCCGTCCGGGACCAGGACTGGATCAGCGGAGACGCACTCGCCCCGCTGCGACGCGACTTCACCCTCGCCGACCTGGCGCCTCAGGCCCGCGCGGCCGGTGTCACCGCCACCGTGCTCGTGCAGACGATCACCGTGCCGGAGGAGACCCCGGAGTTCCTGGCCCTGGCCTCCGACAGTGACCTGATCGCCGGGGTCGTCGGCTGGACCGACCTGACCGCCCCCGACATCGCCGACACTCTCGCGGGGCTGCGCGCGGGCCCCGGAGGGGATCACCTGGTGGGCATCCGCCACCAGGTGCAGAGCGAGCCCGACCCACGCTGGCTCGTACGCCCCGACGTACTCCACGGCCTTTCCGCGGTCGCCGAGGCGGGACTCGTCTACGACCTCGTGGTGAAGCCCCACCAGCTCGCGGCAGCCGCCGCGGCTGCGGAGCGCCTGCCAGGCCTGACCTTCGTCCTCGACCACCTCGGCAAGCCGCCCATCGCCTCCGGCGAACTCGGCCCCTGGGCGCAGCAGATCCGCCGCCTCGCCGCCCTCCCCAACACCGTCTGCAAACTCTCCGGCATGGTCACCGAAGCCGACTGGGGTTCGTGGACCACCGCGGCTCTCATGCCGTACGCCGACACAGTGCTCGACGCCTTCGGGCCCGGGCGGCTGATGTTCGGCTCCGACTGGCCCGTCTGCCGGCTCGCCGCCACGTACGCAGAAGTGATCACCGTCGCTCGCGAGCTGACGGCCGGCCTCCGACCGGCCGAACGCCACGACGTCTTCACCGGCACCGCCGTGCGGACCTACGACCTGCCCGTCACCGCACGGCCGGCCCCGCCTCAGGAAACCCCATGCGCATAGCCCTCTTCATCACCTGCTTCAACGACACGATGTTCCCCCGCACCGGCCGCGCCGTCACCGAACTGCTGGAGCGCCTCGGCCACACGGTGGAGTTCCCGCAGGCCCAGACCTGCTGCGGCCAGATGCACTTCAACACCGGCTACCGCCCCGAGACGCTGCCCATGGTCCGCCGCTTCGCGGAGGTCTTCGCGGGCTACGACGCCGTCGTCGCCCCGTCGGGGTCCTGCGCGGGCATGGTGCGCGACCACCACCGGCTGGTGGCCGCCCAGTACGGGGACGCCGCCCTCGCCGAGTCGGTCGAGCAGGTGGTGCCAACGGTGTACGAGCTGTCAGAACTCCTCGTGGACGTCCTCGGCGTCACCGATGTCGGCGCCTATTTCCCGCACCGCGTCACCTACCACCCGACCTGCCACTCGCTGCGCATGCTCCGCGTCGGCGACCGGCCACTGCGGCTACTGCGCGCCGTGAAGGGCATCGACCTCGTCGAACTGCCCGACGCCGAGTCCTGCTGCGGCTTCGGCGGCACCTTCGCCCTGAAGAACGCGGAGGTCTCCAACGCGATGCTGGGCGACAAGATGCGCCATGTGCAGGATACCGGCGCCGAAATCCTCTGCGCAGGCGACAACTCCTGCCTCACCCACATCGGCGGCGGCCTGTCCCGGCTCCGCACCGGCGTCGGCACGAGGCACCTGGCCGAGATCCTGGCCTCCACGGAAGGGGACACACGGTGAGCGGCGCCGACAACGTCGTATGGCTGGGCACGCCGGCCTTTCCCGAGGCCGCGCGCGCCGCGCTCGCCGACACCCGACTACGCGCGAACCTGCGCCGTGCCACCGCAACCATCCGCGACAAGCGGCTGGCGGTCGCCGCCGAACTCGACGACTGGGAGGAGCTGCGCGAGAGGGCGGCGGCCAGCAAGCGCCGCACCCTGCGCCACCTCGACCATCATCTGCTGCGGCTGGAGAAGGCGGTGACCGCCGCCGGCGGCACGGTCCACTGGGCCGCGGACGCCGCCGAGGCCAACCGCATCGTCACCCATCTGGTGAAGGCGACCGGTGAGCGTGAGGTCGTCAAGGTCAAGTCGATGGCCACCCAGGAGATCGGCCTCAACGAGGCGCTCGCCGAAGCGGGCATCCGCGCCTACGAGACCGATCTCGCCGAGCTCATCGTGCAGTTGGGCGGTGACCGCCCCTCCCACATCCTCGTACCCGCCATCCACCGGGGCCGCTCCGAGATCCGGGAGATCTTCCTGCGGGAGATGGGGGAGTGGGGCAGACCGGCCCCCGACGGCCTCGGCGACGATCCACGCGATCTGGCCGAAGCCGCCCGGCTGCATCTGCGCGAGAAGTTCCTGCGGTGCAAGGTGGCCGTCTCCGGCGCCAACTTCGCGGCCGCCGACACCGGCACGGTGGTGGTCGTGGAGTCGGAGGGCAACGGGCGGATGTGCCTGACCCTGCCGGACACCCTGATCACCGTCATGGGCATCGAGAAGGTCCTGCCCTCCATTGCCGACCTGGACGTCTTCCTCCAGCTGCTGCCACGGTCCTCGACCGGCGAGCGGATGAACCCGTACACCTCGCTGTGGACGGGCGTCACCGAAGGCGACGGCCCCCAGGACTTCCACCTGGTGCTGCTCGACAACGGCCGCACCGCCACCCTGGCCGACGAGGTGGGCCGGCAGGCCCTGTCCTGCATCCGCTGCTCGGCCTGCCTGAACGTCTGCCCGGTGTACGAGCGCACCGGCGGCCACGCCTACGGATCCGTGTACCCCGGACCGATCGGAGCCGTACTGACCCCGCAGCTCGTCGGAGTGGAGAACGCGGCCTCACTGCCCTTCGCCTCGACCCTGTGCGGCGCCTGCTACGACGCCTGCCCCGTGAAGATCAACATTCCGGAGGTGCTGGTCCATCTGCGTGCCGAGGCCGTGGAGGCCCGGCGTCGCAGCCGGCTCCTGCCCACCGCCGAGGCGCTGGCCATGAAGGCCGCCGGATGGGTCATGTCCTCCCCGAAGCGGCTCGCGGCAGCCCACCGGCTGGCCGCGCTCGGCGCCCGACTCGTCGCCCGCGATGGCCTCATCGGTGCCCTGCCCGGTCCGCTGACCCGCTGGACCGGCACCCGGGACACGCCGGCACCAGCCCGGGAGTCCCTGCGCGCGTGGTGGCGCCGCACCAGAACCGTGAACGAAACACGAGGCCGGACGACGGCGGAAGAAGAGGGAGGCCGATGAGCGGCCGCGACACCGTGCTGCGGGCGGTCAGGAACGCACTGACCGACATACCCCGCTCCGAGAACCCCGGCGGCCCACCACCCCCGCACCGTCGCCGCAACGACCACACGGGGCCGGACATCGTCCAACTCTTCAGCGAACGCACCGCCGAATACCGCGCCACGGTGGTCCGCGTTCCAGCGGCACGTGCCGCTGCCGCCGTCGAAGACGCCCTGGCACGCACCAAAGCACGTTCGCTGGTCGTACCGCCGGGCCTGCCCGACGAGCTGATCCCCCAGGGACCCTGGACGCTGCTGGAGGACACTCCACCGCTGACGCCAGGACAGCTCGACGCGGTGGACGCGGTGCTCACCACCAGCGCGACCGCCATCGCCGTCACCGGGACCGTCATCCTCGACCACGGCCCCGGCCAGGGCCGCCGGGCCCTGACCCTCCTGCCGGACCAGCACATCTGCCTGGTCCGCGAGGACCAGATCGCCCCCGACGTGCCCGAGGCGCTGAGCCGACTCGATCCGTACCGGCCCCTGACGCTGGTGTCCGGTCCCTCGGCAACCAGTGACATCGAGCTCGACCGGGTCGAGGGTGTGCACGGTCCGCGGACGCTGGACATCATCGTCGTCGCGGCCACGTAGTGGGCCTGAGGTCATGTCCGCCGCTACCTGGCGGCCTGAGGGAGGCGCATGCGCGGGGAGCGCCACGAGTCGCCACAGGAATGCACCACGGGGGATGTCGCCCACTTCGGCTACCGCTGCTGTACGCGACCACCACTCCGCCGGCCTTCTTGCCGACCGGCCGCCCACCAGGACCCGAACGAGAGCGTGACCGGCATCGCGAAGCACCGTGACGCACCCGCGATCGTCGGTCGTCGCCCACGCCCCGGCGCCCGCCCGGCCGGTCGCCGCCCGGAGGCGGAGCCTCGCTCGCCCATCTCACCCACGTCCAGGCTCAGGACGGCGAACGTCCGCAGGACAAGCAGTGGGAGTGGGTCGTCCACACCCTCGGTGAGCACGGCCCTCAGCCCGCCGAGCAACTGGCGGCCACGTCCCCCCGTGTCAGGGCGGCGGCCCACCGCCGCCCTGACCGATGTGACCGTGAGCAGTTGTCGCCCTCAGGGCGCGGCCGGCGTGATCTTCGTGTCGGTGCCGTTCACCCGCACGGTGACGCTCCCCGTGCCGCGTGCCCGGTCGGCCACGATCTTGTAGGTCGTCACCTTCCCGTCCCGCCACTCGCAGTCGACCTGGTAACCGCCGCGGGCGCGGAGCCCGGTGAAGGAACCCGTTGCCTTCCACTCGTCCGGGAGGGCGGGCAGCAGGTGGATGACGCCGTCGTGGCTCTGCAGGAGCATCTCCGTCACGGCGCCCGAGATGCCGAAGTTGCCGTCCATCTGGAAGGGCGGGTGGTTGCAGAACAGATTGGACAGCGTGTTGTAGCTCAGCAGTCCGCGCAGCATGGTCTGGGCGCGCTGTCCGTCGCCGAGGCGGGCGAAGAGGGCCGCCCGCCAGGGCCAGGTCCACGAGCGGCGGCTGTCGCCCGACACCGTGGCCGCCGTGAAGGGGACGCCGGTCTTCTCACCGCACCGTGCCTTGAGCGAGACGAGGGCGGCTGCCGCGAAAGCGGGTGTCCTGGGGGTGATCTGGCGGCCCGGGTAGACCGCGAAGAGGTGTGAGGTGTGGCGGTGGATGTCGGTGGGGCTGTCGATGTCCTCCTGCCACTCCTGGAGCTGACCCCAGCTGCCGATCTTGTTCGGCGCGAGCCGCGCCTGCATGTCGGCGACCTTGGTCCGGTAGGCGGTGTCGACCCCGAGCACCGCCTGGCAGTCGAGGTAGTTCTGGAACAGGTCCCAGATGATCTGCTGGTCGTACATGACGCCGTCCTCGCGCGGCCCGTGCTCGGGCGACCAGCCATTGGGCGAGACGAGGAGGCCGTCCGCGCGCACCTTGAGGCGGTCCTCCCAGAACTCGCAGATCTCCTTGATCATCGGGTAGGCCACGGTGCGCAGGTAGTCCAGGTCCTGCGTGAACGCCCAGTGCTCGTAGAGGTGTTGCGCGTACCAGGCGCTCGCGACGGTGTTCCACTCCCACCCGTTGCCGCCGAAGATGCTCTGGCTGGTGCGGGCGGTCCAGCCACGCACGCCGCTGCCGAAGGCGTTGCGGGTCGCCACGCGGCTGGGCACCGCCACCTGCCGGACGAACCCGATGAGCGCCTCGTGACACTCCGGCAGGTTCGTCGTCTCGGCTCCCCAGTAGTTCATCTGGATGTTGATGTTGGTGTGGTAGTCGGACGCCCAGGCCGGTGAGTTGCTGTCGTTCCACACGCCCTGGAGGTTGGCGGGCAGGCCGCCGGGGCGCGAGGAACTGATCAGCAGGTACCGGCCGTAGTCGAACATGGTCTGCTCGAGGCTCGGGTCCTTGCCGCCGGCCCCGTACCGGGCCAGCCTGGCGCTGGTCGGCAGCGCGAGAACCGCGTCGTCGGAGGTGCCCCAGGTGACGGAGACACGGTTCATCAGGTCGCGGACCTGAGCGGTGTGCTCGGTGCGCAGGGAATCGTAGGTCTTGGCGGCCGCATTGGTGAGCGCGGTGGCGATGGCCGGTTCCGGATCGGCCCCGCGCCAGCCGGCGGCCGCGTCGAGCTTGTAGTTGGTGCGGGCGTCCAGCAGCAGGGTCAGAGTGGTGCACTTGCTGAACCGGAGCACCGACCCGTCGGCGCTGAAGGTGCCGTCGGTGTGCGCGATCTGGACGGTGCAGGCGTGCTTGAGGGCGTTGGCCATGGTCCCGCGGAACGTGATCCGCCGGCTGGTGGCGTCGACCGTCGTCGTGGCCCCCTGCGCGGATTTGAGGGAGATCGTTCCGGACAGGCCGCCGGCGCTCTCCGTCGTGTAGCGGAAGACCATGACGTCGGCGGCCCGGCTCGCGAAGGCCTCCCGCAGGACGCGGTTGCCCGGCGCGCCGTAGCGGGTCACGTGGACACCGTCGCCGAACTCCAGCGCGCGCTGGTAGTCGGTGAACGTGCGCAACGTGCGCGTGGTGAATCCGCTGCCCTCCAGGACGACGTCCGCGATCTGGAAGCCCGTGGACGAATCGCCGGGGGTGAACGTGAGCCGGTAGGCACGGTAGGCCGTGGTGTTGGTGATGCGGAAGATCCTGCTTTCGCCGCGGCCGGCGAACGGCGCGCCGGGACTCTGGGCGTCGAGGGTCACCCATGCCTGCCCGTCCTGCGACCCTTCGAGCGCCCAGCGACGGGGGTCGTCCACCGGGCGGTCGGCCGCGGCGGTCAGCGTGTACGAGGTGACGGCGGCCGCGCGCGGCAGGTTGGTCTGCCAGACGACGGTCGACGGGGCGGTGTCGACCCGCCAGACGGTGGCCGCGTCGCCGTCCACCGAACGCGAGATGTCCGTGGCCGCGGTGCCGGATCCCGCGGAGTGCCCGCTCGGCGACCACAGGTACATCGAGCCTGCCCCGGCGGGGTCGCCCGCCAGCGCGATCTCGCTCACCTGCCAGTGGGTGACTCCCGCCTTGGGGACGAAGTCGAACCGGTAGAAGCGGTAGACGGTGCTGTTGGTGAAGGTGAACTCCTTCGTCTGGAAGCGGCTCTCGAAGGGTGCCGCCAGCGTGCGGCTGTCGAGCTTCGCCCAGGTGGTGCCGTCCACGGAACCGTAGAGCGTCCACTCCTGGGGGTCGCGCTCCGGCCGGTCGTTGGCACTCGTCAGACGGTAGGACGCGACAGCGACGGGCTTGGGCAGGTCGATCTGCCACTGCACCTTCGCGGGGGGCCCCTCGATGCACCACTTGGTGGCCGAGCTGCCGTCGTAGGACTTGTCGAGACCCTCCGTCGAGGAGGTGCGGTACGGGCCGCCCGGCGCCGTGACCTTCGGGCGGGGAGTGAAAGTGACGGTGACGTCACCGAAGTTCCGGTAGGAGCCGAAGCCGGTCACGCTGGTGTCGAAGGCGCTGTCCGACTTGCCCGCGAGGGCGTTGTCGTAGTCGTTGGCACCGCCCCACATGCTCAACTCGTTGAACTGAATGCGCTCTTCGTCGGGGTCGGCGAAGAGCATGGCTCCGAGTCGGCCGTTGCCGATCGGCAGCGCCTGCGACTGCCAGTCGGTGGCGGGGACGGGGTACTTCAGCGCCTTGTGCGACAGGGTCGGCCACGCCGCTGCGGCGGCGGCCTCGGCGGCGACAGCCTGGCCGGCGAAGGTCCCGCCGGCCAGGGGAGCGATCACCGGGGCGAGGGCGAGGGCGCCGCCGAACTTCAGGATGCTCCTGCGCTGCGGTTGCGGCTCATGGGTCACGGCTGGTCTCCTGACCATCAGGTCGGTTCTTTGAGGGGAGAAGGGCAGCCCACATCGACATCCGCCGAGGGCAGCGACGTCCATCCCGGGCGATCATCTGGGCACTGATGCCACTGATGCCGTCCGTCACGCCTGTTGCGACGGTGTCGACCGGTAGGGGTTCCCTAGGTGTTGTCGTCAAATGTCACGCCCACATCAGCAGCGATGCGAGGGTGACGGCTGCTTGGTAGGACTCGGCGGTCTTGTCGTAGCGGGTGGC